>CAZZYA010000288.1:0-3621 GCA_964658115.1 uncultured Rudaea sp. | reverse complement strand
GCTTTCTGGTTTGGGTTTACGGCCAACAACCCGTACAACCGCGTTATGCCCAGCTACTATCTGCATAACGGCGTCGTCGATGCCATGAGTCAGGGCATCGGTCGTGTCTTGGCCGCCGTAGTAGTGACGTGCGCGGCGTGCGGACTCGCGATGATCCCGTTGCGTCCGCGCGGCGCGTGGGCCGTGTTTGTGATAGGCGGCGCGTTTCTCGCCGCTTCCTGGGTTGTCGAGTTGCGGTACGTTGGCGTGCCTTTCGCCATCTGGCTTGCGCTGCGCGAGCAAAAAGATATGAAAATAGAAGGCGCAACGCTGGCACTTTGGCTCGCACTTGCTGTCTTGATCTTCGAGAAGATCGCCACATCCCAATTGTTTCTGTGATGCGGACGGCGCGGCCGGTCCGTTCGGAGAGTTTATGAATCTCAACCCGCTTCGCTGGTCTTTCCGCACGCAATGCTATGCCGGATTTATCGTTTGCGCCGCATTGCTTGCGTACGCGTATTACGTTCAGTTCGACCTGCATATCGAGCCGTGTCCGTTGTGCATCTTCCAGCGCATCGTCTTTATCGTGATGGGTATCGTATTCCTCGTCGGCGCGATCCAGAATCCGCGCGCAACAGGTCGACATGTCTACGCCATCGTCCTTCTACTGACGGCGTTTGTTGGCGTCGGCATCGCCGCGCGACATATCTGGGTGCAACAGCAGCCGCCCGATCCGTTCGCCGGCTGCGCGCCCGGCTGGAATTACATGGTCAGCAATTTTCCGATAAGCAAAGTGCTGCGGATGGCCTTCACCGGTTCAGCAGACTGCTCGCAGATCACATGGACGTTTCTCGGCCAGTCGATGCCGGTCTGGACGTTGTTGTGCTACGTCCTTCTCGGCGCGGGCGCCGTGTGGGCGGGTTTCCGCAAACGTTAATCGGTAGAGGTTGCGGTCCGGACACGCTGTGGCATGATGTCTTTCCGCAGTGCAATAAAAGTCGCGCCATGCAAGGTGAGAAACCAAGTCTGACCGCCGTTCGCAGCCACTCGGATTGGACGCCGCAGTCATGGCAAGGCAACACCGCGACGCAGCAACCGACATATCCCGACGACGCCGCGCTCGATCGCGCGCTCGTCGAATTGCGCGAGTTGCCGCCGCTCGTAACCTCGTGGGAAGTGCTTGCGCTCAAGCGCAAACTCGCTGACGCCGCCGAAGGTCGCGGCTTCATGCTTCAGGGCGGCGACTGCGCCGAAAGTTTCAGCGACTGCACCAGCGGCCTCATCACCAACCGCTTGAAAGTGCTGCTGCAGATGAGCCTCGTGCTCGTTCACGGCCTCAAGCTGCCCGTCGTTCGTATTGGCCGCTTCGCCGGACAATATGCGAAGCCACGTTCGACCGACACCGAGACTCGCGATGGCGTAACGCTACCAAGCTATCGCGGCGACATCATCAATCGTCCGGAATTCGAAGCAGCCGCACGCACGCCTGATCCATCGCGTCTTCTCGAAGGACATTCGCGCTCCGCGATGACGATGAATTTCGTTCGCTCGCTGATCGACGGCGGTTTTGCCGACCTGCATCACCCCGAATATTGGGATCTCGCGTGGGTCGAACATTCGCCGCTACAGGCCGAATACAAACGCATGGTCGACGCCATTGGCGACTCCGTGCGTTTCATGGAAACGCTCGTCGGCGATCAAATCGGAAGTTACCAGCGTGTTGATTTTTATACTTCTCACGAAGCGCTGTTGCTTCACTACGAACAATCGCTCACGCGCCAGGTGCCGCGACAGTGGGGCTGGTTCAACCTATCGACGCATTTCCCGTGGATCGGCATGCGCACCGCTGCGCTCGACGGCGCGCACGTCGAATATTGTCGTGGCATCCGCAATCCTATCGGCATCAAAGTCAGCCCGAGCGCGACGACCGCGCAAGTGCTGCGCTTGCTCGACACGCTCAATCCCGACAACGAAGCTGGACGAATCACGTTAATCCATCGCATGGGCGCGGAAAAGATCGAATCCGCATTGCCGGCCATCCTCAACGCCGTCAAAGCCGAAGGCCGCCGCGTGTTGTGGTGCTGCGACCCGATGCACGGCAACGGCGAAACGCTCGCTAACGGGATAAAGACGCGCCGCTTCATCAATATCCGCGGCGAACTCGATCTCGCGTTCGACATTCACGCCGCCTGCGGTACGCGGCTAGGCGGCGTGCATCTGGAACTCACGGGCGAAAACGTCACTGAATGCATGGGCGGCGCGCGCGATCTGTCGGAAACCGATCTTGCGCGCGCGTACAAATCGACCGTCGATCCGCGATTGAACTACGAGCAGTCGCTGGAACTCGCGATGTTGATCGTGCGCAAGCGCGGGCACATCGCCTAAGACGTTTTAACGAGTAGGCGCAACTGCGAACGCTTTTAGGGGCCGACGCGCTCCGCTTGGTGTAACGTTTGTCGTCGGAGGTTTTGTCCGATGCGAACAATTTCTAAAACCGAGCGAACAAACAGTTCCTATCTACTGTTGATGCTCATCACCAGCATCTTTGCTTTGATTGTCGTTGGCTCCGAAGTGACATTGGAGCTCACCGATAGCTCGCGGCAGATTCTCGACTACGCGGACGACACGCTTTGCGGCATCTTCTTTGTCGACTTCTGCGTGACTTTTTGGCGATCGCCTAGCCGTTTACGTTATTTCTTTACCTGGGGTTGGATCGACTTTCTTTCGTGCGTACCAAATTTGGATTTGTTTCGGCTCGGCCGAGCCACCCGTCTTTTTCGAATATTCAGAGTTTTGCGTGCGATCCGCGCGGCAAAGATTTTGGGAGAATTTATTCTGCGGGGTCGTGCAAAGAACACAATTCTCGCTATCACGCTTATGTCTGGCCTCTTGATGATCTTTGCAAGTATCGGAGTTTTACACTTCGAGACATCGGCGGCATCGAATATTAGAACTGCGGAAGATGCCCTCTGGTGGACGGCGGAAACAATTACGACCGTCGGATACGGGGACAAATATCCCGTAACGTCGGAAGGTCGAGTTTTTGGCGTCTTGTTGATGGCAGCTGGCATCGCATTGATGGGCGCCTACTCCGGATTTATAGCTTATTGGTTTCTCCGCCCAATAAATTCCACGCGCGATGCCGAAATGGCGCGATTGCGTGCAGAACTTGATCGATTGCAGCAATTAGAAATAGAAAGGCGTCGCTCAGAGGTATCGCATCTGCGCGAACGACTTCGTGATCAGGCGCTTTAACGCTTGTGAACTACGACGAGACGGCGGCGTCGGCTTCACTCTTGGTTTCACGTAATGGCTTGCGCGCACTTTTTGCAACGAGTTTCGCTGCCGCGACAGCCTTGTCGCCCTCGAGCACTTCACGTTTGATCACATCCGCTTGCAAGGCATCGGCAATTTCATCGGTTTCGATTCGTACGCTTGGTGAGATACGACGCAGCTCACGGCGAATAGCAGGCAAAATTGCATCAGACAAAAGTACTGCGGCTATCGTATATCGGCTAACCGCTTGTCTCTGTTCTAGATATTCATCGAGACGTTCTTTTTGCCAAGCTTCGCGTGCGACAAGTCCGATGAGCTGTATGTCGTCGTCCGACTTGGCATTGAGATCGAGCAGGTTGAGTTCCA
>CAZZYA010000287.1:0-3633 GCA_964658115.1 uncultured Rudaea sp. | reverse complement strand
GAAACCGTTCTCAAGGGCATCGTCATAGATGACCAGATCGGCCGCGTGCGCGACGCCGACGCCGGCAATGACTGCCATCGCAAGCCAGCGTGAAACAGACTTCATTCTTTGCTGCAGTGCATTCACGCGATACTCCCCAGTAGCTGGCCCACGGCGAAGATATCATCGTCCGATGATGCGTGTGCGTCATGCCTTATTTACAGCAAAACGGTAGACTTCCGGCAATCGGTCCGTGCCTTCGCGCGGCCCTGCGCCGCGCTCTGCCGCCGATATCGGAGATTCCTATGAACATCATGCAGGACGTCCTGAATCAAGACATCGACCCCGCCGAAACCAAGGAGTGGTCGGAAGCGCTCGACGCCGTCATCAATGCCGACGGCCCCGAACGCGCGCATTTCCTGCTCGAACGCATGGTCGATTCGACGCGCCGCTCCGGCGGCTACCTGCCGTTCTCGCCGACGACGGAATACGTCAACACGATTCCTACGAACCTCGAAGCGAAAATGCCGGGCGACGCGAACATGGAATGGCGCATCCGCTCGCTCATCCGCTGGAACGCGATGGCAATGGTGGTGCGCGCGAATCGCAAACCGGGTGAGCTCGGCGGGCACATCGCGAGTTTCGCCTCGAGCGCGACGTTGTACGACGTCGGCTTCAATCATTTCTGGCGCGCGCCGAACGAGAATCATCCGGGCGATCTGATTTTCCATCAGGGCCATTCGTCGCCCGGCGTGTACGCGCGTTCGTTTCTCGAGGGCCGCATCGGCGAAGAACAGCTCGATCTGTTCCGCATGGAAGTCGCCGGCAAAGGGCATGGTTTGTCGTCATATCCGCATCCGTGGCTGATGCCGGATTACTGGCAGGTGCCGACCGTCTCGATGGGTCTCGGTCCGCTGCAGGCTATCTATCAAGCGCACTTCATGAAGTATCTGGAGCATCGCGGACTGATTCCGAAATCCGATCGCAAGGTGTGGTGCTTCATCGGCGACGGCGAATCCGACGAACCCGAATCGCTCGGCGCGATTTCGCTGGCGGGGCGCGAAAAGCTCGACAACCTGATTTTCGTCGTCAACTGCAATCTGCAGCGACTCGACGGCCCGGTGCGCGGCAACGGCAAAATCATCCAGGAACTCGAGGGCGTTTTCCGCGGCGCGGACTGGAACGTCATCAAAGTGGTGTGGGGAAGTTACTGGGATCCGCTGCTCGCACGCGACACCAGCGGCGCGCTGCGCAAACTGATGATGGAAACCGTCGACGGCGAATATCAGGCGTGCAAGGCATTCGGTGGCGCGTACACGCGCGAGCATTTCTTCGGAAAATATCCGGAGACGGCGGCGATGGTGCGCAATCTTTCCGACGACGACATCTGGCGTCTGAATCGCGGCGGTCACGATCCGCACAAAGTATACGCAGCGTACGACGCGGCGACGAAAACGAAAGACATGCCGACCGTCATCCTCGCCAAAACGGTGAAGGGTTACGGCATGGGACGCTCGGGTGAATCGCAGAATCCGACGCATCAGCAAAAGAAACTCGACAACGACGCGGTGCGCGAATTCCGCGACCGTTTCCAGATTCCGATTCCCGACGACAAAGTCGACGACGTGCCGTATTTCCATCCGGGCAAGGATTCGCCGGAAGTGAAATACATGATGGAACGCCGTCAGGCGCTCGGCGGATTTTTGCCGCAGCGCCGCCGCAAGAGCAAAGGTTTCGAAGCACCGGCATTGTCGGCGTTCGAGCAGATCGTCAAAGGCAGTGGCGATCGCGAGATTTCCACCACGATGGCGTTCGTGCGCGGCATCAACCTTCTGCTGCGCGACAAACAGATCGGCCAGCGCATCGTGCCGATCGTCGCCGATGAGGCGCGCACGTTCGGCATGGAGGGCATGTTCCGCCAGATCGGCATCTACGCGCCGGAAGGTCAGAAATATCGTCCGCAGGATGCCGACCAACTGATGTACTACCGCGAAGACCAGAAAGGTCAGGTCTTGCAGGAAGGCATCACGGAACCCGGCGCGATGTCGGCATGGATGGCGGCGGCGACGAGTTATTCCATCAGCGACGCGCCGACGCTGCCGTTCTACATCTATTACTCGATGTTCGGTTTCCAGCGCATCGGCGATCTCGCGTGGGCGGCGGGCGACATGCGCGCGCGGGGTTTTTTGGTCGGCGGAACAGCGGGACGTACGACGCTCAACGGCGAAGGGCTGCAGCACGAAGACGGCCACTCGCATCTGCTTGCCGGTGCGATTCCGAATTGCCGCGCGTACGATCCGACATTTTCGTATGAAGTCGCCGTCGTTCTACAAGACGGTGTGCGCCGCATGATGCAGGAGCAGGAAGACTGCTACTACTACGTCACGGTGATGAACGAGAACTACACGCACCCGGATATGCCCCGCGCGCAGCCGGGACGCAGCGTCGAAGCGGACATCATCAAAGGCATGTACCTGTTCCGCGACGGCGACGATCCGCTTCCGGCGGGATCGCCGACGGCAGCCTCGGAGTCCGACAAGAAGGGCAAGGGCGACGTTCCGGAAACCGACGGACCGCCGCCGAAGGAAACCAAGGCATCGGCCAAGGAAGTTTCTAAAGGCGGCGAAAAATCGGCGCCGGCGAAGTCCGCCAAAAAGAGTAACGGTCCGCGCGTCCAACTGCTCGGTTCCGGCACGATCCTGCGCGAAGCGATCGCCGCGGCGGAATTGCTGGAGAACGAATTCGGCGTCGTCTGCGACATCTGGAGCTGTCCGAGTTTCAGCGAGCTGCGCAAAGACGGCTTCGATTGCGAACGCTGGAATCGTCTGCATCCCGAAGACAAGCCGCGCGTTGCGCATGTGGGTGCGTGCCTGCAGGACCGACAAGGCCCCGTCATCGCTGCGACCGATTACGTGCGCGAATACGCCGACCAGATTCGCGCATTCGTGCCCGATGGCAAAAAGTATGTGGCGCTCGGCACCGACGGATTCGGCCGCAGCGACACGCGCGAAAACCTGCGTTATTTCTTCGAGGTGAATCGCTTCTACATCGCGCACGCCGCGATTTACGCGCTGGCAGCGGAAGGCAAGATGAGCGCGAAAGATGTATCGCGCGCGATCAAGACCTGGAAGATCGAGCCGGAAAAACCGAATCCGCTAACGGTGTGATTCGGTTTCTTGGGGAGGAAAAGCGCGTCAACCACAGTTGACGCCGTGTCAACCATAGGATACGTTCCACATGGATGTGGTAAGAACGGCGTCGTTCGAACGATGCCTGATGCAGATTCGCGACTGGACCGCGCAATCGAAGATCGGCGTTGCCATCCAACGAATGCGTAAGGGCAACCTCGGCGATGCTAAATCTGTCGGACGCGGCGTATTCGAAACGCGCATACATCATGGTCCGGGATATCGCGTTTATTTTACTCGCCGCGAAGCCGAGCTGATCGTGTTGCTCGTTTGCGGTGACAAACGTACACAGCAGGCGGACGTTCGTCGCGCGATCTTACTGGCCAATCATATGGATTGAGGAAAGAAATGCCGCTCAAACTCTATCCTTTCGACATGGCGGACTACCTCAAGACGCCAGAGCAAGTTGAAATCTATCTGCGAGTGGCGTTGGAAGAGAACGATCCTGAATTTTTTCAGGAAGCAC
>CAZZYA010000286.1:0-3680 GCA_964658115.1 uncultured Rudaea sp. | reverse complement strand
AGTAGGTTGTGGCAGCGTCGAGCGGCGTCAAACAGCGCACCAAACGGATGGCTAGAGGTAGGACTCGTCGAGATCGTTGGAGTTGTGGAATCCCCGCGCGTGAGATTCAACTTCAAAACGACCCGCTTAGTGCCGTCGTCTTGCCTTAAACCGCTGTCTATTGTCGCCGTCCGTTGTGCGACCGATTCGGTTGGGACGTTTTCGTTTCGCTCCCAAACAATCCATGCCGCTCCAACGATCACAATCCCTGAACAGATGATTACGGCGCGTATTTCATGCATCGAAATTCTACTCGGCAGCGTGCGACGGCTGTTTCCCTCGCGTCCGCATCGGAAATCGCTTGAGCGAAGAAAAACATAGTTGGATGCGCGCAGTCGCGGCATCTTTGCGGACGATAAACGGACAAGCGGCGAAGAACCGAAAAAACGCAAAAAGGGATGAGATCCGCTTTGCTTTCTCAGAAGCTTTCACCCCTCGCGGCCGAGTGTCCCGCGCAACTGTGCATGTGGCGCAGAAGTTCCGCCGTCCCTTTGGTGTTGACTCTTGCGCACCGCCAGTCGATGTCCTACACTGAACCACATGGTTCAGTATGCGCATGCCCGTTTCGATGCTTCTTTCTCTGCACTCGCGGACGCTACTCGCCGCGGCGTTCTGGTGCAGCTCGGGCGCGCGGACGCTTCAATCACCGAACTCGCCGGAAAGTTCCACATGACGCTCACGGGCATGAAGAAGCATGTCGGTGTGCTTGAGCAGGCGGGGCTGGTCGTCACGCGGAAAGTCGGGCGCGTGCGAACCTGCAAGCTCGGCTTGCGCCGGCTCGAAGAAGAGACGGCATGGATCGAGAAGTATCGAGAACTTTGGGATGCACGCTTCGACGAGCTGGACAAGGTCGTCGCAGAACTAAGACGAAAGGAGAAAGTTGATGGACGCAAAAAAAGAAAGTGACGCTACATCCACCAAAGGCCGCACGCAGGTGGAACGCAAGTCCGATCGCGACGCCGTCATCACGCGGACTTTCGACGCGCCAGCGCGCATCGTGTTCAAGGCGTGGACAACGCCCGAATTGTTCAAACGATGGTGGGTGCCGAAATCCTACGGCATGGAGTTGCTTTCCTGCGAGCAGGATGTCCGCGTCGGTGGCGCGTATCGTTTGGTGTTTCGCCATGGCGAATCGGGATCGATGGCGTTCTTCGGGAAGTATCTCGAAGTCGTCCCGTCCTCGCGCCTGGTCTGGACGAATGAAGAAAGCCCAGACGGCTCCGTCACCACGCTAACCCTAGAAGAAAAAGACGGCAAGACGCTGCTTGTCATGCACGAACGGTATCCGTCGAAAGAAGCATTCGAGGCAAACGCCGGCGCCGCGGACGGCTTGTCCGAGACGTTCGATCAGCTGGACGAACTTCTCGTCACGCTTCAATAAGCGATAAGCGGAAAACGAAAAAGCGTCGGAGGAGTTTGTCGTTCGATACGGTAAATGCCTCCGTCCTGTTTACGCGAATACAGGCGGCTTGAAAGCGGCGACACGCCACGGGTAGTGCCGCTCGCGGTGCTCGACTACGGCGAAATGCACGTAACCGAAATAAGTCGCGATGTGGCGTTCATCCAAATCAAGGATGGCGCGACGTCCATGCATGAAACGCGTGTTATCCAAAATAATGATGTCGCCCGGTTGCCACGCGACACCGCTTTCAGATTGGTCGCTTACGGCCTTCACCTGCGCAAGGAGATCATCGGAAACGGATTCCCCGTTTTCGAAAGTTGGGAAAATGTTCTGGCGGTTGAAATAGCGTCCGAAAAACAGGAAATTCCCAAATGCCGGTTCGTCACTGAACATCGGCTTGTGCAGCGCAGGCCTGAGAAAGTATCGATGGATTATCCCGTCGATGCTCTCGAAGGAATAAGGACAGTGCGCGGGAGGATTCGCAAGAGTCGCGGCATCGGGCGCATTCGATCCCAACCAAAACGCGATCTCGGCGTTCGTCGCAGGCTGCTGATAGCGAAGCTGCCTTTTGCTAAACGCATTCTTGACTGCTGGAGGAAGGCGCCGCACGATTTCTACACCATCACAAACGGTGGTTTCTCCACCCTTCGTTGGCGCTTTTATGCACCAGAAGAAACAGATGTCGGGTTTCCACGGTTCGCGCGAAAGCTCGGGATGTTGTGGAAACGGTTCGTAGCCGAGATTGACGGTTTGGATATTTTGCGCTCGGTCGATCACTTCGCGACCGGGACTCTCGTTGAAAACCGATCCCCTGCATAGACTCCGGGTGAGGTCGCGGAATTCACTGAGATCAACCTCAAATCCGCGAAGTAGGACGGCGCCGTAGCGCTTATAGGCAGCGATCAACTCCGCGATCGGGAGCGTACTGAGCGCTTGGCGATGAGCCAAGATCGTCGCGTAGGGCGTTGTGGGTTCAGGCGGAACGAGAGTAGTCATCTGGACCGAAATGTTACGGGAAAAAACGAACGTAGGCATTACCCGTTTGAAACCAATACCGATCCACGCGGCCGTCTTCGTAGTCGAACAACGAGGGGTCGACTCAACAGCAAGCGACATATCAGGCGCGTACGAAACGGCGCGATTCAAACGCGTGAGTCCTCCGTCGCCGTTTGAAGTTGCCTTGCCCACCACACCTGGATGAGGTCTACTTCAACTCGTCCCCCGAACGACATAACCGACCGCCGTTGGAGCCTCTTGCATGAAGTCGAGTCAAAGCCTTGCGTCAGCCGTCTGCAAGACGATTGGCGTTCTGATTTTTCTGTCTACCGCGAACGCCGCGTTCGCGCTGACAACGCTCACGGTCACCATCGGCTCGGACAACAACCCCGGCGGAATGGGCGAAGTAGGGGATCTGCGGTTTGTCTTGAATTCGATGAATCAGGAATTGAATACGACGTCCGACGACTACGCGATCATTTTCGCGTCGCCGATGACGATCCAGCTCAACGGAATTTTGCCGACGATCAACAATTCTTCGAACCCGGTGAACATCACCATTGGCAATCCGGGGTCCACGCCTGACGTCACGATCGACGGCAACGGCGGTGCCTACAGCGGATTTTTTATCCCGATTGGCAATGTCACGATCCAGAACATCGTCTTTCAAAACCTTACCGCGAAAGGCGGCAATGGCGGCGACGGAATTTCGGGCGGCGGCGGTGGCTTGGGTGCCGGCGGCGCCATCTTCGCGCCGCAAACTTTTTTGAATGGTTCGAATCCCTCCATCACGTTGTTGAACGTATCGATCAACAACTGTTCCGCCGTCGGTGGAAACGGAGGAAATTATTTTGGACTCGCGGCGACCGGCAATGAGGGCGGCGGCGGCGGCGGCGGCTTCGGCGGAAACGGAGGTTCCATCGCGACGACGGGATCCACGGGCGGCGCCGGTGGCGGCGGCTTCGGCGGAAACGGTGGCGACGTCACGCTATCCTTCGATCTGCTCGGTGGCGGCGGTGGTGGCGGCGGCGGATTGGGATCGCGTGCGACGATCGGCACGCTCACGAATCTCGGCAATGGCGGTTCCGATCGGAACGCCGGACTCGACGGAAACGGTTACGGTCTTGCGATTACCGCAGGCTCCGGTGGCGGCGGCGATAGCGGGGGAAATAATGCGGGCGGTGGTGGCGGTGGAGACGCGGCGGAAGAATTTTCGTTCGCCGGCGGCGGTGGCGGCGGAAGT
>CAZZYA010000285.1:0-3682 GCA_964658115.1 uncultured Rudaea sp. | reverse complement strand
GAGCAACTGATTTGTAATCAGTAGGTCGCGGGTTCGACTCCTGCTGCCGGCACCAATAAAACGGTGAATTGCGCCCGTGCAATGCTTGGCGCGCTTGCAACTTAGGGACGCCACAGGGAAAATTTCTCCCAACGCACAGCAATGCTTGTCGATGCTTGTCACGCTGGAAAGAAGGTGACGAGGGACTTGATTTGTTCGAGGCGATTATTGAAGAGGCATCGCTGGAAATTTCAGCGGTCGGACACGTTCGAGTGGCTGGCGATCATAACAACCTTGAAGCGCAGTATGCGATTCTGCAAGCGCGGCTGCGGCCCTACTACGAACAAAGGATGGCAGCGTGACGCACCCGCACGACATCTCTGCCGAAGACCTGGCGTCAATGGAAACGATGTCATTGTCGATAGCGACGATGCGCGAAGTCGTATCTGAGAGTCGCAAGATTTTGGGATTCTTCCCAGCACACAATCCGCGTGCTCTCGAATATCCCTGGGTATTGGATCAACTTCCTGAAGACCTTAGCGGCTGGCGCATTCTTGACGTCGGAGCAGGCGTGAATGTAGTGCCTTTCATGCTGGCTAATCGCGGGGCAGAAGTTTCGACCCTCGACAATCACCCAATCACTCGCGATCCACTGCGTCGGGAGTCGTGGAATGAGTGGGGATTTCTAGACTACGGTCTGCTCGATTCTCGTATCAAATCCTTTCGCAGCCCATACGAAGCCTGGACCCCTCCTGCGACGTTTGACGCAATTTATTCGGTCAGCGTAATTGAGCACGTTCCACTCATCACTCGATCGAAGTGGCTATCCGGATTCACGAACCAGTTGAAGCCCGGCGGTCTGCTGTTGCTTACCGTTGATCTTGTACGAGGCACCGATTCGCTTTGGAATTTGTGTGAAGGAAAGCAAGTCGAAGAGCCAGCGCAGCATGGAAAATTCAGCACTTTGTGCGACGAGCTCATCGCGGCTGGATATGAGATTGTAAGCACCGATGTTCGCCGCGAAGTGCCCAAGAGTCGTGTGGATATCGGATTCATCCGTGCCAATCGCGGGCATTCATCTGCGGAAAAGCCGATGGGCAATGAAGAAAATGTCAGCGAGGCTTTGCAATCGGCATAGGTCGTCAAATCGACTACCGCGCGGAGGTGTTCATGAGATCAGCCGTCGCGCAGCCCGTCAAATAATGCAACTCATTTCATTCTTGTGCGCTTACAACATCGTAAGTGGGCGCGCTTTCGTACATTACGGCCATGCGCGCCTGCATGAGAGAGCCGTTTATCGGCTCGATTTTCATCCACGCGATGCGTCGAATCGGCGACGCGCCGAGCAGCTTGTACATGAAGGCAACGAAGTTCGCTGCGTTGCCCTTTACCATCAACTCTGCCGGCGTGTCGGCATAGAACCCTTCTCTCAAAATCATCGCACCGAAATGCAGTTGCGTGACTTCTACCCTGGAATGCAGGGCCTGGTCGCGCAAGGTCGCCTCTTCCGCCGCGAGGTTCAGATGGCTAGGAAGCCGTTGCTCAAGTTTCGCCAGCGAAACGCGCATCTTTTTCAGTTGTTCCAGTATCGAATCATGGTTGGCGAATTTCCGCCGATCGTCTAAAAGCTGGTGTTCGATCTGAGCGGTCCGGGATTGCTCTGAATCTTGATCGATCAATGCACGTTGAACGAAATATATCGCATGCGACGTACTCGCCATGGCTAGTGCGACGATGACTGAAAACTTCCATCGCGGCGAGAAGCCGATCACTTCGCGTCGATCCGGGAAGAAGTCGCCGTGATCGTTGCCACTTCGATGTGGTCTTGATCCTGCAACGGTGAATGGGCCACTTGAACGTCGCGAAATCTATTCCGTTTTATCAGGTCAATTAAGGCTGACTCACTCGATGCCGATGCGTCGCGGACAACGAGTGAAATGCCGCGACTATCTGTTTCCAGCGTTTGCAAACGCAAGTCAGTCGGCAATTCACCGATTACGCTCAATGCGTCTACGGTTTGCGTTACGGCAGGTTCCAGTACGTGCAGGATTGCCTGTTTTGTCAGTATGCCGGCATTGACCGCCTCGAAATCCTGGACGTCGCGGATGTGCGGTTCGATTTCCGCAATCTGTTGCGAACGACGTGCGGCGGCCCTGACGTAGGCGCGCGTGTCGTGACCGATCCAGAGCAGCGCGGGCGCTGCGAGTAGCCACGGAGTGCCGAGGGCTGCGACGATCGCAAAAACAAAGCGTCGCCCTCTGAAGAAAGTCGCGGCGCGATCCGCGCGATTGACCGTCGGGAATGCGACGGCCGAATCTTCATTCGACGATGAGTCACCGAGCGCGGCGCGACCCAGCGCGCGACGCACTCGAAACGAAATTATCGTGAGCAGTGCGAATGTCCACGCGGCGGCGATGCTCCATGCGACAAACCAAGGTTTTATGTGTCCAGCCGAAAACGATCCTTCGATCGTCAACCCACCAGCGAACATCAGGATCAGCGCAGTTCCGAGTCCGGCGGCAGCAACCAGCCGATAGTTCCAGGACAATAACTCCTCGCGGCGTCTCGCCCAACTCCAACCTGCCAGTGCCAACAGGAGAGGCGCTGCGTACACGAGCGTAGCTTCCGCCATGTAGCGTACGTATGAACGCTTGTGGTCTCCCAGCGTGATTAAAGCTAACGCCACCCAGGGCACGGCGAATAGAATTCCCCAGAACAATCCGATGGGCGCCGGATGGGCGCTATTCGCTGCGGCTTTTGGCGTTTGAATTGGCTGATCCCGAGCCATATCGTTTATCTCTGCAAATCAGTTGATCGCAAACGTCACGCGTCAGGTTGAACTGGATATGCCCAGTCTGTGATGAGAACGAGGCAACGAGATGCATCCGAACAGCGCGCGGTGCAACGATCAAGAAAAGTACCGACGGAGGCTCGGTTGCGCCAGCCTATGCCGTTGGTCACGTGAAAAGCCGCTTGTTTTCGCGCTCGACTCCCCAATCGTTTGATTCAGGTATCCGAAGGAGACACACCGTGCGCTTTCTTGCCTTGCTATTGCTGTCCGTCACCGCGACCGCGTATGCGCTGCCGTCGCTCGAGGATGTAGAGCACGCCGTGCACCGCAACGATTATGTCAGCGCGGAAAGCATGACGCGCGAAGTCGTCAACGCGCAGCCAAACACCGCGAAGCCGCATTACATCCTCGCCGAAATCCTCGCGCATGAAGGCAAGATCAACGAAGCGCGCACGCAGGCGGCGCAAGCCAAACAGCTCGACCCGGCAGTTCGTTTCACCACCCCGGACAAGTTCGCGCGTTTCGAAGCCGAGTTGAACGGTAACGCGTCAGCGCCGCGCGCCGCCACGGCGCCGGAGCATAAGCCGGAAACATCCGGCGAGAGCGGTTCGTCGTTCTTGTGGGTCGTGCTGATCGTCGGCGGTTTGATCGCATTTTTCGCGATGCGCCGCCGCGCCGCGCCGCCATCGTACGGCGCTTACACGAATCCCAACGCGCCGGTGCCGGGACAGCCGGGCTATGGCGCGCAAGGTTATCCGCCCGGCTATCCGCCGCCGGGTGGTGGCGCCGGTCACACGGTTGCCGCGGGTCTCGGTGGACTTGCCGCAGGCATGCTCGCCGAACATTTGATCGAAGGCGCGACGGGCCACCATGATGCGAATGGGAATCCGCTGTATACGCCTTCCAGTGATA
>CAZZYA010000284.1:0-3716 GCA_964658115.1 uncultured Rudaea sp. | reverse complement strand
TATCGATCCGGCACCTGCGCTGGAGGCTGCGTGAGCAAGCGCATCGGTATCATCGGCGCACGCGGACACACCGGCGCGGAACTGATACGGCTCATTGAAGGTCATCCCGATCTCGCTTTCGCGTTTGTCTCATCGCGCGAACTCGATGGCCAGTTCGTGCGCGATCACGTGCCGCAGGTGAAAAGCGATCTGCGCTATACGCCGACCGATCCGGAAATGATTCCGTACGCATCCGCCGACGCGATCGTGCTGGCGATGCCCAACGGCAAAGCGGGCGATTACGTCAAGGCGATCGATGCGAAAAATCCGGACGCGGTCATTGTCGATCTCTCCGCCGATTTTCGTTTCGATCGCCACTGGTATTACGGTTTGCCCGAACTCACGCGTCGCGATTACGACGGCCAGCGCCGCATCAGCAATCCCGGCTGTTATGCAACCGCGATGCAGCTGGCGATAGCGCCGTTGAAGCAGGATCTGGCTGCGCCACCCACATGTTTTGGTGTGTCGGGTTACTCGGGCGCGGGCACGACGCCGTCGGAGCGCAACGATCCGGAAAAACTGCGCGACAACCTGATGCCGTACACGCTCACCGGCCACGTGCACGAGCGCGAGGTGACAAAGCATCTCGGGATTCCGGTCGAATCCGTGCCGCATGTCGCGCCGCATTTTCGCGGCATCACGATGACGGTGAATCTTTGGCTCGATCGCGCGCTCGACGAGGCGGTCGTGAAACGCAAATACCGCGATTTCTATCGCGGCGAACAATTGATTCACGTCGTCGATGATTCGCCGTGGGTCAGCGACATCGCAAACAAGCACTACGTCGAGATCGGTGGTTTCGGCGTGGCGCCGGGCGGCAAGCGCGTCGTCATCGTTTCGACGCTCGACAATCTGCTCAAAGGCGCGGCGACGCAGGCGATGCAAAATCTGAATGTCGCACTGGGTTTGTTTGAATTCACCGGAATTCCGCATGACTGAGCCGCTCTGGCAAAAATACGGCGTCGCGATCGATGCGCGCGTGATGAAATTCCTCGCCGGCGACGACGTTTTGTTCGATCGCGAATTTTTCCGTCATGACATCGCGGCCAGCAGTGCGCACGTCGAAGGTCTCGCGCGCATTGGCTTGCTGAGCGGTGACGAGGAGAAGTCGCTCAAGCGCGAATTGGCGACGCTCGACGATCTGTTCGCGAAGGGCGTGTTCGTTCTCGATGAGCGTTTCGAGGACGGCCATTCGGCGATCGAATATTTTCTGACCGATCGTCTCGGTGACACCGGCCGCAAGGTGCACACGGGCCGAAGCCGCAACGATCAGGTGTTGGTCGCGACACGGTTGTGGTTGAAGGAAAAACTGTCGACGCTCGCGCAACAATGCAAACGCGTCGTAACGGTTTGCCTCGAGCGCGCGAATCGCGACGTCCTGCCTATGCCGGGCTACACGCATCTGCAGCGTGCGGTGCCGTCGAGCACCGCGATGTGGTTTGCGGGATTCGCCGAAGCGTTCATCGACGACGCGGTTCGCGCGTCTGACACGCTGAGGTGGGTCGATTCGAATCCGCTCGGCACGGCGGCGGGTTATGGCGTCAATCTCAAGCTCGATCGCGATCATACGACCGCTGCGCTCGGCTTTGCGCGCATGCAGCTTTCGCCGATTTACGCACAACTTTCGCGCGGCAAATTCGAGATCGCTGCGATCGAGGCGTTATGCAGTGCGCTGCTCGATCTGCGCCGTCTCGCGTGGGATTTGAGTCTGTTCACCACTGCCGAATTCGCCTTCGTCGGTATTCCGCCGCGCTTCGCGACGGGCTCGTCGATCATGCCGAACAAGCGTAACCCCGACGTGATCGAATTGATGCGCGCCACGTATGCATCGGCGGCCGCTGCGCGCACGGAAATCGAACAACTGCTGTCCCTGCCGTCGGGATATCAGCGCGATTTGCAATTCAGCAAAGGCGCGATCGTCCACGCATTTTCGCGCGGACTCGGCGCGCTCGATCTGCTGCCCGATTTGCTCGACGGAATGCATTGGCGCGCGGACGCGATGCGCGCCGCCATCGATCCTTCGATGCACGCGACCGACATCGCTGTCGAAAGTGCGCTTTCGGGCGTGCCGTTTCGGGATGCGTATCGGCAGGCCGCCGAATCGAAAGACACGGCACATGCACGCACGCCGGAAGACAGTCTCAACGCGCGCGTGTCACCCGGCGCAGCGGGCGATCTGCGGCTCGATGTGTTGCGCGAGCGGCTTGCGAAGTTGTAATCGGGTTGCGCGCACCTTATCGTGCACGCATGACATTGCATTTCCTCAGCACGCGTCGCTTGCGTGCGCATCGGACGGCCTGACTTGCGCGAGACGTTGTCGCTGGCCCCGTCCGACCGGTTGCTGATCATCGCGCCGCATCCTGACGATGAATCGATCGCTGCGGGCGGATTGTTGCAAGTCGCCAAGGCGGCGGGCACGGCCGTGCGCGTGATCGTGCTCACTGACGGCGACAATAATCCCTGGCCACAACGTTGGGTCGAAAAGCGCTGGCGTATCGACAGTACCGCCCGTGCACGGTGGGGCGCGCGGCGTCGCGTCGAGGCCGAGGCGGCACTGAAAATGCTCGGTGTCGCCTTGACGGACGTGCGCTTTCTCGCGCTGCCCGACATGGGTATTACCGATATCCTCATGCGTGATGATGCGGCGGTCGCATCCGTCATGCGTTCCGAAGCGAATGCGTTCCAGCCGACCATTCTCGTCGCGCCGGCGCCATCGGATCGTCATCCGGATCACAGCGCAGCGTTTCTGCTCGCGACGCGCGCGTGTGCGCAGGCGCAAGTCGACCTGCCACGCGTGCTCACGTTTGCCGTCCATGGCGATGCGGCGGCGAACGCGGATATTTCCGTCGGCTTGAGTCCGCCGCAACAGCGCCTGAAATTCGAGGCGATCCGCGCGCACGCGAGCCAGATGCGATTGAGCCAGTCGCGATTCCTGAAATTCGCGCAATCGCGAGAGGCATATCGATGGCTCGCGCAAGCGCCCCATCCGGATTCGACCATTCCCATCCACGCGCACACGAACGAGGGAATGCTCGTCGTGACGATCGACACACGCGGTTGGCGCGGTTCGGTTCGTGATCTGCAATTGTTCGTTGCCGCGGAAACGGACGAAAGCGCGGTGCGGCGTACGATCGCGCTGCATGGCGATGCGCCGGCGATCATCGACCGTATTTCAAATGCGATGATTGGGGCCGCACGCCTGCAGCATCAGGATCGCAACGTGATCGTCACAATGCCATGGAATGCGGCGGCCCGTCATGGTTTCGTAAAGGTGGCGCGCGCGCGGCAGGGCATCTGGGTCTTCGATCGATTCGGCTGGCAAGCGGTCCAGTAATCGATTTCGGTCGCGAATTCGCGTTCGTGCAATTGACTTCCTCGCATCGGGTCGCGATGCTGCCTGCGGCGCGGATCGCAGCGCGTCGTTCGATGTTTTCGAGAGGGAGATTTCGATGAAAAGAATTTTTCTGGCAACGGCTTTAGGGATGGGGTTACTCGCTACCGTCAGCGTCTACGCGGCCGATGCGCCGGCAAACGCCACGGCGCAATGCAAGGATGGAACGTACTACACCGGCGCGTCGCATAAGGGCGCCTGCAAGGGTCATCAGGGCGTGCAGACGTGGATGGACAAGACCGCTGCGGCGCCTGCGTCGAGCACCACCAAGACCGATACGACGAAG
>CAZZYA010000283.1:0-3729 GCA_964658115.1 uncultured Rudaea sp. | reverse complement strand
TTCTGATCTGCGACAACGCGGTTACGAACACCTTAAAAACCTCGCAACTTTGACAGTGGGCAAGGTGTCTCGAGCAATTGATGCTCCAGTTACAGGGGTGCGTCTTCGCATTGCTCGGGAGAAAATCATGATCACCCTATCGACAAGCCGCTTCATTCGAGTCCTCGCGTTCCTTATCAGCTTGGTCGGCGTCTCAGCCGCCTCCCTGAGCGCAGAGCTCCGTAACTTCGGCAGGCCTTTTTCTGTACCAGAGGAGTTCGTCCTTACTCCGAACGGCTACTTCCATCCTTCGTGTTTGCAGCGCGTCGAAGTGGACGAAGTTCTTGATCTGCGCGCGGGCGCAATTACGAAGGATGGTATCCCCACAAAAATGTTGAAGTGCGATTACTCTCATTTCGACGCAGACGGTAAAGAAATCGCCACAACTACTGCGGGCCGGACACCACCGCCTGCTCAGTGCCCATCACCGAACGCACCTTGCGGTGGTAATGGCGGCGGTGGCGTCGCTAGTTCTTGGGTCATTTGGGATGCGATATACACGCCCTCTTCCGTTCAAGAATTCTGGGAGACCATGATTGTTCCTAATGCACCATCCGTCGTGGCAGGACAAGTTGTTTATCTTTTCCCGGGCCTCCAGGAATCCACCACCTACAGCATCACGATTCTTCAACCCGTGATCAGTTGGAACGGAATTGATTTTCCGAACCAATGGTCGCTCGCCTCTTGGAACTGCTGCTACAACGGTGTTGAAACGTACGGAACACCGGTGGCAGTGAACTCTGGAGACGTAATTAACGGCACGATGACCGGTTACAGCTGCAATGTGACAACTGGCGTCTGCGCAACATGGACGATCGGCGCCGAGGATTTGACCACACTCAAGGAAAGCATTCTGTCGTCAACGAGTTCGGACGGACAGTATTTCAACGGCCTATTCGGCGCTGTGCTGGAAGCTTACTACGTGACTTCGTGCAGCGAGTTCCCCGCGAGTCCTGCGTACTTTGCCTATAACACGAACAATCAAAAATACGGACCGCCGTTTGCTCTGAACTACGTCAACAGTGCAACGTGGTTATATAGCCCGCCCTCTTCTTGGGTCACTACGAAAAACTCGAAGTCCGCTGCGCCAGCGGGGTGTGGTTATGGCTCCGTCAATTACGGCGGCGACGGTGGCGTATATCTGACGTATTAGTGCAATATTTTCGAGGTTGAACAACGAGCTCTGTCGCAGCAATGCATGAGCACGCGAGGGGCGCACATTTTTAGAGGTCGAGCCCGGAAATTTGCCGGGCTTACTCTATAAATACCTAGGCTGCCATCCGAAGGTTCGTACTTACGTCGCGCGTGATCATTTGGCGCACTGCCGTTTATCCTCAAAACTGAGTGCAGTAATTCTGCAAAATGTCTCTCATGGTTGCTTGCGCCGAAGCCCTCTGTTCTATAGGAACGCCATTAGCAAGATTGTTTAAGAATACGGTCAGGCTCTGACTCTCTTGGTTGACGTAGTCTGCCGGAAATCGGCCGCTGCTGAAGTCGTCTAAGGTGTGCTGCATGAGCAATCCCTCGTATACGTACTGGGTCAGTGGGTCCGGGGTAACATGCCGGAAGCCATTGAGAATCCCATTGCTGCAGTCGCCGTTTGCGATGGAATCCTGAAGTAAGTCGAATGCCTCATCACGGCGGCGCAAATATTCCTCCGCGTTTTCCTCTTTCGCCTGTGGCGTCGCAAATTCCTGAAGTGCCGACCATGCGAAAGCGGCGCGCGCCTCTGAGTCGCCTGCGACCGCTGCCTTTTCGAGCCAATCCAGCCATTTGTCGGATGTCGACTTTGGTATCTGAGCGCACGAGTCACGAATGCCCTCCAAGCGCTTCACCTCCGCAGCATCGCGACCAGGGTCGCTAGCTGTGTGACCCCCAGTAAGGACTTCGCGACCAAGCGAACGTTTAGCGACCCTCACTTCAATTTCATCATCGCTACCCATGTCTGCGCGCGCACATTCGCGCAGTGCGTTCGAGAGCACGCGCATCGCCTCCGGTGACCCCGTAACAGCTTCTGCCGTGACTTCTTTCGCTAGGTCACCGGGAGCTGCGCCTGGCGGACGCGTTGACTGGAACGGAGCGGAGGCAGTCTTCGCTGCGCTCGGCTTTCGTTTAGGCAACAGCGCTGCTATGACATTCGCATGTCGGACTGCTGGAACGCCACGCGCTTCTACAGGCGCAGCGATAGCGGCGACTTCAGGCGACCGAGTGCGCCAATAAAATAAAGCAGTGAACGCGACCATCCCGATCGTGACGGTGACGAGAGCGATTCGAGTCCATTTCACGGACGTATCTTACGCCACCCGCCGCGACAGGGCAGAGGCCGCCGGTTGCATGCCGGCATGGACCGAGAATCAGCAAAGTAGTGAACGCGTCCCGTCCCAAAGGACCTGTCGAGAACGTGAGCCTGCCCAGCGGAGATACGATATCGGCCGGTTCCATGTCACCAACTCGCACTTAATGTCGTAACTCGATCTACAGCGCTGTGCGAGGCGCGTAGCGAAACAGGACGAAAACCCTTGAGGAAACAAACCATGCATAGAAAAAGGATGCACGTAGAATTTTTCTCAGTACTAGTCGGCATTGCAGCAACGGCCGCGCCCGTTTTTGCCGCCGACGCCATTCCCACTTACCCGAACGCGACAAATAACTTGCAAGGCGCGCCTGCAAACTCCGGGATGATGCAACTAACTACGCCCGATGCGGCCGACAAGGTTGACGCGTGGTACGGCACGCATCTACCTCGCACGTGCAAGCACGAAACCGCCAAGGGAGGCGCTAAGTATGCGTGTCCGGGGACCAACATCATGGTCACGCCAAACGGCGGCAAAACGCTAATCACGCAGATGGCAGGATCGATTGGCGGACATTGATCTTCGGCATGACATTTGGCACGAACTTTTGCTGCGTCGACAGCCCGCATACGCAGCAGTGGTCGATTAAGCTACCTAACGCGCCGACGGATTAGTCGACCCGAAACTCCTGCAGACGAACAGGAACAACACGCGCGGTCGAATTGAAAAAAAGATTATCGAATTGCATGGCTGACGACTGGGCGGTCCCAGTGCCAAAAAGATTTATCAAACACGATGCGGAATTGGCGTTCGAGGGTAGTACGCCGGTTGCTTCAGACGCCGCCGTCCAGTTGGCGTTTCCTGCGAACGTCGAGATAGTTAGATGAGTACGGTCCGTGGAGCACGCGGCGTCGGAATATGTCGAGCAATTCATGCTCCCAGTCGCTCCGCCATTTTCAATACGGCTCGCACCGCCAATTGTATACGCGGATCCGGCGGATACTGCAAAACAGGAGCTCAAGGCGCTGCCACTTAGCGCCCGAGAAGTCATGCTCGTCGAGAGCAAAAGTGAGCCCGACGACGAATTGCTGTTTTGATCGTCAGAAGACCAGACAATCGATCCATCTCCCACCGTCCATCCGGCCACCTGTTCCTGCAAACGAAAATCTCCGTTCGGCAGCAAATTTTGATCGGCGGATGCAAGTCCAAAAAAACAATTAGCTGCGACGAGCGATGAAAAAATCGGAACGCGGTGCTTCATGATTCAATGGTCCGGCGCAGATCGATCAAGGCCACGTAAGCCGCAACGATCGCGGCACAGGTGGCAGGAGTTCACCGGTATGGACGACCCATGGCGATGTGTTCGTTTCCTATACAGCACTTTTTCCGTGTGCAT
>CAZZYA010000282.1:0-3734 GCA_964658115.1 uncultured Rudaea sp. | reverse complement strand
AAATCCGCAGCCACGTGATCGAGGAATTGTCGCGGACTTCGCGCCTCGGCCGCTCGCTTCATATCTTCGATATTGGCGCGTATGCGTTGGTCGTCCGGCGTCCGCGCACAGGCAGCGAAAGTCAGCGCGGCAACGCAAAGCAGGACAACTCGATTGACCATGCGTCATCCTGCTCCGTCGGGCGAATCACCGCGATGCAGCTTGCCCGCGGTCGGGCCGCAGAGTAAAAAGCAACACCACGTACGCTCTCGTACGTTAGCGCAAGGTGTGGGGATGACCGACTATCAACGACCCTGGCTGGCGAGTTATCCGCCGTCGGTGCCAGCCGAGATCGATACGAACGCGTATGCGTCGATCGTCGAGCTGCTCGAATCCGCGTGCGACCGATTCCGTCATCGACCTGCGTTCGCGAATATGGGCCGCGTTCTCGACTACGGCGAAGTCGATCGGCTGAGCGCGAACTTCGCGTCGTACCTGCTCAACGATTTGAAATTGAGCAAGGGCGATCGCGTCGCGATCATGCTGCCGAACGTGCTGCAGTATCCCGTTGCGCTGTTCGGCGTGCTGCGTGCCGGTCTCACTGTCGTCAATACCAATCCGCTGTACACGGCGCGCGAACTCCGTCATCAGCTGCACGACTCGGGTGCAAGCGCGATCATCGTGCTCGACAATTTCGCGGCGACGCTCGCCGAGGTTTTGCACGACACGCCGGTCAAGCACGTGATCACGACGGGTCTTGGCGATCTCGTCGGCATGCCGAAAGGCGTCGTCGTCAATTTCGTCGTGCGTCACATCAAGAAACTGGTGCCGCCATATTCGATTCCGCACGCGGTTCGATTCAATAAGGCAATCGCACTCGGCGCGCGGAATACTCCGCCGAAAGTTGCCGTCACGCATGACGACATCGCGTTCCTGCAATACACCGGCGGCACCACGGGCGTGGCTAAGGGCGCGATGCTGACGCACCGGAACATGGTCGCCAACATGTTGCAGGCGTCGAGCTGGATCGGTAACACCTTGCGCGAAGGTCAGGAGGTGATCATTACCGCGATTCCGCTGTATCACATCTTTGCGCTGACAGCGAATTGTCTGGTCTTCATGAAAACCGGCGGGTTGAATTACCTCATCACGAATCCGCGCGACATGAAAGGTTTCGTCAAAGAACTGAGCAATGTGCGCTTCACGGCCATGACGGGCGTAAACACATTGTTCAATGGGTTGCTCAACACACCGGGGTTCGACAAGATCGATTTTTCGCCCTTCAAGTTCACCATGGGCGGCGGCATGGCGGTACAGCGCGTGGTGGCCGATCGCTGGAAAAAAGTGACCGGCGTGACGCTCGTGGAAGCGTACGGGCTTACCGAAACCTCGCCCGCGGCCTGCATCAATCCGCTCGACCTTCCGGCATACAACGGATCGATCGGTTTACCTGTTCCGTCGACCGACGCGAGCGTGCAGGACGACGACGGCAAACTGCTGCCGGTCGGTGAAGTCGGTGAGTTGTGCCTGCGCGGACCGCAGGTGATGAAAGGCTATTGGCAGCGCGCCGACGAAACGGCGAAAGTGATCACGCCGGACGGCTGGCTGCACACCGGCGATATCGCGAAGATGGACGAGAAAGGGTACTTCTATATCGTCGATCGCAAGAAGGACATGATTCTCGTGTCGGGTTTCAACGTGTATCCGAACGAGATCGAGGACGTTGTCGCGCAGGTTCCGGGCGTGCTCGAAGTCGCGGCGGTCGGCGTGCCGGACGAAAAATCAGGCGAGGCGGTCAAAGTCGTCGTGGTTAAGAAGGATCCGAATCTAACGGCCGAGACGATCAAGCAATACTGCAAGGAAAATCTGACCGGCTACAAGCATCCGAAGTACATCGAGTTCCGCGACAGTTTGCCCAAGACCAATGTCGGCAAAATTCTGCGACGCGAACTTCGCGACGCTCCGAAAGCGACATAATCGCTAGCCGCGGAATTCTTCCAGCGAATCGGCGTAACCGCCGAGCAAGTTCCAAAGCGGCACTTCTTTGTCTTCCGGAATGCGTGCGTACTCGAACGCGAGATGCGTGCGCGTGATGCGAACGACCGTCGCTTCAAGATGAATGTGCAAGTCCTCGCCGAACATAAGGTCGAGCGTGTACAAATCGTCCGGGCAACCTTTCCACTTTACCGGACGTTCGACGCGCAATCCGGTCGCCGAAATATCTTCCAGATGACTCGACCACGATTCGTGGCCGTGCGACATGACTACCTCGCACGTCAATCGTTTGCGTGCATGCCGTTGTCCTGCCGCCGCGGTCGATTCCATACAAAATTCCTCTTATTGGCTGATATCGTCGCTCATGACGAGCGCCGGATCAAATGTGACCCCCATCTCTTTCTGGGTACCCGTACGTCAAATAATTGGCGAAAATTCCGTACACATGTGGAAAATTTCTCCTGAGGGAAAATTCCATCCCGCTTTGGTGGTGTATATTCGGATCGCCCGGCCGCGCACCCGTTCGGTGCCTGGGCGTTCGGCCATCCAAGTCAGCGGTCGGCAGATGGTCTCAAAAAAAGGTTTGACGAGGACCTTCCCCATGACGAACGTACAACTTCTGCACCGTGATTTCGGATACAGCACCCTGCGTGTCTATGAAGATGCCAGCAACAGCACGCACTGGTGTCATATGCATGCCCGGCGATTCCCGAACGATCTCGCATATCGTCCGTGTTTCTCCACCACCTTGCTCAAAGAACTGCGCGATTTCCAGATTCGCACCGCCGAATCGATGCGCCGCCCGATCAAAGCGCAGAAATCACACGTGCTCAATCACGTGGTAGTGGCCTCCGAGGCCGACATATACAACCTCGGCGGCGATCTCGAACTTTTCTGCCGTTTGATCCGCGCACAGGATCGCGGCAGCTTGATGGGTTACGCGCGTCAATGCGTCGAGGTCGCTTACGCGTTCTATCGTCATCTCAATGAAGATGCACACACCGTCGCGCTCGTGCAAGGCGATGCGCTGGGCGGTGGTTTCGAACTAGCGCTGTGCTGCCAGACCATCGTCGCCGAGAGCGGCGTCGGCATGGGTTTCCCCGAAGTGCTGTTCGATCTATTCCCCGGCATGGGCGCGTATTCGTTCCTGCGTCGGCGCATCAGCTCCTCGCAAGCGCAGCAGATGATGCTCGACGGCCGCGTCTACACCAGCGACGAACTGTATGAAATGGGTGTGATCGACATCCTTGTTCCGAAAGGCGAAGGGGTGATGGCCGTTGAAGATTTGGTCCGTCGCAACCAGCGCATCGGTCACGCACGTTTAGCCATGAACCGTGTGGAATCGGTGTGTCATCCGGTCAGTTTCGAAGAACTGATGACGATCACTGAAATCTGGGTGGATACGGCATTGCAGCTCGGCGAAAAGTCGCTGCGCACCATGGAACGTCTGGTTAAAGCGCAACTTCGCCGCAATCAGAACGTTGCAGCGGTACGGGAAGCGGAGAACGAAACGCTGCAGATGTCGAACGTCGGCTGATGACGCGAGCGCCGTTTTAACTCGTCAAACTCGTCCGGTTTCGCCGCTGCCTTTCGAGGCGGCGGCGCTTACGAGCAGCTTGTCGAGTGCCGCGCTCGCGGTTTCGAGATTTTCTCGAAGCACGCGATTGCGTGGACGCCACTCGCGAACCAATTGCCAGTTCGGAAGTTTCATGCCTTCGGATGCGAATGAAGCCAGCACGCGTGCGCCGACGTTGCTGGCA
>CAZZYA010000281.1:1599-3814 GCA_964658115.1 uncultured Rudaea sp. | reverse complement strand
TCGGGTCTGGACATCGTTGCCGTCGCCGCCGAGCATGATCTGAAGATCGATCGCGCGGCGGAAGTGTATTTCGCGCTCGGCGAAGCGCTGCATCTGTCGTGGCTGATGGGCAAGATCGAAGAGCTGCCGGTCGAATCGCGCTGGCACGCGCATGCGCGCGGCAGTCTCCGCGACGAGTTGTACAGCCAGCATCGCGCGTTGACCGCGCAGGTGCTCGAAGAAGGTGGCAGCGAGGGCGGCGCCGAACTCGTCGACCACTGGCTCAATCGCGACGATCCGTCGCTCAAGTTCACGCTCGGGATGTTCGCCGATATGCGCAGTCAAGTGATCACGGATTACCCGATCGTTTCCGTTGCGGTGCGCCGTCTCGCGCAATTGCTGCAAGCCGGCAGCGCGGCGTGACGTCGCCTCTTCCACTGGCGACGCCGGTTGCGTTCGTCGCCAGCAAAACCGATGAGGCGCAGAAGGCACTCGTGGATCTTCGCGCGCGTTATGCCGAAGTGCCGATCGAGCAGGCGCAAGTCATCGTCGCGCTCGGCGGCGACGGATTCATGCTGCGCACGCTGCATCGGCACATGGCGCAGAAAAAACCGGTGTTCGGCATGAAGCTCGGCACCGTCGGATTTTTGATGAACCAGTACAGCGCCGACGATTTCGGCAACCGCCTCGCGCGCGCACTGCCGACGCAGCTCAAGCCGCTCGTGATGGATACCGCGAGCGAATCCGGCAACACCACCACCGCGCTCGCGTTCAACGAAGTGTCGCTGCTGCGCCAGACCAAACAGGCCGCGCACATTCGCGTGTCGCTCAACGGCGCGGTGAAAATCGAAGAGCTCATGTGCGACGGCGTGCTCGTGTGCACGTCGGCCGGTTCGACCGCCTACAACTTGTCCGCGCATGGCCCGATCCTGCCGCTCGGCGCCGACGTGCTCGCGATGACGCCGATCAGTCCGTTTCGTCCGAGGCGCTGGCGCGGTGCGATTTTGCGCGCCGGGACGGAAGTGAAGTTCGAGATTCTCGATCCGTACAAACGGCCAGTCAGCGCGACGGCCGACTCCAACGAAATCCGCGATGTCGTCGAAGTCATCATTCGCGAATCGCGCGACAAGACGGTTACACTGCTGTTCGATCCCGAACACAATCTTGAGGATCGCATCCTCAATGAACAATTCGCGTATTAAACGAATCGCCTTCGCCGTCTTCATTTTTGCTGCGGCGATCCTCGGCGACGCGTTCGCCGTGGACATCGCGCCGCGCGTCAGCGCGTTGGCCGCGCAGCAAGGCAGCGCCGACGCGCTGATCGTGTTCGACGATGGCGCATTGCCGAACGTCGATTCTTCGCTCGATTATCCCGCTCGCCGCCGCGCTGTCGTCGCTGCGCTTCGCGCACGCGCGGACGTGCGCCAACGCGCGATGCGCGAATGGCTCGATGCGCAGGGTGTGCAGCACGATGATCTCTGGATCGTCGATGCTATCCACGCGCGGCTGACGACGGCACATCTTTCCGCGCTGGCTGCGCGCAGCGAATCGATGCACGTCGAAGAAAATCCGGAAGTCGTGCGCGCGCTTCCGCCGTCGCAACCGAATGCGCTCGACGACTCGGACATCGGCTGGGGTGTCATGAAGATCAATGCGCCGTCGGTATGGAACGCAGGCTTCACCGGCCAGGGCATCGTCATCGGCGGCGAGGATACGGGTTATCAATGGGATCATCCTATTCTCAAGCCGCACTATCGTGGCTGGAATGGCGTGACGGCGAATCACAATTTCAACTGGTACGACGCCGTCCACAACGCGCGTTCGGGCAATCCGTGCGGCTCGAGTTCGCCGGCGCCGTGCGACGACGATGAACACGGCACGCATACGGCGGGAACGTTCGTCGGCGACGATGGACCGAGCGCGTCGCCGCGCCATCAATACGGCGTCGCGCCCGGTGCGCAATGGATCGGCTGCCGCAACATGGACGAAGGGACGGGAACGCCGACCCGTTACATCCAATGCATGCAATTCATGCTCGCGCCGACCGATCTGAATGGTCAGAACGCCAATCCCGATCTCGGCGCCGATATCGTCAGCAATTCCTGGAGTTGTCCGCCCAGCGAAGGCTGTTCGGCGGACACGCTGCAATCGGCGGTCGATGCGCTCGTTGCCGCCGGCGTTTTCTACGCAGCAGCCGCGCAGAATTCTGGACCGAACTGTTCGACCATTCTCGATC
>CAZZYA010000281.1:0-1589 GCA_964658115.1 uncultured Rudaea sp. | reverse complement strand
CACCCGCGTTGTACGATTCAGCCTTCGTCGTCGGCGCGACGGACCATTCGGATTCGCTCGCGAGTTTCTCGTCGCTCGGTCCCGTCACGTCGTCGGCGAAGATTCGCCCCGATGTCGTCGCGCCGGGCGTGTTGATTTGTTCGAGCATTCCGACGGATTCCTACAGTTGCGGATTCAGCGGAACGAGTATGGCCACGCCGCACGTCGCGGGGTCGGCTGCGCTTTTGATGTCCGCGTTTCCGCGGTTGAAGGGTCATCCCGCTGATGTCGCCGCGCTGTTGCAAGGCACGGCTGCGCGCCAGGGAATTACCGATCCGAGCAACACCACGTGCGGCGGCATTCCCGAAACGACGTTCCCGAATTACATCCTGGGCTACGGCCGTATCGACGTGTACGCCGCTTTTTCCTCGCTGGATATTTTCGCCGATGGCTTCGGAAACTGACGCCGGTGCGGATGCCGATCGGCTGACCGTCGCGATCTCATCGCGCGCGCTGTTCGATCTCGCCGAAAGCCATTCGCTGTTCGAGAGCGCGGGACTCGAAGCGTATCGCGGTTATCAGATGGCGCACGAAAACGATCTCCTCGACCCAGGCATCGCGTTTCCGCTGGTGCAGAAACTGCTGCGCCTCAACGATCCGGCGTCCGCGTCGCCGCGCGTCGAGGTCATTCTGCTGTCGCGCAATTCCGCCGATACCGGACTGCGCATTTTCAATTCGATCGAACACTACAAACTGGATATCGCGCGCGCCGCATTCACGGGCGGCGAACCGACCTCACCGTACGTGCATTCGTTCGGTGCGGATTTATTTCTGTCGGCGAATCCGGAAAGTGTCGCAAGCGCGTTGAAAGCGGGCATCGCGGCGGCGACGATCCTGCCGTCGAAAGCGCCCCAATCCGCACGCGATCAACTGCGCATCGCGTTCGATGGCGATGCGGTGATTTTCGGCGACGAATCCGAGCGCGTATCGCACGAACATGGCATTGAGGCGTTCCATCGCAACGAAGTGGAGTTCGTCGACAAACCGTTGACCGGCGGACCGTTCCACAGTTTCCTCGCTGCGTTGCATCGGCTGCAGGCTGCGTTTCCGCCGGGCGACGCCTCGCCGATACGCACCGCGCTCGTGACGGCGCGCTCGGCGCCTGCGCACAAGCGCGTGATCCTCACGCTGCGAAGCTGGGGCGTGCGACTCGACGAAGCGCTGTTCCTTGGCGGTCGCGATAAAGGCCCGTTCCTGCACGCGTTCGGCGCCGATATCTTTTTCGATGATTCGCACACCAACGTCGAATCGGCGCGGCAGCACGTCGCCACCGGCCACGTACCGCACGGCATCAAGAACAGCGGCTAGAATCCAGCGATGGACATTTCCGGTTTCATCGTCGTCGAGGAAGTCGACGATCCTTCGTTCGCCGATGCGCTGTTCCAGCGCGGTTACAACAAAAATGCGCCGCGATTTCCGCATCACATCATCGCGTTCTATGTGCGCGACGACGGTTCGCGCGTTCCGGTCAGTTACGTTCATTTCACCGACTGCAGCGACATCTGGCTCGCTGGCGGCGCGGCCACCGACGGCGATGTACTGCGTTCGAT
>CAZZYA010000280.1:0-3826 GCA_964658115.1 uncultured Rudaea sp. | reverse complement strand
AGGTTTTTTGCAAATAGGCCCACTTCCCAGGGTCCGTGTCCCACGCCGGCGCGCAGGTTGACCAGCGAGTAAGAGCTGCGCGAAATGCCGTCGGGATCGGTTGCGTAGCTAGTGCTGCGACCGGTGAAGCTGTATTGGCCCCGCAGGTAAGCGGAACCGATCGCGATCGGATGGGAATAGTCCGCCAGCAGCGAGCCGGTCATCTTCGGTACGCCGTTGAGCGGTTGGCCGGCGACAAAGGCCGAGCCCTCGGGTGACGAGGTGATCTTCGCGTTGTCGTAGCCGACCGATAGCGACAAAGCCAGTCCTTGCAGGGGCGATACGTCCGCTTCGAATTCGGCTCCCGTGCTAGTAGCAGCGCCTGCGTTTTCCGTGATGTGGTAGGTGCAGGGGAGAAGCACCGATTGTTGAATCTTTTTCCAATCGATGCGATAGGCGGCGATTCGGGTCTTCACCCGGCCATCCCACCAGGTGTTCTTCGATCCCAGTTCGTAGCTCCAGAGCGAGTCACTCAGGTACTGCGAGGTCTGTCCGGGCGTGTAGCCAGCATTGACCAGATCCGCATCGCATATCGGCGGCAGCACGCCGTTTTGACCTCCGATGCGATAGCCCTTCGCGGCATCCGCGTACAGCATCGCGTCATCCGTCAACTTGTACTTCATCGTGTAGCGAGGTGTTAGCGCATGTTCGTTGTGCGTCGAGGGCGAGTTCGACGGACCGCCGTTAATCCAGCCGTCCGCAATATAAGCACTGTAGTTTCGCAGCTGCGACTCGCGCACACCGGCCGATAGCTGCAACGCGCGGGTGACATCGTACGACACGTCCGCGAATTCCGCGATCTCGCGGTTGTTGCTCGGGATGTTCTCGACGAATGCCGGCGCGCCGGTCGCATCGAAAGGCGCATCTTCGTTCTGAATGGTATGGGCACTGCCATAGGTGTAATACACGCCCGCGACAGTCTGTACCGGGCCGGGGAATTTCGACTCAAAACGTATTTCCTGGGTGAAAGAATTCGAGTTTATATAGCTCGGCGAAGGCGACGCGCAATACTGATTAGTCGGGCAGGGAGCTGTACCGAATACTCCCGTTGACACGACTTCGGTGCCGTCTTCATCGTCGAACGCCTGGCGGTGAAACCAGGTTGACGATGAGATGATGGAGCCTATGGCTGATTGGTATTTCCCCGTAAGGCTGGTGAAGTTCCATTGATCGCGTGCACCTTCGGCGATATCCAGGGGCCTCACCTGCGTCAGATTGTCAGGGGTGTAGTCAGCGAGCGGTAGGCCGTTGGAACGCGAGTTCTGGTAGATCACCATGGGGATGATCGAGAGTCCGGGAACGGCTTGCGGCGTATACGTCATCGTTACCAGACCGCCGTACTGAAATTCGTCGCCCACGTGCGTGACGACGCCGGCACCTTGTTCGGGCGTCACCAGGTAACCTGGGGTCGTCGCGACGCCATACTGCCGGGTGAACACGCCTGGTTGATAGTCATTGTAAAGGCTTACCTTGAGCGCGAGTTCATCGGCGATCAGTGGAATGTTGTAGGTTCCGGAGAAGTCATATCCCGCACCGCCGTGGTTGACGTCGAAGCCCTGTACATCGACGAAGCCGCCTTCCTTGTTGGTATCTGCTTGGCGCGTGATCACTCGAACCGTACCGCCCATGGCGGAGGAACCAAACAGCGTGCCCTGCGGACCGCTTAATGCCTCCACGCGTTCAACGTCGAGGACGCGCGGGTCGAGCGAGAGGGGTACCGGCGTATCATTGATATAAAAACTGGTGGTGTTGGCCCCAGCGACGCCGCGCAGCGTCACGGTCCGCGCTGCCGTAACGCCAAAACCATTTCCCGTTCCGTAGGAGAGGTTAGGAATGGTGTGGGCATAGTCAGCAAAACCGGTGGCGCCAAACTTCTCGAGCGTTTCGCCCGAGATGGCCGATACGCTGACCGGGACGTCTTGGATGCTCTCACTGCGCCTCTCAGCCGTCACGGTGATGGAACTCAACGTTTCTGTCTCTGCGTCAGCGGCGCAAACGACCGTGGCTGTGAGGTTGAAAACAAATGTGCTCGCAACGAGCGCACTCCTAAGAGTGAATATGGTTCCCATCGCATCCCTCTTGTAAGTCGCCGACCGACCGAATCGCCGAAACCAAACTTTGATCAAAGTAAAAGAATTTGATCAAAGCTAGACAAGCAATATTTATGCCAGGGAGAAGTGGCGTTTTGGGAAGGCTGTTTAGGCGATTAAAGGACGTAGCTCGATCCGCACGACTCATTGTCCAGCACGACGTGTCCGTGGCGCATCGTTATGGTGCGTGTTTCCAGCCGCGCAGAGGCCGTGCAGTTCTCTGGCCACAGCGCGAACATTCTATTCGTTTGACCGCGGTGTCTAGCAAAGCAGCCGTCGAACTGTTGGCACACGGACTTCGGCAATTGTTGAGGCAGCCCGCACTTCGAAGCCTGTGACGAGGCACCGAAGAGGTGTGCCGGCGAATCGGCGGGCGGCGCGACCGCCCAAGTGACGCCTGGACATCGCTCTTGCAGCTGAGCGGTTTTCAGTACTTCTTGTCCTCGGTCTTTACAATTCGGCAAACGTTATCGAGATCGCCTACGGCGGGTTTGAAGACACCCAGCAATTTAAGAGCCACCTTTTCGTGCCGCGACTTTGCCTTGTTCCACGGGAATTTACCTGGCAGGCCGGTAAACCTGGTCACAGTGGAACACCCGCAGCAAGCCGAAGCGTGCGTTGATTTTGTTGGCAACCTCTTCGTAAACCGACGGCTGGCCGCCGCTGTGATCGCCCATCAATTTACGTGATGGAACCCATTTAGCAACGCTTGCTCGGTGATGCGCTCCAGCAGTGCCGCCAGCAACTCGTTCGTAATCCCGAGGGTGCCGGGAATTGTCTCCGCATCATAGGGTGTGTAGGGCGGCACGGGTAAGTAGATTGCGTTGCCGAATTCTCTCGCAATCGCATCGACCATTGCATGCGCGATCAGGTTATGACCAACGTTCGCGTTCTGCGGGCCGCGTTCTTCGACACTGCCTGTGTAAATGAGCGCCGTGATCTTGCCTGCCGCGAGCGCCGACGTCACTTCCACCCAGGTCATTTTCTCAAATTCCACCAGATCGGTTCGCGCGCGTGGAGCCCGCGTGCCGATCGCGCCGGCGATTAACAAGTCAACAGGGCACCTACAACGAGATTCGATTTCGGTTCGTTTATTTCTGAAGCAAAATTCTAGCGAAAGAGGGCTTCATACAGGGCAAGATTTCATCGAAAATTTGCCAACGCATAGTCAGCAAACGAAGCCTTCTTTGGCTTTGATGGGGGGATTCAGGCCGTCTTGTCACAATAAGAAGACCCATGCTAAAACTCGGTTGGTGCAACCAATTGCAAAGCAAAGACGCAAAAACTCCGGGTATCTTTGTGGCGATGAAACGCGTGCTCGGATAGTTACCGCAGCGATCAGGATGTTCGGTGACCGTGGATACGAACAGGTTTCGACGCGCGACATTGCAGCTCAGGCAGGCGTGGCGCCGCCCGCCCTACAATATTACTTTGGTGGTAAGGAAGGACTCCATGTCGCCTGTGCCCAAGCCGTTGCCAATCGCTTCCTGCTCAGCTTGGCGCCAAATTTAGCCGCCGTTGCGGTTGTCATCAAGAGAGGTGGAGCAGATGGCGCGGCTTGGGCGCTTGAGAGCGTATTGAGCGTGTTGATTGACAGCATCAGAAGCCCATATTCTAGAAGCTGGACTAAAATGGTGGTCAGCGGCAATGGGGCTGGTCCTGGTGCGGAACTGATCCGAGATAAGGTGAACAATCCC
>CAZZYA010000279.1:0-3836 GCA_964658115.1 uncultured Rudaea sp. | reverse complement strand
CTGCGGCTGATCGCCGGCTGGCTGATAAGGCGAAACGAGTTGGAAACGGTCGGACATGCACAACTCCGCTGAACGTAAAAGTATAGCGCCGCACCTGAAAAATCGGCGGCGATGGATCGAGGTTTTCCTACGCAAAAAAGCGCGTGCAGCCGATTCGGCGCAGCGCGGGCGATCGATACGATGGCCTCACTTCACATGGAGACAGCCTCATGCAAATTCAAACTCGCAAAATGCACGGATTCACGATGATCGAACTCATGATGTGTCTCGCCGTCGCGGCCGTTTTGTGCGCGATCAGCGCGCCGGCGCTCGGTAACTTCGTGCATGGCGAAACGCTGCGTGCGTCACGCAACGCGCTAGTCACGTCGCTTAACCTCGCGCGCAACTTGGCCGTTACGCGACGCGGCGAAATCGTCGTTTGTCCAAGCGTCGATCAGCACGCCTGCAGCGACGATCACTGGTGGCAGAACGGCTGGATCGTCTTCGAGGACATCAACGGCGACGGCGCGCGCGACGCCAACGAACCGTTGCTCGAATCGGTGCAGCCACAGCTTGGCATCGCCATCGCGACCAGTGCGGATCGCGAACACGTGACGTACCGCTCCGACGGCAGCTCGCCCGGCACGAATCTGACGTTTACGTTCTGCGATCGCCGCGGTGCGAAGTCGGCGGCGACGGTGGTCGTCGGCAATTCCGGTCGACCGCGCCAAAGTGGCGCGAGCACCGATCAAGCGGATACATGCGCGGCGGGATTGCCGCGCGCCGGCTGAGTTCGCGCGAATGCTGTCGCGACTTAGCCGAAAGTCGCACGAGCGCGAGCGGCCGATGCGGGTAAAGTTTCGCTCATCCCGCAAAGGAGTGTCGCCATGAAAATCCGTTTGGTTGCCGCAACGCTGTCGCTGATCGCCGTTTCGCTATCGCACGCGCAATCGGCCGACGTGCCGGAAATCAAATTCCGGGCGTCGGCCGACTTTCTCAAACTGCCGCCCAACATGTACCTGGGCGAAGTGTCCGGTGTAGCGGTGGATTCGAAGAAGAACGTGTTCGTATTTCAGCGCGGCAATACGTCCGGTCCCGCGTACGCCGCCGCTGCGGCGCAGTTGCTCGAATTCGGTCCGGACGGAACCTTCCTGCGCGAGATCGGACACAACTTGTATGCGTGGTCGTTCGCGCACACGGTGAAGGTCGATCCTCACGACAACATCTGGATCACCGACAAGGGATCCGACACGGTCGTGAAGTTCAATCCACAGGGCCGAGTCGAAATGGTGTTCGGCCGCAAGCAGGAAGCATCCGACGAAGACACCGGACCGGTGAAACACGCAACGCCGCCGAAGCCCGCCGTCGATGGACTTTTCCGCCAAGTGACCGACGTGGCATGGAACGCGAACGGCGATACTTTCATCAGCGACGGCTACATCAATTCGCGCGTTGCCAAGGTGGACAAAAATGGTGTGTGGCTGAAATCGTGGGGCGAACCCGGCGACAAACCTGGCCAGTTCAACACGCCGCATAGTCTCGCCACCGACGCGAGTGGAAATGTATACGTCGCCGATCGCGGCAACCGTCGCATCCAGGTATTCGACGGCGAGGGAAACTTCCTGCGCCAGATCGTCATCGATTTGCCGGTGCCGCCCGATGCCAAACAGCCGATCGGCACAACCGGCAATCCCGATGCCACGCAACGCAAGCCCGGCTCACCTTGGGCGATCTGCATCACGCCCGGCAATCCACAATACCTGTTCGCCTCCGACGCTTTCCCCGGCCGCATCTACAAGATGACGCTCGACGGCAAAGTGCTCGGCACCATCGGCAAGTCCGGTAAGCAGGTGGGCGAGTTCGGGTGGATCCACGAAATGGCCTGTCCGTCCGACCACGAACTGTACGTCGCCGAGGTTCTCAACTGGCGCGTGCAGCGGCTTGAACTGCAGCACTGACACCGCGAGGCGGCGTACGCTTGACGCGGCCGTGCTGCATCGCGAAAATACGCGGCTCTGTTGCATTCCCCGATAGCTCAGTCGGTAGAGCAAGTGACTGTTAATCACTGGGTCGGCGGTTCGAGTCCGTCTCGGGGAGCCAGAATACGATCCGAAGGCATCCAAGAAAGTCTTTGAAACCCGCATAACAGCGGGTTTTTTTATGCCCGAAGTGTCCGTCCTCGTCCTATCCGATTCGTAGACTTTTACCCCTGTACGGGGGTATACCTAGTGGTAAATGAATCGAATTCAGGAAGCGTACCCCTATGACGCAGCTAACTGATATGGGCCTGAAAAAACTCAAGCCCGACCATCCGAGAACGAAGATGTTCGATGGCGACGGGCTATTTCTCGACGTCAAGCCAGCTGGCCCCCGAAGCCCGAAAGGGTCACGAACATGGCGTTTGAAGTATTACTTTCTCGGCACTGAGAAGTTATTGACGTTCGGTGCTTATCCCGACGTGTCGCTAAAGCTCGCCCGCGAGTTGCGTGGAAAAGCAAAAGCGCTTATTGCGCAGGGTATCGATCCATCGGCAGATCGGAAGGCGCGCGCTGCGGCTCACAAAGGAGCGCATCAAAACTCATTCGAAAATGTCGCGCGTGAATGGTTTGAGATGCACGGAGGTAGTCTACGAGATAGCACTCGGGAAAAAGCCATAGCTTTGATGGAGAAGTGGGTCTATCCACGCCTCAGAGACAGGCCGATCGCTGAGATAACTGCTAACGAGTTGTATGAGAAGGTTTTGAAAGCAATCGTCAAGGAGGAAAAGCTCGAGACCGCCCATCGAGTAAAACAAAGATGCGGGCGCATTTTCAACTTTGCAGTTTTTACGGGCCGGGCGCAGGGCAATCCTGCAGGCTCTATGCGCGACGCACTTAGAACCGCCAAGGTCCGAAACCATCCGGCAATCGTCAAACCGGATGAAGTTGGCCAGTTGATGCGGTCGATCAGTGAGTTCAAAGGCCAACATGTTACGCAGTGTGCGCTCAGGCTTTCGCCACATTTGTTTGTTCGACCCGGTGAGTTGCGTCGCGCGGAGTGGAAAGAGATTGATTTCGAGAACGCCGTCTGGAGTATCCCGGCAGAGAAGATGAAAATGGATCTAGCGCATCTCGTACCTTTGTCGAGACAAGCCATCGAGATATTCCGCAACCTCCACCAACTTACCGGCGCGGGGAAATATTGTTTTCCTGGAACTCATAGTCGCGACCGGCCGATGTCGGAAAACACGGTGAACGTCGCCTTGCGGCGGCTCGGGTACACCGGCGAAGAAATGGTCGCACACGGATTTCGTACTACAGCGTCTACTAATTTAAATGAGCAAGGTTGGCGCTACGACGTCATTGAGCGCCAGCTCGCACATATTGAACGCAGCGATTCCAGGCGTCCGTACAACAAGGCTGAATATCTGAAAGAGCGGCGAGAGATGATGCAAGCTTGGTCGGATTATCTCGACGCGCTGCGTGCGAGTACCGACTCGGTCGGGACTTCGGCGGCCATCACGGCTTTATTTGCTGCGGCCAGAGAATCCGCCACACCTAGGACCACGTAGAACACGTTTTAAATGTGGTTAGCGGGGAGGGCCGCTAGGGTCCCCTGTCCCCTAGAGTCTTACAGCTTAAAACGTGTCCCGCATGGTCCGATTTGATTACAGCAAGTGGCGCCGCCGACGGCCACTCGATAGGCCACTCGCGCGGAACGCGCACGCGCGCGAGGCAACTGACGAATAATCGGGGTTAGCTTAGGGAACTAGTCAATCGACCGATCTGAATAACGACAACCGAATCAGCGCATTACGTCGCTAATCCGGTTTCCGGGGGCGACCTCGACATAGCTCGCTACCTGATTTCAGAACATCC
>CAZZYA010000278.1:0-3841 GCA_964658115.1 uncultured Rudaea sp. | reverse complement strand
TGGGTCAGGTCGGCGGAAATGGCGGCGGTGCCGGTCTGGATGCGACCGCCGGTGGTTATGGCGGCTCCGGCGGCGGCGCCGGAAATGGCACTAATACGCACGGCGGCAACGGTGGTTTTGGCGGGGCGAGCGGCAGTGGTTTTTTTGTCGGTACGGCCGGCGAATTCGGTGGCACCGGCGCGGTGGGTGGCTCGGCCGGTGGTGGCGGCGCAGGTCTCGGCGGGGCGATTTTCATCGAAGCCGTTCCTGACTCTGCGGAAATTCTCAACTCGACGTTCAGCGCCAACACCGCGACAGGCGGCGGCACGCACAACGCGGGCGGCAATGCCGGTTCTGCGGCGGGCGGTTCGCTGTTCGTCCACAACGACACCCTGGTAATGGATTTCGACACGCTCGTCGCCAATACGGCGAAAGGCGGTAACGTCGTCTCGCCGGCCACTCCGCAGAACGGCGGCAATGCCAGCGGCGGCGGCATTTATCTTTATAGCGGCGTGTCGCTCGAAGTCACGAATATGGTGGTCACCGATGGTGTCGTTACGGCGGGAACATCGACAAGCGGAAATGCGGGTACTGCAACCGATCCGGATTTGTTCGGCGTGATCGATTCCGCCGGTTTCAATCTCGTCAATACGCGCGGTGATAGCACGGGCTACATTTCCGACGATCTCGCCGATGGCACGTCGCCCAATCTCGGACCGCTGCAAAACAACGGCGGACCGACGAAAACTTTTTCGCCGCTGCCGGGCAGTGTGCTCATCGACGCCGATCCGGTGCTGGAATGTTTTGCGGCGCTACCGACCGACCAGCGTGGTGCGATCCGTTTGTACGGCGACGCCTGCGACATCGGCGCTGTCGAAGTGAACGACATCATTTTCCAAGACGGTTTCGATATTTACTCGTTCGATTGAGTTAACTTCGTCTCCATCTTCGGCGCGTTCGTGAACGCGCCGAAGATGGGCGACGGTCGATTCTGATTACTGACCTTCCGCAACTCCGCGCACATTGCCATCCTGATCGACGGTGCAAATCATCGGTCCTTGTGGCGTGCCGACACTGACTTCGAACAATCCGTCGCCGACTGCATGACTGCCTTGCGGAATCGCATCGTCACGCGAGATGCGGCGATAGTCGGCCACACGATGGACACACGCGGCCTGAACACGCAACGGCGCGCCGGCACTTTCTTGTTGCTGCGGCGGCGGTGGCGGAGGTGGCTGACGGTCATCGCGGTCAGTCATGCGATCGTCGCGATCGCGCGGTAACACGGCGAATCGTGCGCGGCATCCGCCGGACACCCAAATGCTGCCGTCTTGCACGTCCCAGTTCTGATGGCGGATGCACGGCGTGCGGCTGATCTGATCGGCCAAACGTACATGCCCGGCGAACGGCAGCGGACACGCGTTGCGATCATCGTTATTCGATTCGCACGTAACCGACGCTTCTTGCGCGAACACGCTGTGCGCTGCGGCACATCCGATCAACAGCGTGGCTGCCGCCACGAACTTTCCATAGGTTTGCATCATCGCCTCCTCCATGAAGTTGAGGCGCGCATTGTCTTTGCGACGCGCTGAACGGGTGCGCAACGCCGCTGCCGCCTGAATGCACGCGATCGTTTATTGCCTTGTTCATAGCCTGACACGTTAAACGACTATACTGGCCTGCCACCGTTCCTGACGGCTTGCGCGCATGCACGATCTCATCACCATCGGCTGGCGCGAGCGCTTGTCGCTGCCCGATCTCGGATTGAATCTAAAAGCGAAGGTCGACACCGGCGCGCGCACATCGGCGCTTCACGTCGCGTGGCTGGAAGAATTTACGCGCGACAACGCGATGTGGTTGCGTTTCGCCGTCGACACGACACGTGGAAAATCGAAATTGCGTGTGTGCGAGGTGTTGGCGCTCGATCGCCGCGAGGTGACGGATTCCGGCGGCCACACCACCGCGCGCTGGTTCATTCGCAGCACGATCAGCATGGCGCATCGGAATTTCGACGCCGAAATAAATCTGACCAATCGCGGCAACATGATGTTTCCGATGCTGCTCGGACGGTCGGCGCTGTGCGGGCAGTTCGTGGTCGATCCGGAACGCTCGTATTCGCACGCGCGTCGGGTTCGGATCGCTGTCGGAGATGTCGCATGAAGATCGCGATTCTGTCCCGCAACAGCAAACTGTATTCGACGATGCGTTTAGTCGAGGCGGCGCGCGCGCGCGGGCATCGCGTGCGCGTGCTCGATCCGCTGCGCTGTTACATGCGTATCGATCCGAGTGAATTTTCGGTGCATTACAAAGGTCGCGCGCTGTCGGGTTTTCACGCGGTCATTCCGCGTGTCGGTGCCTCGATCACGTTCTACGGCACGGCGGTATTGCGGCAGTTCGAAATGATGGGTGTGTACACGCCGAATTCGTCGGATGCCGTTCTGCGCGCGCGTGACAAGTTGCGCTGCATGCAACTTCTCGCACGCGAAGGATTGGGATTGCCGACGACGGTTTTCGGCGACAATCCCGACGACACCGGCGATTTGCTCGCGATGCTCGGCGAACCGCCGCACGTCATCAAGCTCGTCGAAGGCTCGCAAGGGCAGGGCGTGCTGCTCGCAGAAAAACGTTCGGCGTCGCAAGGCATGATCGAGGCGTTCCGCGGTCTGTACGCGAACTTCCTCGTGCAGGAATTCATCAAAGAAGCGCGCGGCGCCGACATCCGTTGTTTCGTTGTCGGCGGACGTGTCGTCGCCGCGATGCGCCGACAGGGCCGCGAAGGCGAATTCCGTTCCAATCTTCACCGCGGCGGTACGGCCACGGCCGTACAGCTCAGCGCTGCCGAAACCGACACGGCGCTGCGAGCGGCTCGCACGATGGGCTTGAATGTCGCGGGCGTCGATCTACTCCGCTCGCGGCGCGGGCCGCTGGTGCTGGAGGTCAATTCTTCGCCCGGTCTGGAAGGCATCGAAACCACAACGGGCATCGACATTGCCGGCGAGATCATCGATTACCTGGCGCTGCGCGTACGCAAACGAAAGGCGGCCGCGACACGGACCTGATTTTTGCGCGTCCGCCCGCCGCGGTGCTTGCGTCCGGGATTGGCGCGCGGCAATATACGAAATCATTCGTTGATGGTGAGTCTATGACCACACGTCGTAGCGTCGAAACGCCCTGGCCGACGGATGTCGAGCTCGGCATTCTGCAGGTGCTTTGGAACCGCGGACCCTGCACCGTCCGCGAAGTGCACGAAACGCTGTACGCAAACGAAGGTGCTGGCTACACGACCGCGCTGAAAATGTTGCAGATCATGCATGGCAAAGGACTTGTCGAACGCGACGATTCGCAACGCGCGCATGTCTACAAAGCAGGCGTCACGAAACAGCGCACGCAAAAGCGCTTTCTCGCCGATATGGTCACCCGCCTATTCAATGGCTCGGCCTCGCAAATGGTCTTGCACGCGCTCGGCAGTCACCCGCCGGCATCGCGCGAAGAACTCAAGGAAATTCGCACACTCTTGAGCAAAATCGAAGCAGGGGATTGAGCATGAATCTGCCGCAGGAGTTGATCGGCTTCGTCGATGTCGTCGGTGCCGTGCTGTTGCATTTCGTCTGGCAGGGCGCGTTGCTCGCGTCGATCTACGCTGCCGGGCGTCCGTTCGTCACGCGTATGGCCTCTCGCTACCGGTTCGGGTTGGGCATGCTGGTGCTGATGGCCGTGTGCCCGGTGGTCACCCTTGCATTGTTGTTGGACAGCTCGACACCAACGGCGAGCGTTTCGGCCGCGTTACCTGCAATCGAAGCCGGCATGGCCGTTGTCACCGGACATGCGTCGGACGCATGGCAGTTCAAAGTAGTGCTGCCGT
>CAZZYA010000277.1:0-3849 GCA_964658115.1 uncultured Rudaea sp. | reverse complement strand
CGAGCCGCGCGGCTTTTGCGCCGGCGTCGATCGCGCGATCGAGATCGTCGAGCGCGCACTGGAATCCTTCGGCGCGCCGATCTACGTGCGGCATGAAGTCGTGCACAACCGGTTCGTGGTCGAGGGCCTGCGCAAACGCGGCGCGATTTTCGTCGACGAGCTTGACGAAGTTCCCGACGGTGCGACCGTGATCTTCAGCGCGCACGGCGTTTCGCAGGTGGTTCGCCGACAAGCCGGCGCGCGTCATCTTCGTGTGTTCGATGCGACATGTCCGTTGGTTACGAAAGTGCACATGGAAGTCGCGCGTCATGCGAAGGCGGGCAGGGATGTCGTGCTCATTGGGCACGAGGGACATCCGGAAGTCGAAGGCACGCTCGGGCAATGGGATCGCGAGGGCGCGACCGGCGAAATCTATCTCGTCGAAACGCCGGACGACGTTCGCAAGCTCACGCCGAAACACGGCGACAACATCGCGTACTCGACGCAGACGACGTTGTCGATCGACGACACCAAAGCCGTGATCGATGCATTGCGCGAGAAATTTCCCGCCATTCTTGGACCACGACACGACGACATCTGTTACGCCACGCAGAATCGACAGGACGCCGTTCGCAAACTCGGTCAGCAATGTGATCTGGTTCTGGTCGTGGGTTCGCCGAACAGTTCCAACTCCAATCGCTTGCGCGAATTGGCCGAGAAGCAAGGCGTGCCGGCGCACCTCATCGACGGCGCGCAGGACATCGATCGCGCGTGGCTCGACGGCAAGCACAACGTCGGCGTGACGGCGGGTGCGTCGGCGCCAGAAAGTCTCGTTCGCGGTGTCATCGACCAACTTCGCGCGTGGGGCGCCGCGGACGTGCGCGAGCTGCAAGGCGATCCCGAAAACGTCACCTTCGCGCTGCCGAAGCAATTGCGGGCGGTCGTCGTCGACTGAGCGCTTTCCTTGCGCCACTGGGCGCTTATCCCCTAAAATTCGCGGCCCTTCTGCGCCGACGTAGCTCAGTTGGTAGAGCAACTGATTCGTAATCAGTAGGTCGGAGGTTCGACTCCTCTCGTCGGCACCATCTCCCGCAGTTTCCCGCCGCCGACGCCACTTGTCGGCTAAAAGCCGCGCTAGACCCGTCGCGCGTACACTGTGCGCATACCTTTTGTTAAAAGGAGCGCCTATGAAAATACGAATTCCGCGCGGATTTTCGCTTTTGGAGCTGATGGTGGTGATCACCATTGCGGGTATTCTGGCTGTACTCGCACTTCCCGCATTCCGAACGTTTTTCGTTCGCAACGATCTTTCGTCGTCGGCTAACGGGCTGTTGGCTGCAATGAATACAGCGAGGATGGAAGCGATCAAACGCAACGCTTATGTGCGTGTGGATCCGGTCAAGTGCGGCTCGACCACCAGTTGGGCGAACGGCGCATTCGTCTGGCTGCCCGCATCGACCAATCCCGCCGATACCGTTCCGACTGGAGCGGATACGCGAATCATTAGCGGCGTTGCCACGGGTGATGGCGGTGGATGTCAAACCGGATCGAGTTTGAGCGCAAACATTGTGAGCGGCTCAGGCAACACCGTTTGCTACAACGGTAGTGGTCGCATGAATCTGAATGTCGCCGCAGCGGCCTGTTCTTCGTCTGCTGTGACTACGCCGTACCAAGTCAAGCTTTGCGATGGCGGTAATAAAGTCAAATTTGGCCCGATCGTCGACATATCGCTCAGTGGTCGCGCGATGGTCCAACCCAATGTGAGTTGTCCATGACAATGCTCAATCGTTCGCGCGGGTTTTCGCTGTTGGAGCTGCTGGTCACCTTGGTCGTCTTGTCGATCGGCTTGCTTGGTATCGGTTTGATGCAGACCACGAATCTGGGTTTGACAAAGACTGCGTATTCGCGCACACAGGCGATGTTGCTCGCGAGCGATATCGCCGATCGCATCCGCGCTAACGAAAACTTTGCCGCGAGTTATGTGACAACGAGCAACACAGGTAACACGATGCCGGGCTGTACGGGAGGCGCGGCGTGCGCCGGGGCTGCACTCGCGGCGGCTGACGTGCAGGATTGGTCGAATCGCATCTTCGCAGAATTCCCAGGTGGAACTGGCGAGATACTGGGCGCGGCGAGCACGGCCGATGCGTGTCCGGGCTATACCGCAAGTGCCGTCGCGGCTGGATTTATGCGTGTCGTAATCAAGTGGGGCGAGTCGGCCTCTTCGACGGGCGCTGAGACGACGGCCGGCGGCGGCGACTGCTATCAATTCGATTTCGTTTTCTAGGTCGCTGACAATGGTAAAAAACATTCATTGGCTCAAGGCACGCTCGGCGGCGGGATTTTCGCTGATCGAAATGATGGTGGCGATTTTGATCGGCATCATTCTGTCAGTCGGATTGATCCAGGTGATGGTTGCCGGAAAGACGGCTTCGCAAGCGACGCAAGGCGCCAACTTCATGCAGGAGAATGCGCGGTTCGCATCCTCCCAGCTCGATTATTCGTTGCAAATGGCGGATCACTGGGGTTCGAGCAATCCCGACAGAGGTCAAACGACGGCCGGCGCGCAGGCGATATACAACACGGCGATGGCGAATTGCGCCGGGCTTGAGTCGACGTCCAGTTCGACGTACACGACAGGCCAAAACTGGTGGACGCTCGGAACATACGGGATTTCTGCGGGAACACAGTCTGCGATGGACGGTGCGCTGGGCGGTGGATGCGTGCCAGATTATTACGGCGGCGATGTCGTGGTAGTGCGTTACGCCGACAGCAATTTCATTCAGTGCGCGGATGCGGCCTGCGTGACGACGACGCCGACTATCACACCAAACGCTCTGTATGTCCGGGTCGCCATCAGTAAAGGGATGGTGTTGGCGAAGGGTTCCGAAATTACGGACTTAGCCGCTGGAACTTTCGATACTCCGCTCAATGCTGGGTTTTTCGAAAGTCCCGATCATTCGAACCAGGACGGCATATACACCTATCCGTATCGACTCGAGGTGTATTACCTGCGCAAATGTAGTACTCCGACAGGCGCCGCCTGTGCGGCTACATCCGACAACGGAAGTCCTATTCCAACGTTATGGCGACGCCGACTCGATAACACGGGAACGCTGGTGCTCGAGCCTGTGGTCGAAGGCATTCAGGACATGCAGCTTCAATACGGACTCGCTTCGGATAATGTTACCGGCGGCACCATTCCGGTGCGCTTCGGCGACATTCAAACGTACAAGTCCGCTACTCAAGTCGGCTCCGGTTCGGGTGCAACCGACTGGCTGAAAGTAGTCAGTGTCCGCGTTGCGCTGCTGACGCAAAGCGATAGTTTCAATTCCAACGGCACGCGTACGAACGTTACGGAGCAAAGCACTAAGGGCGCTAACGCGCTGGGCTGGGATCCGAGCGTGAAATACAGCGGCACGGCCGATCCGTATATTCGCCACGCAGTGTTTACGACGCTCGGTCAAGTGCGCAACCGGGATCGAGGATAAAGCCATGACTTCGTTTAATCGCAATCGCCAACGCGGCGCCACGCTATTTGTCGGCCTGATGTTCCTGCTCGTGTTGACGCTAGTGGCATTGGTTTCGATGCGTGGAACAACGTTGGAGCTAAAAATGGCTACCAATCAATCGCAGCACCAGACGGCGTTCGAACTTTCCGAAAGCATGCGCCTGATGACCGGCGCGATCGTTTCGCAAAATACGCTCAACCGCGGCATGACGAATTTCGCGGGCTCTGCGCAGAGTTGGGCGAATCTCGGCGGTTCGGGTCCAGTCGGCGGACAACCTGGCGGGGGCACGACTTGCATGAGCAGTTCGATGTCGGCGGCGTTGCAGCTTTACCAGAATGAAAGTTTAGCGTCGTATTCC
>CAZZYA010000276.1:0-3881 GCA_964658115.1 uncultured Rudaea sp. | reverse complement strand
TTCCACCGATGGTAGTACTGCGCAAACCCGGCGCGACATTTCCTTGCGTCGAACGTTGCGAAACCTGTCCGGTGTAGATTGCATTCAAGTGGTCGGACAAGTCCGCCGCTTTCACGTTTTTCACATCGTAGACGTATAGCTGTGTGCCGTTTTCCCCAGCACCGAGGTCAAGTCGATACAACCATTGTTCGGCCTGCTTGAGATAGTCCGGCTGCGACGTGATGACGATGATGGAGTTGGTCGTGTCCATCGGGATAAAACGGAACATGCCGGCAAGCGGCGACTGTCCCGCTTCGCCAAAAATCTTGTCGAGTTCCGGCTGTACCTTCGTCACATCCGTATTGCGCAGGTTGTAGACGCCGACGGACATTCCTTTCAGCCAGTCCACGTCGAACACGTCGATGGTGCGCTGATAGTTGGCGAGTTCGGAGGCGGTGCCGGCCATGATAAGCATGTTGCGCGACGCATCCGCGTTCACCACGGCATCGGCCTTCGCATACGGCTTCAGCAGTTTCTGCATTTCCGTCGCGGAGATGTATTTCAGTGGGAACACGCGCACTTCGTAGCCGAGCGCCATCTTCGGCGGCGCGATGCGCGGCGTGAGATTACCCGGAATCGCATCCTTCACCGGCAAGACTTCGTAGCGACCTTCCTTGCGCACGAGCGCGTTGTTCGTCCACGAGAGCAGCATCTCGAGAATCGGCATCGCCTGTTCGGGCGTGATCGGTCGCGATGTGGAAAAAGTGACGTTGCCGGTGACGTTCGGCGCGATCGTGTAATTCTCGTGCAGCAATGCGCCGAGGACATTTTGCGCAACGGCCTGGATCGGCGTGTTCTCGAAGTTGAACGAGATCTGGCCGTCACCCGTCGTCGCTACCGCGTTCGGAGGCGGAAGTCTCGCGGCGGCTTCGTTGACGAAGGTGCCGTTGCCCTTTTCGATTTTCGCGTCGGCGACTTTCGCTGTTTCGCTGGTCTTGAGCTTGATCGGCTGCGAGTCGTCGACGACGGCGATTTTCGGCACGGGCGTCGGCGGCGTATTGTCGAGCATCGGCTGGTCATGCTTTTGGAACGGCAAGTTTGAGCAGCCGGCAAGCAGCGACACCATCAGCGTCACGAGAACTATGGAAGGACGTAAGGACACAGGTTGCACTCCGATGGTTTCGCTCAATTGCCCGGTTGATTGGCTTCTTTCTGTCGCTTCATGCGTTCGGCTTCGTCGCGCATCTGCCGGCGACGCTCTTCGATACGGCGCTGCAATTGCTCCGACGCACCCGGATTTGCCCCGTTGGCGGCTGTCGCTGGCGGCGCCGGCGGCGTACCTTTGGATCCCGGCTGCCCCGGCGGCGCGGGTCGCCCCGCTTTGCCGTTCGCCGGACCTTTCTGACTCGCAACAGCGGTCGTCAGTTCCACTTCGACCTCATCGCCGCCCGGCATCTGTTTGAAAATGGCGCTGCGCGGTTTGAGTTCGCTTAGCGTCCAGTCTCCCTGATCGCCCGGCATCGGCATACCTTCGCGGAGCGAAACCGTCGCGTTTTTTGCCTTGTCCTGAATCAACGCGAGACGCAACTGCGGCGTCAGTACGATGCCCGTGAGCGCGATGTTGAGCGTCGACGGCGGAACGTCGGGTTTCACCGGTTCGGTCGGCGCATCGGGCGTCGGCTTGCGATCTTCGTTGAAAAGCGGACGCGCATCCGTTTCCGCGTACTCTTTTTCCGGCGGCAATTTGAACACGTCGTGATCGATATTCGCGGCGGCCAGCGCTGCACTCGCGTCGGGCGTATCCCAGCTAAAGCCGCGACCCCACCCCGCTTGAAGAACAAGCGCGAGTAGCAACAAGCATCCGCACATGCCGGCGAGTACGATGCCTAGCAATCGACTGCCGCGAACGCTCATGCCTTGCCCGCCTTCGTGCGCAGATAACCCGACAGGTTGAAGCGAATGTCGAGCGACGTCGGCGGCGCCTTGCCACCGGGTGGAACATATCCGGCCTGCTGCCGATAGATCATGAGCTGATCGACGAACAGATACGGATTGCTGTTCTCCAGTTCGTAAAGAATGCCCGCGAACGATTCGAGCGTGCAGCGCATCCGTACTTGAATAGTCACGCGGCGATACAGCTCATCTTCGCCACCTTTGAAATTGGAATTGCTGACGATCGCGCAGCGGCTCTCGTCCTTCACGCGCTGACTGATGACCTGCTTGAGACGCTGCGTGAGATCGGAGAACGCGGCATTCGAATCGGTATCGGTGAGGAATGCCTGATTGTTCTGCTCGGCGGCCTTGATCTCGGTAATTTTCTGATCGATTTCCGGACGCTCATGTGCGATCTGCGCGAAGCTCGCCTGCCGCTCACGCAGCTCGGCCATCTGCGATGCGATGTCCATTTCCGGCGCGACGAACCACCAATGGAAAAAAATCAGATAGGCCAAGCTCACCACGATCAGCAGCAGCACGATCGCAAGGAAACGACGATTACGGACTTCCGGAATCAGGCGCATTGCGGCCACCTCCCTGTTGCTGCTGCTGTTGCTGTTTTCGTCGCGCTTCGTTCGCCTTGGCCGCTTCGTTGGCGGCGATGACACTGCGGAAATCCGCCGTGATGTTGAAGCGATCCTTCTTCGTGCGCGGATCTTGCTGGATCGATCCCTGCGGCGAAGGATTGGTGAGCAATTCGGATTTGCTGATCTGTCCGATGAGCTTCGACGCATCGTCGCTCAAGCCTTGCAGTTCGATCTTGTACTTCTCGTCGACGTTCAAGCGTTCGAGGTACGTATCGTCCGGCAAGCGCGCGGTGAGATCGTTGAGCAAGTCGACCATCAACGGCGTGTCGTGCTTTTTGCGGCTGAGAAAATTCGCCGCATCGATCGTGTCCTGCAATGTCTTGCGCGCGGTCGACACTTGCTTGGCTTCGTTCTGCGCTTTGTCGACTTCGGCCGTCATCGCGTCGAGCGCGGACTGACGGTTATTTAGCGACATCGTCATCACCGTCATCAATAGCACCACCGCCGCGGCGGCCAGCGCGAGATTGATGCGCCGACGCAAATTCTTGCGTTTGATGCGCCGATCCGGCGGCAGCAGATTCAATCCGGAGCGTTGACTGCCCGGTCCGTTCTGCCAGCAATCGACGCCGTCGAGCGCCGCGTCGACGCCGGCGATCTTCACCAGTTCGTTGTCGAGCACCGTGCGCGGCACGACGGTGAGCTCGATCGACAGATTGCGATCGCCGGAGCGCGAAAGGATCCGGTGGTCGAAATAAACCTGATCGGCCTTGAACGGCGTTTGCCGATCCATCTCGAATGCGAGCACTTGACGCAAATTGTTTTCCGCTGCCGCCGGGAGATTGATCAAACGCCGCAACGTGCGTTCGGCGGGTATGCAATAAATGCGGCGCAAATCCGGATCGTCGAGCTGACTGCGCAGGCGCAGGAAGAACGCTTTTTGCGCGTCGATCGGTTCGGCCAGCGAAATCGTACCGAGTTCGCGTGTGCGCTCATCCGACTGACGCCACACCATCAGCTCCGCACCTTGCGCTTCGAGCAGCAACGCATCGGCGCGCTCGGACAACAACGCCCGCCATCGCGCCGGCAAAAGCGCGACAAGCTCGCGTCCCCACCACGTGAAAAAACGTGGCAGCGGCGTTCTGGCGTAGCGCGTCCGCAAACGGACGAGCTGAGTGTCGATCGCGTCGGTAATACTCATCGGGATTTTTCGTCGTCGCGCCAGCGCAGCACGGTGTAAGGCCGCCCGGCAGCGCCCACGCCGCCGAGGCGAACGCTCGCATCGATAATGGCGCTTGCGCCATTCGCGAGCGTTGCGCGGGATTGAATAGTGTACGTGTTCCCGCCGCCGCTGACCACGATCGGGGTTCCGTCGGGCAGCGT
>CAZZYA010000275.1:0-3885 GCA_964658115.1 uncultured Rudaea sp. | reverse complement strand
CCGCGATGACGGCCGACCGCGTCGATTTCGTCGATGAAGATGATGCACGGCGCGTGTTTCTTCGCTTGCTCGAACATGTCGCGCACGCGGCTGGCGCCGACGCCGACGAACATCTCGACGAAATCGGAACCGGAAATCGTAAAGAACGGTACTTTCGCTTCGCCCGCGATCGCTTTCGCGAGCAGCGTTTTGCCGGTGCCCGGCGAACCGACCATCAGCACGCCACGCGGAATGCGTCCGCCCAGTTTCTGGAATTTCCCCGGATCGCGCAGGAACTCGACCAGTTCCTGCACTTCGTCCTTCGCTTCGTCCACGCCCGCAACATCGGCGAACGTGATCTTGACCTGATCCTCGCCCTGCAAACGCGCACGCGAACGGCCGAAGCTCATCGCGCCGCGTCCGCCGGCGCCGGCCTGCATCTGGCGCATGAAGTACACGAGCAATCCGATGAAAATGAGGAACGGCACCCAGTCGAGCAGCATGCGCCACAGCGCGCCGGAGTTGTCGGCGGGTTCCTGACGAAGTTCGACGTTGTGCGCACGCAGCGTTTTGATCAGATCCGGATCGTCGATTGGCGCGATGACGCTCAATCCCGTGCCGTCACGGCGTTTGCCGGTCAGCGTCTGGGGCATCGTCGCGCTGATGTTTACTTGCGCGACGTTGTTGTTTTCGACCTGCGTGAGGAAGTCGGTGTACGAGAGATCGTGCGTCTCGGTACGCGGATTGAAAGTCTGGAAGACGACGATCAGCACGATCGCGATGACTACCCAGAGCAGAAGATTCTTGGCCATATCGTTCATTACCAACTCTCTCGAATCACTTACCGGCTACGGACGTTTGCCCGTCGCCAGCGCATAGGTTTCGGCACTGCGCGCGCGCGAAGCCTTCGGTTTACGCATGCTGACGCGCTCGTAGCCTGCGCGCAAGCTCTTTACATACTCGTCGACGCCGCGGCCTTGAAACAATTTGATCAAAAACGCGCCGCCGGGCTTCAAATGAGTGTCGGCGAATTCTCTCGCCAATTCAGCCAGATGCATGACTCTCGCTTGATCGACTTCGCCTACTCCACTCATATTGGGGGCCATGTCGGACAGAACAAGATCGGGTTTGGCGCCGTTCAGAAGGATTTCCAATTGATGCAATACCGGGTCCTCGCGGAAATCGCCTTCGATGAACTCGACGCCGCCGATTCCCTGCATCGGCAAGATGTCCAGCGCGACGATGCGGCCATTGTCGCCGAGTCGTTCGCGCACCATTTGCGACCAGCCGCCCGGCGCCGCGCCGAGATCGACCACGATCATGCCGGGCTTCAGCAATTTGTCGCGATCGATCAGCTCTTCCAGCTTGAACACCGCGCGCGAACGCCAGCCTTCGCTCTGCGCGCGCTTCACGAACGGATCGGAGAAATGTTCCTTGAGCCAGCGGGCGCTGGACTTGCTGCGGGTCGCCATAAGCCCGTTGCCGTACCTGAGCGAAGCCGCGCCGATGAAACGGCGCCGAAGCGGCATGATAACCTTTCAAGCCCCACGACGCCTTTTCATCATGCTCAGCAATAGCCAGAAACGCTATCTGCGCGGTCTCGCGCATTCGCTCAAACCCGTGATCATGACCGGCAACAAAGGTCTCACGCCCACGCTGATCCAAGAATTCTCCACCGCACTGGATCATCACGAGCTCGTCAAAGTGAAACTTGGCAGCGACGACCGCAATGCACGCGCCGAGCAGGTCGCGACGCTGGAAAAATCGGTCGGAGCCGAACTCGTGCAGACCATCGGCAAAGTCGCCTGCTTCTATCGCCGCAACGCCGAGCAGCCGAAACTCGCGTTGCCGAAGTAATCGTGCAACTCACCGAGCATCACAACGAACGTCAGTTTTTCCTGCGTCGCGCGGATGCGAGCTCGGCAGTTGTCGTCGATCGAGCGATCACGAAAAGTTTTGTAATCAGCGCCGAGGCCATCGTCGAAAATTTTCCGTACGTCGCAAGCGCTACACTCGACGACGCAGCCGTCGAAACGATCTTGCGATTGAAACCCGACGTCGTTTTGCTCGGCACCGGCGATCGTATCGTCTTCCCGGCGCAGAAATTCCTCGCGGCGTTTCTCAAACGTGGCATCGGTCTGGAAACGATGGACAGTGCCGCGGCGGCGCGCACATTCAACGTGCTCATCGAAGAAAGTCGCAAGGCCGTCGCGGTTTTCCTGCTGAATGGTTAGCCGTGCGTATCACCGACGAGCGCGCGCAAGCGATTTAGCGCTTCGGTCTGAATCTGCCGCACGCGTTCGCGGGTCACGCCAAGTGCTGCGGCAATCTCGGCCAACGTCTGCACGCCATGATCGTTCAATCCGAAACGACGCTCGAGCACGAGGCGTTGCCGGTCCGGCAATTGCACGATCAGCGCAGCAATGCGACCGCTCGGAACTTCCTCGACTTTGGATGATGCATCGCCGTCGAACACCAGTTGTTCGATCAATGCGCGGTCATCGTTTTCCGACAGCGGCGCGTCGAGCGAACTGATGCGTTCGGTGACCGAAAACAATCGCGTCACTTCCTGTGCCGATTTGTTTACCGCCTGCGCCAGTTCCTCAACACTCGGCGTGCGCGCGTTGGCCGCGATGAACTGACGGCGCGCGCGCAGCAGTTGCGCGAACTCACGCAATATATTCACCGGCACGCGAATGGTCCTGCTTTGCTGCATCAACGCCTGCTGCACGGATTGCCGAATCCACCACACCGCGTATGTCGAAAACCGCAAGCGACGCGCCGGATCGAATTTCTCCACCGCGCGGATCAGTCCGAGATTTCCCTCGGCGATCAGATCGAGCAACGGCACGCCACGGCCGACGTACGATCGCGCGACCGATACGACGAGGCGCAAGTTGGCTTCGATCATCTGACTGCGCGCGTCGGTGTCGCCGGTTTGCACGCGTTCGGCGAGCGACCATTCCTGTTCCGCATCGAGCAACGGAATCAGGCCGATTTCGTTGAGATACAAACCGGTCGAGTCCCGCGCGTCGTCGTCCGGCGTTTCGACGGCATCGACGAACGCGAGGAGGTCTTCGGCGTCTAGGTCATTTTCGGTTGGATCCGGGTGCACGATCGCGGGGCGTCAGGCGGCACGTCTGATCGTGCGCAATTCCGCCGCAAGTGCGCGCTGCGCGTGGAAGAGATCGAACGCTTGCTGCATTCGCAACCACAACTCCGGTCCGTTGCCCGCGAGTTTTCCTACACGAAGCGCCATCTCCGGCGAGAATCCTTTTCGTTCCGCAAGCAGTTCATGCAGCATTTGCCGCGATATGTGCAGCCGTCGCGCTGCCTCGGACACGCTGAGGCGTAGCGTCGGCAAAATGTCGTCGCGGAGCACAGCGCCGGGATGCGTGGGTGCTCGCGTTCCACGTTTGCGGGGTGAATCACTCATGACGCCGCCAGGTGTCAACCAACGAGCGACAGTATGTCAACGTACGGTTGACACCACAAGCTCAACGAACCGGCAGATACTCCAGCGGATTTACGGGCTTTCCGTTTTTCCGGATCTCGAAATGCAGTTCGTTGCGCGCGGCGGCCGTTGCACCCATCTCGGCGATTTTCTGACCGGCTTTTACTTTTTCGCCTTCCTGCACGAGTCGCTTGCGGTTGTGACCGTACGCGGAAAGAAAATTCGCGTTGTGCTTGATGATCACGAGTTCGCCGTAACCGATCAGACCGTTTCCGCTGTATACGACTTCGCCGTCGGCCGTGGCGAAGACGGAATCGCCTTCGTTGCCCGCGATATCGATGCCCTGCTTCGTTTGATCTCCGCCGATGAACGTGCCGACCACGTTGCCGACCGCCGGCCAGCGCCAGCTCACACCCCCGGCGTTAAGTTGCGGCGTCGCTTCCGGCGCCTTC
>CAZZYA010000274.1:0-3966 GCA_964658115.1 uncultured Rudaea sp. | reverse complement strand
ATCTACTACGCACACGCTGTCGAGCGCCATCGAACATCGCGCGTTGACGACGCATAACGACCAGAAATTGCACTGGCGCGGCCAGCACGGCGAGCCTGCGTACAAAAAAACTGTCGAATCGGTGCGTGGAGCCATCCGGGAGTTCGCCAACGCGGGCGACCGGTATCTCGACGTCCACGCTTGGCAGTTCACCCCCGACTCCTTTCGCGACGTTTTGCAGACCTTGTTCGATTTGCACTACTCATCATTCAAAGTATTACGCGTTTATCCGACGCTATATGACTCAAATGAGTTTTTCGCGGTGCTCGGCAAGTCCGATAGGCCGCCACAGTCGGTTCAGGCAATGTTGCCGACAGAGTTCGACGCTAGGTCGTATCTCTCGGCCAATCCGGACGTCTCCGCGGCTCGCATGGATCCGGCAGAACACTGGCTGACATACGGCCGGTTCGAAAATCGAAAGCTTAAACTGTAACGAACGAGGGCAATTTTTGTGTTTTCCGTGCACACGCTTGTGAACGACCGCTTGAATGCTACTGTGAGCGGCGGTTTTCTTCGGCGAAAACCATATGGCGCGACGCTCGTCGGATTGGCTTCGTTATGGCTGGTCGCCTCGTTCATCTTCCTTTTGATGCCGCGAGATGGCGCCGTCATTCAGATGCGTTTGCAGGCAGACCGTTCAGGCATCGCGCAATGGTACTTCGATCGCGGCAACGGCTACTCAGAAAGCGAATCGGTCACGGCCACTTTGCGCGCCGGAGAGAATTCACTGATCTTCCATTTTCCGCGTGGGTCGTACAAGGCTTTGCGTTTCGATCCGATCAACAATGACGCGCACGTAAAGATCGAGACGTTAGTCTGGTGTCTTCCAGCGGCCTCGACAAGTGACGTGCCCAATGTTGGCTCACTCGTCCCGCTGGCGAATATAGCGCGCACTGACGGCGCGCTCGACATTTACCCGGTCAGCGGCACCAATGATCCGCAAATGGAATTGCGCCTTGAACGCTCGATCGATTTGAACGCTCCACTGCGTTCGACCGCGATATTGATAGCGAGTGCGCTGATCGTTTCGCTGCTGCTTGCGGTGGTTATTCGACTGGTTGCGCGGCAACTTACTTTGCGCGCGGTAGTTTTGTTGGGCATGGCGATCGCGGCTACGCTGATAGTTGTTCTCGCTCTGTATTCAACCACGCTCCGCTCGACGCATCCGGACGAGTTCTCGCATCTCGCCGCTTACGAGTATTACACCAACCACTGGCTGCCTCCGTCGGCGGAGGATCCAGAAACTTTGCCATCGACGTCGATTTGGGGATTTTCTTACCTGTTCGAACTGGACGTGGTCTATGACGTAGCAGCACATCTGACAGTGCCGTTGCGGCAATGGCTTTTCGACGACGTCCGTTCCGCGCGGACGTTCCAATGTTTGCTTTGGGCGATTCTCTTCCTTATGGCGGCGTACCGCCGCCGTTGGGCGGAAGTCATGGCGGTCCTTCTATTGTCGCCGCAAATCTGGTACGTGTTTGCCTACCTCAACGCTGATGCGTTTCCGTTGTTCCTTTCTATGGGTGCCGCTTGTCTTATCGCTGACGAAATCAGCGGCGTCCATCGGTTCGTCCGAACCGGATCGCTACGAACGGCATCGATCTGGATTACCGCTTTATGTCTAGGTCTAATCCTGGTTTCGAAGCGAAACTATCTTCCAATCGCGCCGGCCATGCTGTTGTGGCTTGCCGTTTGGCACTTGCGTTGGAAAGCATGGCTCGTCGCCGGTATTCTGGCCGCGCTTCTTTTTCTCGGCATTGCCGCATTTGTCGGCGAAGTTCCCGCGCTTCACGGCATGCGTGTCTTTCTGCAAGTGTTTGGGATTGCGACCGGCGGCATATGTGTAGCCATCGCGCTACATCGCAGCTGGAAAAACGCGGCCGATCGTCCGATGCTTGTGCGGGTTATCGCTTTCTCATTGATGTGTTTCGCAGTAGCTGCGCCACGCGTCGCGTGGGATGTCTGCATCAACGGTTGGCCCGCGCAAAAGAGCGAACATCTGCGCGAGATTGCCGAGGCGCGCGCCGGGGTCGACTTCAAGCCGTCAACGATTGCAGCCGGAAAGGGCAATCCCACAATTGGTCTGGCAGCACGTGGAGTGCCACTGTCTCAGTTGATGTTCGCGCCAAATCATTGGTCATTCAACAGTGCGGCCAGTTTTTTCGGCGTTTACGATCACATGAGTGTATTCGCACCGCTCTGGATGTATGCAGGCTTTGGGACCATCTCGCTGTGCGCACTGTCGCTCGTGTTCGTCGCAGCCCTCCGCGCGCAACCGACTCGCTTCGGCGCGCTGGCGACGGTCGTAGCTGGTACAGGTGTGCTTGTCGCCGCTGGTTCTTTGTTGCTGAGTTGGTTCGACCAACTGCAAGCTCAAGGTCGCTATCTGTTTCCCATCATACCGATGATCGCATTGTTGATTGGCGCAGGTCGCACGCAATTGCCGCGGCGTGCATTCGCGTTATTGGTGTTGGCAGGTTTTGTTTTATCGGCGTGCTCGTTCTTATTTGTTGCGCTGCCAGCTTTTATTGACGCGCGCTGAAATGACGCGCGTTGACGCGCGAGAAACTGCTGAACGAAACAGCACGAAGTCGTAGGCATCGGATTCGATGCGGCGATATTTCTCTTACCAGTATGCATAAGGCTGTTCGTTGACATGAAATTCGCCGCCCGTTCCGGCGGTGCTGCCGAGATAAAACGACGACGTCATTGTGCCGCATGACATTGTTTGGGAATACCGCTGCTGATCAACGTGTACAAAGAAACAATCCGAACGCGATTAATCCGATGCCTGCCCACTGATAAGGACTGACGTGTTCACCCAACAAAATAGAGGCGAGAATGATAACCGCCACGTACTGCAGCGAAAGCGCTATCTGAGCGACGTGCAAGTCGACATGTTTGAGCGCCCACGCGTAGGACAGAATGCCGAAAGCAAAACAAGCGATGCCGACGACCGTTTGCCAGTTAATGAAACCGAAAAGTGCGGGCCGCTCCACCGCCGCCAGCGCGCCGTATTTGAGCAAAATATTGCCCGCGGCGTTACCTGCGATGACCAGCGCGAGCGCAAGGAAACTCAACACACGCGGCGTCGTGAGATCGTTCATCGATGACATCCGTACGAAATAGACCGCGTGATAATAGCGCGCGCGATGAATTTCTCCGCGATCACGCGCCGCCGCATTTACGGCCTCCGAATTTCCAGGAATTGCGGTTGCGGAAAATCACGTAACTTGAATCCAGTTCGATCTCGGCGGCAGCCTCAGCCAGCCAGTCATCCACGTCTCCGCGTCGGATATATGCGGTCTGCGGTGTAACGAGTTGATCAAAAGCAACGTGACGAAAAAATGCGAATTCGCGCGAGGCGATCCACAGGCAGTACGCCCGCAGGGGCGCCGCGCGCAAAGCGGTCGGCGATCGCGAAACGATGGCACGCAAGGCCTTTGCGTATATATAAAACGGCACGGCGAGCGGCGTGGCGATGGCGTATTTGGTCAACCACCACGGCAACCTCGCCGCGAGTTTGCGAATCGGATCGACCAACGCCACGACGATCCCGTTGCCTTCCCGCGCATAAACCCAGCAATGGAAACGTCCGCCGCGACGCACGTTGCGCAGCACGGCGCGAAGACCTTCCTGGGGTCGCTGCAGATGGTGCAGAACGCCGATGCAGTACACCAGGTCGAAGCCCTCGGATCGGAACTCGGTAAGGTCGGCCTCAATGACCTGCGCGTTTGTCGTTCCGTTGCGATCGAGATTGGCTCGCGCGGTCGCCACCGACGAACCTAGATCGACGCCAATTAGGCGGCGTGGATTCCAATCCGCGGTATGCACAAGCAGGCTGCCGTTGCCGCAGCCGAGTTCCAGAACGTCTTGGTTCTCGACATCTTTTTGCGTTAGCGGCGCCATCCAGTCTTCGTACTGATC
>CAZZYA010000273.1:0-3994 GCA_964658115.1 uncultured Rudaea sp. | reverse complement strand
ATGATGTGTGTGCAAAACGTCGTTTCGGGCAAAAGCTTCCGCCGTCCTGCGGGCGGCGGGTAACTTTTTGTTCGGTGGCAAAAAGCCACCACAAAACACCTCTGTGCGGTTCGCCACGCTGGTGTTCGCTGACAGCCTATCCCTCTGCTGACAGCGAACCGCGGCATCCGGCTCGCGGCTGCAATTATATTGGCGGCTTGATTAGCTGATTTGCGGTTTGCCGTCGCGGACGAAGGGGTATTTGACGACGCGCACGGGAACGAGCCTTCCGCGGATGTCGACTTCGGCTTTTTCCGGTGTCGCGGCGGGCACGCGCGCGAAGGCGATGGCCTTTCCGAGCGACGGCGAAAACGTGCCGCTCAGGATTTCGCCGTCGCCGCTCGGCGTGACGACGCGCTGTCCATGACGCAGGACGCCCTTCTCGTCCATGACGAGTCCGACCATGATGCGGTGTTCGGTGCCCTTCTGCTTTTCCAGCGGTGCGCGGCCGATGAAGTCGCGGCCTTCGTCGAGCGAGACGGTCCAGGCGAGTCCGGCTTCCCACGGCGTGATGGTTTCGTCCATGTCCTGACCGTACAGATTCATGCCGGCTTCCAGGCGCAGCGTGTCGCGAGCGCCGAGCCCGGCCGGGCTCACGCCCGCGGCGACGAGGTTGTTCCACAATGCCACCGCCTGCGATGAAGGAACGATGATCTCGTAGCCGTCCTCGCCGGTGTAGCCGGTGCGTGCGATGAACAGATCATCGCCTTCGACAGCGACGAACTTGCCGATCTTGGCGGCTTTCTCTTTCGTCGCCGGCGTGAGCAGCGACTGCACTTTCTCACGCGCTTCGGGACCTTGCACCGCGATCATCGACAGATCGCCGCGCTCAGTCACGTTCACAGCGAATGCTTTCGCTTGCTGCGTGATCCAGGCGAGATCTTTTTCGCGCGTCGAAGCATTCACGACGACACGGAAAAAATCCTCGGCAAGGAAATACACGATCAGATCATCGATCACGCCACCCTTTTCGTTGAGCATGGTCGAATACAACGCCTTGCCCGATTTCTGCAGCTTGTCGACGTTGTTCGCGAGCAGTCGGCGCAGGAATTCGCGCGTGCGCTCGCCGTGCAAATCGACGACGGTCATATGCGACACATCGAACATGCCGGCGTGCTTGCGCACCGCGTGATGTTCGTCGATCTGCGAGCCGTAATTGAGCGGCATGTCCCAACCGCCAAAATCGACCATTTTCGCGCCGGCGGCGCGGTGCGTTGCGTTGAGAACGGTTTGCTGGGTCATGGTGAATCGCGAGAAAAACGGTCGCGCATTATCGCATGGGAATAAAACGGCGCTGTCGATGATCTTGACGGTTAGCCATCCCGCACTGGAGACCGCCATGTCAGACCATGAACCGATTCAAATGAACCGTCGCGCCGCGCTCGGCTGCATCGCCGGATGGGCCGGCGCCGCTGTGATCTGGACGGTCGCCGGCGGTGTTCCGCGCGCGCTCGGCGCTACCTCGTCCGGCGTCGCTGCCGCGCCGAAGAACGCATTCACCTTCGCGCAGATCAGCGATACGCATATCGGCTTCCATAAAGATGCCAATCCGGATGTCGTCGGCAGCTTCCATCGTGCCGCCGCCGACATCAACGGCATGTCACACCGCCCCGCCCTCGTGCTGCACACGGGCGACTTGACGCATCTGTCCAAACCCGAGGAATTCGGTCAGCTCAAGGAACTGCTGACCGAAATCAAAGTCGATCGCGTGCACACGATTCCGGGCGAACACGACGCGCTCGACGACGGTCTTACCGGTTATCTCAAGAACTTCGATCACGACGGCAAGCAGCGCGCGTGGTACAGCTTCGATCAGAATGGCGTGCACTTCATCGGCCTGTCGAACGTTCTCAATTTCAAGATGGGAACGATGACGTCGCTCGGCGACGAGCAGCTCGCGTGGCTGAAAAAAGATCTCGCCGGCGTCTCGAAATCCACGCCGATCGTCGTCATGGCGCATATCCCGATGTGGACGATCTACGCGCCGTGGGGCTGGGGCACTGCCGATTCCGATCAGGCCATCGCCATGCTCAAGCCGTACGGTTCGGTGACGGTGCTCAACGGGCACATCCATCAGGTGCTGCAGAAAGTGGAAGGCAACGTCGCGCTGCACACCGCGATGTCGCTTGCCTATCCGCTACCGACGCCAGGACAGGAAGGCATCGGCGAACCCGGGCCTGTGAAGGTGCCGGCCGATCGTCTCGGCAAATTGATCGGCACGCGCGAGATTACGCTCGTGCGCGGCAAACACGATCTCGCCCTCATCGACACGCCCATCGACCACGCATGAGAATCGACATGAAAATACTTCTCGCCGCTGTTTTGCTCTTCACTGCCACCGCTCATGCAGAAACGACGGTGACAATCCAGAAGTTCGCGTTCTCGCCGAAGGACATCACCGTCGCGCCAGGCACGAAAGTCGTGTGGATCAACAAAGACGAAACACCGCACGCGATCAGCGCCAGTGATAAAGGTTTCGCATCCAAAGCGATCGACACGGACGACCATTACGAATTCACGTTCGCCAACGCCGGCGACTTCAGCTACTTTTGCACGCTGCATCCTTTCATGACCGGCACGGTGCACGTGCGCGCCAACTAGCATGACGGCAACGACGGAATCCTGGATCGGCGAACTGGCGCAGCAGCATCTTGATGCGGCGTACAACCTCGGCCGCTGGCTGCTCGGCAACGAGCAGGACGCGTCCGACGCCGTCCACGATGCCTATGTTCGCGCCGCACGCGCCGCGCACACCTACGCGGGCGGCAACGCCCGCGCGTGGTGGCTGGCCATCGTGCGCAATTGCTGTCTGGCGAAGCTCGCCAACCGCAAACGCGAGACGCATCTGCGCGCCGTCCACAACGAGCCATCCATCGCCGACGTCGAACAGCGCGCCGAAGCCGAACAACGCCACGCATTGGTTGCCGAACATTTACGCGCGTTGCCGGTGGAATTTCGCGAAGCCCTCGTGCTGCGCGAAATCGAAGATTTGTCGTATCGCGAAATCGCCGACGTGCTGAATGTGCCTATCGGCACGGTGATGTCGCGATTGTCGCGTGGACGCGCGATGTTGCAGCGCGCGTTCGCATCGGAGAATACGAATGAACTGTGAAACCGCGAAGCCGTTACTCGAATCGTATCTCGACAACGAACTCGACCGCGCCGAGGCGCGCGAGATCGAGGCGCATCTGGACACGTGCGAATCGTGCCGCACCGCGCTGGGCAAACTCGACAACGTGCGTCGCGCGCTGCGCGACGATTCGCTGAAGTTTTCGGCGCCGCCCAAGTTACGCGAACGGATTGTAGCAACGCGTAACGAAGGCGCGCGCAGTCCGCGATGGTTCGGTTATGCCGCTGCCTGCGCGCTGGCGTTTTGCGCGGGCGGCGTATCGATGCACCTGTGGAATTCACCGCAGCAAACCGGTATCGCCCACGACGCGTTCGCCAGCCATTGGCGTGCGCTCGCAGCGACATCGCCGATCGATGTCGTTTCGAGCGACCGCCACACGGTGAAGCCGTGGTTCGCGGGGAAAGTCGCGCAGACACCGGTCGTGCAGGATTTCGCCGATCACGGATTTCCGCTGACGGGTGGTCGCATCGATTATGTCGGCGACACGCGTGTGCCGGTGCTTGTATACAAACACGGCCAGCACATTGTGGATGTGTTTGTGTTGCCGACGGGGACGTCGGTGTCGTCGGGAATGGAGCAGGGGTATCGGCTCGATAGCGTTGATCTTGGGGGGCAGCCGGCGGCTATCGTTTCGGATATGGATTTGACTGAGACGGAGAAGTTGAAGGCTTTGCTTTTGGGGAAATGATTTTGGTTTTGGGCGATGGCTTTCGCTGGCGCGGTGGGAACTTTCGATAAGCGCGCGGGTTTCGTTTTGTTTCGAGCTAGAACTTCCGCGCGGGACGAGCGGGTAACTTTTTGCTCAATGGCAAAAGTCACCAAAAA
>CAZZYA010000272.1:0-4000 GCA_964658115.1 uncultured Rudaea sp. | reverse complement strand
TTCTTGATCGGCCAGCCATTGCACATCCGCGCCGAACATCGGATTGAGTCGGAAATTGCCGAGACGACGAACGCTGCCGTTCGATGCATCGCCGATCCACAATTCCACCGCGTCGGCGGTCGCGTTCTCGAACACGAAACGCGCGCCGTCGGCGGACCAGATCGGATCATCCGGACACGCGCCGGGAGGAAGCGCGATCCTGGTTTCCTGTTTGCTGGCGACATCGACCAGCGTGAAATCCGACGCGCATCCGCGAATGCCGTAACCGCCCGGCGTGTCGTGCTTGCTGTGATTGCGCGGCTCGACGCGTACGCCGGCGAGACGCAGGTACGGCTCGGCTACGCGCGACATCGGCGGGTACTGTGGTTTGGAGACGAGCAGGATTTTGCTGCCGCCCGGATTCACGACCGGGAGCGGCGGCGACGGCGCCTGCATCACGTCGAGCAAAGCTTTCGGCGGCTGATCGTAGGCGGCCTGCGCGACCGTCACGACGAGCGACGCGGCGACGACGGCAGCGATACCGAATGAACGCGAAAACGATCCGGATTTCATCGCCCACTCCCGAGTGAGAAGGGGCCGAGTCTTACCCGCTTTGGTAGGGCATTGCCAGTGCTGAACGTCGGCTACATGCGGCCGACGTCCGCGCGAATCATCCTCAGGCAATCGGCCTTCCGGCGATCAGCGTTTCGCGAACAGGTGTTCGACGCCGGCGCGTTCTTCGCGCAGTTCCTTGTCGGTGGCGTCCATGCGTTCGCGCGAGAAGGCGTTGATTTCGAGGTCCTTCACGATGGCGAATTTGCCGTCCTTGCACGTGACCGGATAACCGTAGATCACGCCGGGCCTGATGCCGTAGCTGCCGTCGGACGGGACGGCCATCGAAATCCAGTCGCCCTCGTTCGTGCCGAGCGCCCATGTGCGCATGTGATCGATTGCCGCGCAAGCCGCCGACGCCGCGCTCGATGCGCCGCGCGCCTTGATGATCGCCGCGCCGCGCTGCTGCACCGTCGGGATGAACGTGTCCTTGTACCAAGCCTGGTCGACCTGCTCGAGAGCGGGCTTGCCCTTTACCGTCGTGTGATGGATGTCCGGATATTGCGTGGAGCTGTGATTGCCCCAGATGGTGACTTTCGTGATGTCGGTCGTGTGCGCGCCGGTTTTTTCTGCGAGTTGACCGAGCGCGCGGTTGTGATCCAGACGCACCATCGCGGTGAAACAATTCGGATCGAGATCGGGCGCGTTCTGCTGCGCGATCAGGGAATTGGTGTTGGCCGGATTACCGACCACGAGCACTTTCACAGTGCGCTTGGCGTGTGCGTTGAGCGCCTTGCCCTGCGGCGCGAAAATCGCACCGTTCGCTTCGAGCAGATCCTTGCGCTCCATGCCCGGACCGCGCGGACGCGCGCCGACCAGCAGTGCGTAATCGAGATCCTTTGCGGCGGCGTTCACGTCGTCCGTCGCAACCACGCCTTGCAGCAGCGGGACTGCGCAGTCGTTGAGTTCCATCACCACGCCATTGAGCGCCTGCAGCGCGGGCGTGATTTCGAGCAGATGAAGGATGACCGGCTGATCCTTGCCGAGCATGTCGCCCGCGGCGATGCGGAACAACAAGGCATAACCGATTTGACCGGCGGCGCCGGTGACGAGGACGCGAACGGGTGATTTCATCTCATGACTCCTTGATGAGTTCGACTTCTCGGTGGAGAAGGGTCATTACTTCAGTTCGGCGAAGAAATCCTGCAAACGTTTCAACCCATCCGTGAGTTCAGATGGCTTGCACGTATACGAAATACGGATCGCGCGCGGCTCTCCAAACGCCGAGCCGGGCACGCAGGCTACACCTTTCGCGTCGAGCAGCGCATTGCAGAAATCGACGTCGTTGTCGATCGCATGGTCGCCGTACTTTTTTCCGAAGGAGACTGAAATATCCGGAAACGCATAGAAAGCGCCTTGCGGTTTCGGGCAATTCACGCCAGGAATTTTCGCCAGCGCGGCCATCACTTCATCGCGACGCTTCTGGAAATCCTTGCACTTCGCCAGCGGAATATCTTGCGGACCATCGAACGCCGCCGTGGCGGCGGCGGTAACGACTTCCGGCAAGCTGGTGATGTGATTCGAGTTCAGCGTGACCTGCGACTGCGCGACGTTTTCCGGACCCGCGACGAGTCCGACACGCCAGCCAGGCATGCCGTACGTCTTCGATATCGAATCGACGATGATCACGCGGTCGCGCAACTCCGGACGTGCCTTCACCAGATGTGCGTATTCGAGTCCGTCGAAGATCATGCGGTTGTAGATGTCGTCGGAAATCACCCATATCGGATGTTTGACGAGCACGTCCGCGATCGCCTTAATTTCATCCGGCGTGTACACCATGCCAGTCGGATTCGACGGATTGTTGAACAGCAAAACTTTCGAGGTCGGCTTGATCGCCGCTTCGAGCTGCTGCGCGGTGAGTTTGTAATTTTGTTCGGGCGGACATTTGATCAACGTGACGTTCGCGCCGAGGATATCGGCGATGTCGACGTAGCTCGTCCAGTACGGCGTCGGTATCAGGATTTCGTCGCCTTCGTCGAGCAGCGCGTAAAGAAGATTGAACAGCACTTCCTTCGCGCCGATGCCGACGGCGAGATTGTTGCGCGTGAATCCGTCGAAGCCGCCTTCTTTCAGATGCTTGATAAACGCGTCGAGCAGCGCATCGGGCCCTCGATTCGAACCGTATTGCCCGGTGTCGTGTTTGAGCGCTTCGTGCGCGGCCGCATAAACGTGATCACCCGGCAGAAAGTTCGGCACGCCAATCGAAAAACTGATGATGTCGCGGCCGGCTGCCTTGAGCTTTTTGGCCTTGTCGGCCACCACCATGATCGCGCTCGGTTTCGCGCGGCCCATGCGTTTGGCTAGCTCGAGCATCGATCGTCCTTTTTTCGGCGGGAGCAGGTGGGATCAGCGCGCCATTTTAGCACATTACCGCAGCGCACCAATCCGTCACGGGAGTCATGGTTGCGTTTTGCTACGATGCGCTTTCTCCATCGCGAAAAGGGAGTTATCGCATGAACGGTCACGGCATCATCATGACGTTCGTCATCGGTTTGATCGTCGGCATCGTCGCCAAGTTTTTTCATCCTGGAAAAGATCCGGGCGGCTTCATCATCACCGCCATCATCGGTATCGCGGGCGCGTTTCTGGCTACGTTCATCGGCCAAAAAATGGGCTGGTATCAGGCGGGTGAAAATGCGGGATTCATCGCGTCCGTCGTCGGCGCGCTGGTGTTGCTGATCCTGCATCGGATGATCTCGCCGATGAGAAAATAACTCACATTCCGCCCTGGGGGGCTGCATGCATCGTTTTGCCCGATTGCATTTCATTGCCGCGTTCGCTGCGATCGTTTTTTTCGCGGGATGTCATAAGGACGAAGCGGGTTTTTCCGCGCCGCACGCGGCAAAAGTTGATTCGACGCTCGCGAACCAGCACATCGCCGCGCCGGCATGGCTCGCAGAACGTCTTCCCGACGACACGATCGCCTACCTACGCGTTCCGTCGCCGTGGGGACTCGTTTCCGCGCCGGATGGCCGCGCGCTCGATCCGCTGCTGGCGAGCGATACGCACGTCAAGGCGATCGACGCGATCAAGACAGCGTTCGCCAACGATTCGGCTATAACGCGTACGGGTTGGCAACCGCTGATTCGTTTTCTGAGCGACGATCTTGCCTCGCCGCTGGAAATCGCCGCGGTGGGCATGAACAAAGTGGCGAGTCCGGCAACGAACGCGTTGATCACCTTCAAGGTGCGCTACAAAACCGTCGACGAACTCAACACGGCTATCGCCGCGCTGGCGACGATTCCTTCGATGCAGTTGCAGGGGACGTTCGACGCGAACGGCGATGCGCAAATCGACGTCGCCCACCGTCCGGCATTCGCGCATTTCGATACCGCCGAACAGCGCGTGACCGTGCTCGCCGGCATGAGCGCGAGCAGCCGGGCCATGGGCCTGGGTCACGCGCTGC
>CAZZYA010000271.1:0-4006 GCA_964658115.1 uncultured Rudaea sp. | reverse complement strand
CCATCGAACTTCATCGCGGCGGGCATCAGCATCGAACCGGCGCGATTGACGATCGTCTTAACCTTCGCGTTGCTACCATTGCGCCATGAAGTTGCCGTGGTCATTCGTCGCTGGCATCGCGTTGCTGTGTGGACCAGCGAATGCGGCGGATTCCGAACGCCACCTGCGTCGCGACGACATTTTGTGGCTCGGCCGGATCACGTATGGCATCGATTCGAAAACCGTCGATCGATTCGCCGAACTCGGGCGCCGTCGGTTTCTCGACGAGCAACTGGCCGGCAAAAACGAAACGTTGCCTCTGGCGATCCAGGCGCAGATCGATCAGTTGCCGACCTCGCAGACCGACGCCGCGCAACTCGTCGTCGACGAAATCGCCGAGCAGAAACGCATCAACGCGCTGACCGACGACAACGCCAAACAGGACGCGCGCAAAGCACGAGGCGATTTCGGCAACAAGATCGTCTATTCCGCCACCCGCGAACAAATCCTGCGCGCGATCTATTCGCCGGCGCAACTCAAAGAACAAATGACATGGTTCTGGCTGAATCATTTCAGCGTGTTCGCGCAGAAAGGGCAGATCAAATTCATGCTCGCCGACTACGCCGATCGCGCGATACGCCCGCACGCGCTCGGGCATTTTCGCGATCTTGTGCTGGCCACACTGACGCATCCTGCGATGCTGCAATATCTCGACAACGTCAATAATGCCGGCGGCCACATCAACGAGAATTACGCGCGCGAGCTGATGGAATTGCACACGCTCGGCGTCGATGGCGGCTACTCGCAAGGCGATGTGCAGGAACTCGCGCGCGTACTCACCGGCGTGGGTGTCGACACCAATCACGACAATCCCAAGCTCAAGCCCGAATGGCAAAAGCTGCTCGTTCGCGAGGGACTTTTCGAGTTCAATCCAGCACGCCACGACTTTGGCGACCGCATACTGCTCGGTCAGCCCATCAAGGGCGGTGGTTTCGACGAAGTGCGTCGCGCGGTCGACATCCTCGTCGATCAGCCCGCATGTGCACAGTTCGTTTCGCGCAAGCTGGCGCAGTATTTCGTGGCCGACGAACCGCCGCCCGCGCTCGTCGACGCCATGGCGAAAACATTTCGCCACACTCACGGCGACATTGCCGAAGTGCTGCGAACGATGTTCACCGCTCGGCAGCTCGACGCCACGCTCGGCAAAAAGTTCAAGGATCCGATGCAGTACGTCGTTTCGTCGGTGCGTTTCGCGTACGACGGCAAACCGATCGCCAACACGCATCCGATCGTCAACTGGCTCAACGGTCAGAGCGAAGCGCTCTTTGGTCGTGCCACACCGGACGGTTATTCGCTCCTCGACAGCGGATGGGCGAGTTCCGGACAGATGACGCGCCGCTTCGAGATCGCGCGCATGATCGGTGCCGGCAACGCGGGCTTATTCGATTCGGAAGACGGCGGCAAATCCGAGATCACCGGATTTCCACAACTTTCCTCGCAACTGTATTTCGATTGCGTGAAACCTAATCTGTCGGAAACGTCGCTTGCCGCGTTGAATCGTGCCAATTCGCAGCAGGAATGGAACACGTTTCTGCTTTCATCGCCGGAATTCAGCTACCGCTGACCGCGACACGCTGCGTCGAAGCTCGCCACGCATCAGTCTCCGCATCGGACTTGCACGCTATTTCCGATAAGCAACGTAGTGATGTTCAGTGAAGCGATTCCAGCCTCTCCTTGCCTTGGACTCCACCGCCCAATTGAAACCGTTGGGCGCAGGCCAGTAGATCATCCGGGCTAAGCCGGCAGGCATTTGCGATTCGAAAGCGATCGCGGAAGGATCGACGTCGGAGCCGTCCGTAAGTATGCCCTCGGACTTTTTCCCGTCGGATGTAAACGACCAGACGCCAAGTACGCCGTCGTCGTTCGGCCGGATGATTGCGTGTTTCTGGTAAGCACTGTCAGGCAACGTCCAATGCGCGTCGAGAATCACGCATGAGTTTTCCAATGCAAGCGCGAACGATCGCACGCATGTAAACGACCCACGTTGGGAATCGCCTTGCGCGATCCACTTTCCCAGCAAGGGATTCAGAACACCCAGCCGGCCTCGGCCTTTTCTCCAGGTTGGCGATGATTTCACGAAGCGAACTCCCGTTAAATTCTCACGACTCAAACCCGTTGGCGAACAGTACCTGCTGCTCGTAGGCGCCTTTGTCACATCGGCCGTCCTGGCGCGGGAAACCAGCGCCGCGCTGATCGTTGATGAGCGGCAAGCCGTCGGGTGCGTTGCATCCGGCGGGATCGCCAGCATCATGAGCAAGACTCGTATACGGCAGCGCGTGCGTCGGCGTTGGTCCGCCGTTGTTCGCGAGTTGAGGATCGAGCTTAGGATCGCTGCCGGTGACATCGCCGGGTCCAGCGAAGCTGCACAGTCGCGGATCTTGCACGTGGTTGTAGCGCGAGTCGATCACACCGCCGGTGAAGGTGTAGATAAGGCAATCGCCGTCCGTGTTGCCCGCGATGATGTTGTTGAACAGCACATAGTCGAAACTGCTTTGCAGAAATAATCCGCCGCCGGAGTTATTGCCGGGGTTGCCGGCATTATTGAACGCAACGGTCGTACTCGACATAACGAACGGCCCATTGGTTACTTGGATTCCGCCGCCGTTCTGACTCACGTGATTGCCGCTGATCGTGCTGTTGGTGAGGCGCAGGTTGCCGTAGGTTTGAATTGCGCCGCCGCTCTCGCCGCCGTCGTTGGCGTCGAACGTGCTCGATGCGATCTCGAACGGACGATCCTGGGGATTGAACAGTAACGCACCCCCACCGGCTTCACCGGCGACGTTCATCGAGAAACGACTCTGACGGATCGTCCCCGAGCTCGCCGTGTCAATACCGCCGCCCGTCTGCAACGCCTGATTGGCGACCACCGCCACGCGTTCGAGACCGAGAAAGCCGGGTGCTGACGGATTGTTGTTGATCGCGCCGCCGCGTGACACCGCGTCGGACGCGTTGCCGTGTGTGAGCGTGAGATCGCCGAGAATAACGGTGCTCGCTTCCTGCGCGGAAGGCACGATATTGATTACGCGATCGATACTGTTCGCGTCGATGATGGTTTGATCCATCCCGGCGCCGTATATACCCATGTCGTTGCGTATGTCGAGATCACCCGTCGCGTTGTTGATCTCGCCCGCGCCGGTAAGTGTCAGCACATAGTGTCCCGCCGGCACGATCACGGCGCCAGGCGTGAGGTTGGCGGCTTCGATCGCCTCGCGCAACGAGCAGTCCGCGTCGCACATACCATCGAATGTATCGTCGGTCTTGGTGACGTTGTAGCGAATGGCCGACGCAATGCTGAAGTCCAACGTCTGGCCACCGCTTATTGACGTTTGCGCCGACAGCAGGATCGAATACGCCGTGTTTGCGTCGAGCCGCACGCCAGCGAGCTGTGCATTGTTCGGTGAACCTCCGGCAAGCGCGCACGCGCCGGACGCCAGCCGGAACGCGCCGGGGCTGCCCGTAAAAATCGCCACCACCGCAGCGATGTTGAAGTCGTTGACGCGCAACGTGAGTATCTCCGGCGTCGCGCCCGTCGTGTATCCGAACCAGATCGTGCCCGTCGATGATTGACTCGTGGCCTGACAAGGCGGTACCGGATCGGAGGCATCTACCGTCACGCCGGTCATTGGCATCACCGCCTCGAACGGTAGCGACGTAATCTGCGTACGGTTAGTCCACGCGTCGTTGCTCTGAGCGTGCGCGATCGTGCACGCGGTCAACGACAGCGCAGCGGCGGCGCAGCGAAACAAATGACGCATCGGTGTCCCCAATTACGTGACGTGAGCTGATCGTAGCGTGAAAGCGCAGGACCGCAATCGATTTCGTTCGGTCAACTCCTGTAATCGAGGATTAAAAGTCCGGCGGACACGCGGTCATTTCGAAATCGACTCGAATGCATTTTCGTAGATGGGATCGGCAGCAGTGAAACCGTCGGCGAACGTTGGATCGATGGCAGCGAAGTTGCCCAGCA
>CAZZYA010000270.1:0-4053 GCA_964658115.1 uncultured Rudaea sp. | reverse complement strand
AGTTGCTATGGAAACCACCTCATCCGGAACGCGGGCGCGCGCTGTTGCGCTGATTGCACTCGTCGCATCTGCCTTCGCCCTACCCGCCATCGGCATCGACGCCGGCATCGCGCACGCCGCGTCGCCAGCGAACGCCGTCCACGCGTCATTGAACGCCACGCCTGCTGACAGCGGGAAGAACAAGACATCGATCAGTGTCCACGGTGACATCGACGACGATTCGACGATCGTAAGCACGTCCGACGACAATCACAGCTTTACCGCGAACATCCACGGAAAGCTGACGTTGAACGACGACGAAACAGACATCCTGACCTTGAGCGAAAATGGAACCGCGCGTTTCGAGGAAACCATCGCCGGATCGAAACAGCGCATCGATCTATCCCAGCGCGGCGGCGAACTGGATCGTCATTATTTCGTCGACAACGCAGAACATCCGTACGATGACAAAGCACGTGCCTTCATGACGACCGCGACGACCGATCTCGCGCGCAGCGGCATGGACGCCGAAGGTCGCGCAAAACGCCTTTATGTCAAAGGCGGAGCGAAGCGCGTGCTCGATGAAGTCGGACTGGTGCATTCGGATTACGTCGGCAGCATTTACCTGCGCTCGCTCGCCGACGCGGGCAAACTCGCGCCCGCCGATCTCGATCGCGCCATCGCGTTCGCTGGTAATTTCAATTCGGACTACGAGCGTCGTCAAGCGCTCACCCACTTGTTCGAAACGCAAGCGCTCGATGCAGCGCGCCAGGTGGGATTCGTAAACCAGATCGGCCGTTTCCACTCCGATTACGATCGTGCCGAAATGCTCGTTACCGTGGTGCCGTCGCTGGCCGATTCGCGCGATGTGCGGGAAGCATGGCTCGAAGCCGCGCGCGGTCTGCGGTCGGATTACGATCGCCGTCGCACGTACGAGGCGATGCTCGAACAAAACGGCATGAACGACACGCAAATCACAACGGTGATCGAAGCCAGCGCTTCGATGAACTCCGACTACGATCGCGGCGAATTGCTGAAAATGGCCGCCAAGCGTACTCACAACAGCGATTCGATCGTCGACGATTACGCGAAATCCGTCGATGGCATTCGCTCTGACTACACGCGTCGCGAAGCATTGATGGCACTGCTTGAAACGGAAAACGTCGGTCCGCGCGCAGCCAGTGCCGTACTCGACGCCGCCGCGCACATCACTTCGCCCTACGATCGTGCGCAACTTCTCGTATCGCTAGCGCGCGTGATGCCGCTGGACGCTGCGCTGGTCGAGCGGTATCGCAGCATCGCGTCGCACTTGCCGGCGAACGAGCGCGGCCAGGCGGAAAATGCGTTAGTCCGCTAGCAGGAGACTTGGTTCGCAGGATCCAAACCATGTTTTTCCGTCACCGAATGCCGCCGAGTCGGCTCATGCTATTCCCGACTGCGGTCCGCCATGAACCCGCGATCGACGTTTGAATGCGCGCGCATTCTGGCGAGCTCGGTGAGATCGCGCGCCGCTGGTTCGAGGTCATGCGTGCATGCGGCGGCGACGTACACGAATTGCCGCACGACGGTCATCCCACCGCTTGCGTCCGCACAGAACGGACCAGTTCCACGCGTGCAGGCAAGCATGGTGACGAGCACATCAATTCTCGCACTCGGTCAGAAAATTCCGCTCAAGACAGTTAAAGTGGAAGACGACGTGGTCTCGATCGTGCTCATGACATGGTCACCTGCCTCCGCTTCAGCCGGTCGTCATCTCGTCGAACATCGTTGGCTTCAAGATGGAAACGTTGTGTCCGACAAGAAGCGCGTCATTTCCTTCAATACGACACCGGTGACATTGGAGTCGCGGCGCCCCGCTGCGGCATTTGGCGTGGGCCAGTTCGAGGTGCAAACGCTGGCGGACGGTGATGTTGTCGGCGACGAGCAGTTCAGTATCGCAAAATAAGCCGCGATAATGCTGAACTTGTTTCATTGTTGCGACAGGTAAGTCGACGCACGACGTAACCTGTACCATTGTGCGCATCGCGGCCATGTCGCTGCCGTGACCTGGAGAGGTCCGAAATGCGTTGGTACCACTACATTGCGTACTTTTTCGGCGGCGCATTCCTCGTGAACGCAATTCCTCATTTCGTGAGCGGCGTAACGGGGCATCCGTTTCAGAGTCCGTTCGCATCACCGCCCGGCGAGGGACTTTCGCCGGCTTGGGTCAACGTTTTGTGGGGCTCAGCGAATTTCGTGTTCGCGTATCTGCTCTTGGCGAAAGTCGGCACCTTCGATCATCGCCGTTGGCGGCATGTGCTGCCAGCAGGTATAGGCGGCTTTGCGATGGGGCTGATGCTTGCAGTTACGTTCGGGCGCTTCTACGCCGGTCTGTAACGCGCGTCGGCATCTAGAACATCGGTGGATTTACAGCGTACCGACAGGAGCGAAACGCTATGAGCGTAAAAAAAATCATTCTTCTATTAATTGCCGCGATCCTAGCGGCTGTGGGTGTATTCGTTTATCGACAGCACGCGGTTATCAGCCGATACGATAACGGACGTTATCAAGCGGGTATTCTCAGCGTGAAGAGCTTGCAAATGAAAGTGGAGTTGTATCAACTCGATGTAGGCTCGTTGCCGGCGACACTCAACGATTTGGTGCAGCAACCTGCTGGCCTCAAGGTCTGGAACGGTCCATACGCAAAGGCAAGTGACCTCACCGATCCATTTGGCCATCCATTTCAATTTCGCTTGCCCGGCGATCACGGCAAATTCGACATCGTTTTCTTGGGGAAGGATGGCGAGGCCGGCGGTTCGGGCATCAACGCGGATTTCGGCAGCTGGCAGATCAGTCAATGATTAGGTTGGGCGTCGCGCTTTCCAAACTCTGCGCGCCGCGACGATCAACGTAATCGCCACGCCCCAAATCAGATTGTCCGCAACAACCACGATGCCGCCTTCCGCGATAGTCGTACTGTGCGTTGGGAACCACACGAGGTCGATTGGCACCAGAAGTACATCGAGTATCAACGCTTTGCCCGGCAACGGAAGAATCGCGACCAGCAGTACAAGACAAAGGTGAGCTGCCGAGATCACAGCGGCAATTTCGATGAATTTGTGGCGTGTCATAGTTCAACCGTGTTGATTAACGCGCCTCGCGTCGGCGCTTCAGCAACAAACGATTAAACATTCAATTACCGAACACTTATGGCTCAGTTCGCATCACAAAAATCCGCTTTCAGAAATGCGCGCCAGTCGCACCAAAGCCAGCGTTCAGGATGCGAAAGTTAACGTTTTCACTGGATTGAAGGTGAGCTACGGAGAGCGCCGTGCGCGAAAAACTCATTGAGATGGAGCGGGCAACAATTGCCGCCTTCAAGGCGAAGAATGATAAGGAATTTACGAAGTTCTTTTCGAAGTCCTATGTTGGAATCGCCAACGACGGCAAGAAAACGAGCGCGGAAGAAGTCAGCGGTATGCACAAGCTCGATCTCAGTGACGTCGTCGTAGAAGACGAAGCGGTGTCGTTCCCAACAAGCGACGTGGGTATTCTGACCTACACCATGAAAGTAAAAGCGTCTGTCGACGGAAAGGCGATGAACGGAAACATCTACACGTCCAGTGTTTACGCGAAAGAAGGCGACGCGTGGCGTGTGGTTCTGCATACGGAATCGATGCAAGCCTGACCTCGTGATAACGAACGTGATGCGGTGCGATCGCATACCTATCCCAAGTTCCTAGGCCTGGCTTGCTACTCGACTCCGTGGTCTGCGCTGAGAAAGGCACTTGTGATCCGTAGAGTCTTTCTCGAAAGCGACGTTCAGATCAGCCACTTTCGAGACGATGCCTCATACGACTACACATGACGACTGTGGCATGATCGCACTGATCTCCTTTCTTCTTTACCGTATCACTGGAGTTTTCAATGAAGTATGTTTGTTACGGATTCGCTTTCGCCGCAGTACTGTCCTCGTCGCTCGTGCAGGCGGCGACGTTGTCGCTTACCGACAAGTTGACCGCCTATCACACCGCGTCGCCGGCTGAGCGCAAAGCCGTCATTCCGTTGGCGCTCGTCGCGGTGAACGACGAGATC
>CAZZYA010000269.1:0-4067 GCA_964658115.1 uncultured Rudaea sp. | reverse complement strand
CACCGGCACCCTGACCGTTAGCGCGCTCGATCCGGTTAGCAATTTGAGCGTCAGCGCTCAACTCGTGATAACCGTGGCCGGTGCCAGTAGCGGCGTGCCTGCCGCGATAACCATTGCCACACCCGGCAGTGTCTACGTTCAGAGTTCGGGCGGCCCGCAGAGCACAGTCATCAGCGCGACGGTGAAAGATGGCAGTGGTGCGCTTGTTACCGCGCCAACCGGCGTTTCCAACGTGGAGTTCCAAATTATTGGTCCCGCGGGCAACGACGCTACGTTGGTGGGTGTGGACGGTTCGGGTGCCACGCATAGTGGACAAAAGGTGGACGTCGCTTCGCACAACGGTATCGCAAGCGTCACCTTTGAAGCTGGCACACAGCAGGGATCGGTACAGGTTCAAGCGACTGCAGATCGTGGCGACAACAACGTCGACAACGGCATTTCCGATCCTGTTAGCTCAACAGGGACCGTCACCGTTTCCGACGGCAAGCTCGACAGCCTTACGTTGTCGTTCAATGGATTTGACACCACCTCGATTCTGGTGAACCGCGTATCCGATGGAGTTACTACCGACTCCAGCGCCATCCCCCCGGATCCCGATGCGACCTACAGCTTCACCGTCTCAGTCCAAGCGACCGATCGTTTTGGCGGACCGGTCCTGCCGGGTACACAGATTCGTTTTGGATCGATCGATTCGCCGCTCGACGCGAATGGGAATTTTGCGATAAGCGGAACTCACGGCGATCCGCAGGAAGGTGGATTCAATTTCTCCGCCACGGATGGGCATTTCAAAACTGCGGGCGGCGGCGCGGGTCCTGGCGACACGCTTTTGGTCATCGGCAAAGAAGATCAAGGCGCGCCTGCCGGCAACGCTGACCTCGAAAGTGCGACTAAGGTCGTGACAGTGCTAAGCGAAACGCAGATGACTGTTTCGACGCCGTTCAACCTCAACGATACGACGGGCACGAGCGTCAATTACGGTCCGGTACTTCCCTATATCGTTGGACGCGCGCAGATCGGCAACATCACCTCGCCGGCGCTCACCAACGCGAACGGCCGTGCCACGACGACACTCAACTACCCGGTATCGAAGCTTGGGCATATCGTTGCGCTGTACGCACAAGGTAATGGCACCGACTATGTGACCAATGGCTCGAAGCTTGTCACCGACATCGCTGTTATTGCATTCCCTGGTGTCGCTCCTGCGCAAATCATCATCAGTCCAACGCCGCTGCCAGGAAACATTACTGTTCCAATCGACGCGTGCATTTACGATAATTTGGGTAGTCCCATCGCCAACGAGGTGCTGACCTTTGTATTCCAGGGCCTCACTGACGGCACTGGTTCGCTTGATGGCATCACCGGTGGCGGTACGATCCCCGGCGTAACCGATGCGAACGGTTGTATCGCTGCTACGGTGACGACGAACGGTATTTCTGGAACCGGTGGCTCGCCCGAACTCGAGATCGCAGGAGCGGGTGCGACGCAGGACGATCCGATCGTAGCCAACGGCGGCTTGGTATTATTCGCGATACCCAGCCAGCTTGGTGGTAACGGCGGTGCCGTCACGCTCACTCTGCTCGACGGCAACGGCACTCCTGTACCTGGCGTCCAACTTACTGGCCAGTGCTCGGCGGGGGCCTCTCTCAACGGCGTCCCTCCCGTGACCAATGCTGCCGGACAGACGGTTGCCAACATTGCCGCGAACCTGAACATCGCTGGTAAGCCGGGAACGGCAAGCTGTACGTTTGCGACGCCGTCCGGGTCGCCAACAGCTACGGTCAACCTGACCGGTACGGATCCGTGCACATCCCAGGCATCGCCGACGAATCCGGCATGTACTGGTACGGGCACGACAGGCCAGTCCACGCTGGCGTTGACTGTCAGTGGGCCGTCCGCTACCTCGGTGACAAGTAGCCCCGCTGGTGCGCAGTGCAGTTCGGGCACGGGCGCGTCGACAACGTGTAACGACACCGTCGGCGGCGGAACGTATAGTCTGACGGCGTCGCGCACTGGCCAGTGGTCTGGAGCTTGTGTGCCTAGCGGTACCCCGCCCACCCTGAAGGCCACGCTGTCTGTGCCGACTACGACGAGCAGTTTGACATGTACATTCGTCGGTCAATAGCAATTGTTGTTTAGCGATGAAAGGGCCGCGCAATGCGGCCCTTTCTTTTTTCGCGTATACCACACGAGTTGTTGAGCGTTACGGCTTCAGGGATCATGTGACGATGTCAACGGGTTACCGCATCGAGTTGCAGCCGGGCGAAACCCTGTTTCGCGAAGGCGATGAACCGACGACGGCCTTTGTGATCGAATCCGGCGCGCTGCGCATTACAACGGAACGCGAAGGCGCTTCGGTTGTACTCGGTGAACTTGGACCGGGCGCCCTAGTCGGCGAGATGGCGGTGCTTGACGACTCGCGTCGCAGCGCGACCGCTACTGCGTTGGACATATGCATTCTCACGCCCGTCGATCGCGCGCAGTTCGCGGAACGTCTGGCCGAAGCCGATCCCGTCGTGCGAGCTTTATTGCTGAGCCAGCTTTCTCGTTACCGCACCGCACTGGCGACGTTCACCGGCCAGACCGCTCCTAACACGCCGATTGTCGAACCCGCGCCGCCGCAGTCCTCGCATGCACTCGAGAAAATTCGGTTGGAGAGCCAGCTTCGCAACGCGCTCGAAGGCCGCGAACTGCAGATCAAGTTGCAACCGATCCTCGACATCGGCAAAGCGCGCATTGCTGGTTTCGAAGCGTTGACGCGGTGGACGAATCCGGAGCGCGGCGTCGTCTCGCCCGTCGATTTCATCGCACTCGCCGAAGAAACGTCGCTGATCGTGCCGATTGGCGAATACGTCTTGCGCGAGGTGTGTCAGGCATTGCAGCGTTTCATGGACATGCCGGAAGACGAATGGCCGTTCGTCGCGCTGAACGTCTCGGGTCGCCAACTCGAGGACGCGAACTTCATTGCGCGCGTGCTCGCGATGATGCGCGTGCACGGTCTCACAACGTCGCAACTGAAACTCGAAATTACCGAAAGTCTGATCCTCGATTACGGCAAGGTGTCGGGCTTGATTGCGCATTGTCATCGCGTCGGCATGAAAGTGGCGCTGGACGATTTCGGCACCGGCTACTCAAGCCTCGGCCATCTGAATAAGCTGAAGTTCGACACAATCAAGATCGATCAGGGCTTTATTCGACAGCTCGACGATCCACGCTGTGTTGCCATCGTCCGCGCCATCGTCGACATGGCGGGCGCGCTGGGTTGCGACATCGTCGCCGAAGGCGTGGAGACCGAACTTCAGCTGGCCCAACTTAAGGCACTAGGCTGCCAATACGCGCAAGGGTATCTGGTAGGCAAGCCGCAAAGCGTGGACGAGGCGTTCGCCGAACTGCACGCTTAAACGGGCGAAACCTTCGGCTGCGGCCGTTGTCTGAAGGCCGTGCGGACGCAGGTCCGTGCGATCATTGGCTGCTTTTTTAAAGAACCCCATGGATATGCCAGATACTTCCAGCCGCGGTCCGTTGGCCGCGTTTCAGACGCTGCGCAGCGAATTGTCCGAATGCATCATCGGCCAGAAACTGTTGGTCGATCGGTTGTTGATCGCATTGCTGGCGGACGGTCACCTGCTTGTAGAAGGCGCGCCCGGACTCGCCAAGACCACCGCGATCAAGGAACTCTCCGCGCGCATCGAAGGCGATTTTCATCGCGTCCAGTTCACGCCCGACTTGCTGCCCGCCGATCTCACCGGCACCGAGATCTATCGTCCGCAACAGGCGACATTCGAATTTCAGCGCGGACCGATCTTCCACAATCTTTTGCTCGCCGACGAAATCAACCGCGCGCCAGCGAAAGTGCAGTCCGCATTGCTCGAAGCGATGGGCGAGCGTCAAGTCACGGTCGGCCGTACGACGTATGCATTGCCGTCGTTATTCCTCGTCATGGCGACGCAAAACCCGATCGAGCAGGAAGGCACATATCCGCTGCCGGAAGCGCAGCTCGATCGTTTCCTGATGCACATCCGCATTGACTACCCGGACGCCGCAGCCGAAGCGGCCATTCTCAAACTCGC
>CAZZYA010000268.1:0-4113 GCA_964658115.1 uncultured Rudaea sp. | reverse complement strand
TGCCGTGCGTAAGTTTGTCATCGCCATTCAGCGCTGCACCTCAGCCGGGTCGACGAGAACCTTCGACAGTCGTTCTCTGATTTCAACGACAAGCTTGGACGAGTCGATGTAACTGGTTCGATCGACCGACCGTTTCCCTTCGCTTGCCTCGAGAAACGCGCGAATTTGCGCATCGATTCCTTTTGCCGGACCGCGCCAAAGACGTCGTGTGCGCGTGCGAATGCCGTGACCGGTTTCCAGTCGTCGAAAATCGATTAAACGCGCACTGCGGTTTTCGCAACTGACGTCGATGGTTTCGGTCGGGAATGCCCTCGCGCCGTTGGATAGATATACCACCGTGGCCAACGAGCCATCGGCGAAGGCCATCGTGATGTGCACGTTATCTTCGCGCAAATAACCGGCGCCATTGCCTCCAAGACAACGTACGTCCAGCGACAGCAGGGCCGCGCCAATAAGCCAGCAGCAAAAATCGATGTGATGACACGCTTCGCCAACGATGACGCCACCGCCCTGCCTCGGGTGATGCAGCCAATGCTCCGGAGGTCGATAGCCGACGTTCGCGCGATACACGATCGACATGGGTTGTGCGCGTTTAACAAAACCGTCGCGCAGCGCGACAGCTAGCGGGGCGTAGCGTCGGTTAAAACCGACCATCAAGACCTGATGATCGTCGACGAACGCAGAGGTTACATTCTGCAATTGCTGTCGATCGAGAGCCAGAGGCTTCTCCACAAACACATGCTTGCCTGAGGCGAGTGCTCGCGCAGTCAGTCCAGCGTGCGAATCGTGACGTGTGAGGATAAGAACTGCGTCGGTTTGCGAATCGCCCAACACTTCCTCGATGTTCGCTGACGCGAATGCGAAACCGTATTTTTTTCCAAGCGCTATCGCGCGTACGCCGGTCGCGGACGCAATGCCTCGAAACGTCACGTTTTCCTTGGCCAGCAATGGCAAAAACTCATTGGTGGCGTGGCTGCCCGCACCAATCACTGATACGCGAAGCGACGTGGCCGATCTGGCGGTCGAACCGGATGCAGGTTCGAGCGCAATCCGGTCCGCCGGCCTTTCGGATGAGGCGGGATACTCGAGCAAAATCCCCAATGACGGCTCATTGATTTCGCCGGAGATCAAAGCAAAAGCATCTGATGCGCGATCGAGAGCGAACCGATGCGAAATCATCGTTTCCAGATCAACTCCACGACGGTCCACTTGATCCAGGAACGCCTGCATGTTGCGCTGCTCAGTCCAGCGCACGTACGGCAGAGGGTAGTCGTGACCTTCTGCCTCGTAGCTTGGGTCGCCGGTTCCGGGACCGTACGCCATTGACGTACGAAGCTCGAGTTCTTTGAACAGAAATTGTTCGCGGGGAAGTGCCATCTCGGTACGCCCGACGACCACCACGCGGCCTTTGCGCCGGCACAGCTTCCCCGCTGTCGTGACCGGCCCCGCGTCGTTGGTTGCGGCGGTGATGATGACTGCATCCGCTCCGACGCCGTCCGACCAGGCGACGACGCGCTCCTCGACATTGGCCGCATTCGCCGAGCATGTTTCGGCCCACCCATTGCGCTGCGCAAGAGCCAGTCGGCCCTCATCGATATCCATGCCGAACACACGGCAGCCGGAAGCTCGCAGCAATTGCGCAACCAGCAGCCCAATCAAACCGAGTCCGAGTACGACGACGTTGTCGCCTAGCCGTAAGTCCGCAACACGCAGGCTTTGCAACGCGATCGCGCCGACGGTCGCAAACGCGCCGTGTGCTGTGCCAACACCCGTTGGCAAACGGACGCATAAACGCTTAGGCACGCAGACGATTTCAGCGTGGCTCGCATAACCTTGGCCGGCGCACGCCACGATGTCGCCGATTGTGATGTCGTTGACACCCTTTCCTACATCGATCACTTCGCCGGCGCAGCTATATCCAAGAACGATAGGCGTTTCGAGCGCGCGACGCGCGACGGAATACGCCGTCAGTAGACCTTGAGTCCGCGCAAGCTGAATGACCTTCATCGCCTGCTCAGGACGTGCCCTCGCCTTGGCAAGCAGTCCCATCCTGCCCAGCTTGGCTGTACTACCTTCGGTGCCGCTGCTGATTAGCGAGTGACGATTACGTACGAGCACGTACTCGTCGTGCAGTTGCGGCGGTGGCACATCTTCGACCCAAATACGGCCATCGCGAAGATCCTCTAATACCTGCTTCATAACTTATCCATGCGATGGAGTCACCCGACCGGGCTGCCGTACTCTGCCGCGCACCAGGAAACCTTTCGTCAACAATTCCCGCTCGCTGTATTGCGCAAGTTCTTTACGGACATCATCAGTAAGTTGCGCGCCACCTTCCTCGGACGTCGCGCGCCATTCGTCGATCTCGAAGACCGTCTCGAACATCGGACGATAGTCCTGCTCGCGCAAACCGTTCAACCAGGACGGAATGTCGGAATGGCGGCGTGTTCGCAAATGATCCCACGGCTCGACAACACGTGACGGATGCGCGTCTGGATGTTTCCAAGCGATGTGATGTCCACCCGATAAACTCGTAAAATTGTGGATGTATATGTAAATGCGCCCATCCGGTCGTAGCACGCGCGCCAACTCGGCAAGCACGGCCGGAACATCGACGATGTGCTCGAACACTTCATGCGACACAACGAGATCGACGCTCCTATCAGCCAGCGGCAAGTGCACGCCATCGTACACATGCAACGTCACTTTTTCGTGGGGCAATGGCTTGCCAGCGCATTTCTCAAGTTCAGCGTAATAACCTGTCGAGAACAACGCATCCCACACCGCGGTTCGCAACGCGCGTTCTATGCCGTTGGAGCGCCTAATTTTTCGATACTTAGCTAAACGCCGACCGGGAACGACGAGTTCCGTGTCGACGCCATCTACATCTGCGCCTTCGGCCGCCAATAGCAAGGAAAGCCAATACGACTTGCCACAACCGACATCCAGCACCCGGCGGCCGGATACGGACCCCTCGTCGGCGATCAACTGTTTAAAAAAATGCGCGTGCTCGCGCGCGAAATCGCGGTAGCCCGTTAGTCCATAGTGCAACATCGACGCATAAAGACCGAGGCGGCCAGGGAAGATGGGGTCGGGCATCGTTAGCGCGTCGCGCGGATCATCAGATGCCACCCGACCAGACGCGAAAGAAAGCGATAGATTGGCAGCGGCGTCCATTTGAACAGTCGCCCGTACCCTTCGCCGAATACGAAATCGGCGTGGACGTCTATATGGCTAAATCGAGCGAACATCGACTTGACCTCGCCGATGGTGAAGCGTCGGACGACCGGACAAAGCTCATCGCGTTCTTCAAACGGCACGCGCAAAATCCGATGCACCGCCTCGTTGAGAGAATGACGGTGGTAGAGCATGATCAACGCCTGTCCGCCGGGCCTAAGTACACGGAATGCTTCATCGATGCAGCGTTGCGTATCCGGCGCGTGGTGCATGACGCCGAATGAGTAGACGTAATCGAATGTCGAATCCGGAAACGGGAGGTGCTCCGCATCGGCGCATGCGTATGACGCGTCAATGTTGTTTTCAACAGCGCGATGATTGGCCGTGCTTGCACCAACGACGGTGAGATCAACGGCAGTGACGCGCAATCCCCTATGTGCCATTCGCACGCTGTCCAAACCCACGCCGCATCCGACTTCGAGAACATGAGACCCCGAGCGCATTGACGCGACCCAGTCAGGAAGGTGCCGGTGAGAACGGTATCGCTGTGTTTCGAGGTCATTGAAATAGATCTCGGTTCCGCGTTCTTGGTCACTGACGGCACGCCCCATCAAGCGCTCGGCGTTCACGTTGCGCGACCAAAAATCCGATACGTCATCAACCATCCCAGGATTAGGATCAAGTTTGGCCGGCTCAATCGGCTTCATGGTTTACCTCCCGCATCAGCGCGGCCAAGGCCCGCACCATCCACGCATTGCACCAGCGCAGTTGCGTAAACTTTCTCGTGTACCAACGCGTCTTCTGATGATAGAAGCGACCTTCGACATCGTACATTTCGTCGATGGCCCAGTTCGCGATGCCGCGGACTAAATCGATGTGCGTATCCAGGTGACGCGAAAACGTCAGGATACCTTGCGCAGCACCATGAATATCGTG
>CAZZYA010000267.1:0-4131 GCA_964658115.1 uncultured Rudaea sp. | reverse complement strand
CCATGCGAGAAAACAAAACGTTTTTTGGTGACTTTTTGCCGTTTAGCAAAGAGTTACCCGCTCGTCCCGGGCGGAACCTCGTGATCTAAAAAACCGTCACCGCGCGCACCCCGCAAGCCGAATATCCATCCCCGCCTTTAGCGCTTTATGCGGCTTCAAATTATTAGCCCGCGCCAGCTGATCAGCGCTCGCGCATCCCTGCTTGCGCGCAATCGAAACCAACGTATCGCCTTTGCGCACGACATACGACCGCGGTGTCGCGACATAAGCCGGCGTCGCCGGTACCGCTGCCGAATGCAGGTCCGCCGCAAGTTCGACCCACTTCCCTGCCGCGCAGAATTTTTCGTAATCAGCCGCCGCAATCGCAGGCATTTCGATACGCGTCCCCGCCGACAACGCTACGCGCGGATCCACTGCGGGATTCAGATTTCGCAACGTGCGAAACCATCCGTCGTCGCTGCCGTTCTGGCCGAGACAGATCGTGAGTTCGTCGAGTGACACCGGATTTTTCAGCGCGACGGTCGCCGGTTTCACATTCAGTTTCGGAAACGTCAGGTGATAACGCTCGGGATGCAGAAACAGCCACGCAGCGGCGAGCACCATCGGCACGTAATCGCGGGTTTCCGGCGACAACGCCGCGTAGATGTGCGGATTCCAGAAACTTGGATCGCTCTGGCGCGACGCGATGCGTTCCATCGCGCCTTCGCCGCCGTTGTACGCCGCGATGGCGAGTTCGAGATTATCGTTGAACACACCGAGTTGCTCGTTGATGTACGCGGCGTTCGCGCGCGCGGACAATGCCGGATCAAAGCGCTGATCGAAACCATCGACGACACCGAGTCCGAACCGCGCTCCGGTCGCCGACATGAACTGCAAAGGTCCACTCGCGCCGGAACGCGACACCGCGTGCACCTTTCCGCCGGATTCCTGCGCGAGGATGCCGAACAAGATCGCTTCGGGCAGTCCGGCCTTTTCGTATTCCGGCCCCATGCGATAGCGCATGTATTCGTAATTTTCATACGCTTTCATCAGGTTCGGCCGGTATTGCGTGAGCCACTGCTCCAGCGCGACCTTGATCGGATCGTTCATCGCGATGATGTCGGACAGATTCTTCCCGTGCAGGATAGCGACGGAGCGCTGCGTCTCCGGCAGCGCCGCAGCGATCGCCGACGTCTCACCCGGCTCGCTCGAACCATCCGGCGGCATCGAGGCGTTGTCGCCGCCCAGCGGCGGCGCCGCGTTGGGCTGCAAACGCAGCAGACGATCGAACGTCGCCGCAAAACGCGCGTTGTCGCAACCTTGCGTCGTCGCGCATTGGGTCGCGGCGGCTTTGAGATCATCGAGCGCGGCGGTCGAATCGGCCAGCGTCTGTTCGGCGTTGCCGCGTCCGGCCGATTCGTGCGCGTACTGATACTTCGCCGCGTCGGCATCCAGGCGCGTATAAAGCACAGCGACCGTGCTCGGCGGCGCCGCGGGCTTGGTCGCGGATTGAGCAGCGCATGCAGTCAACAGCGCGCACGCAGAAATTACACTGACACGAAACAACATCGAAACCTCGTTACGTCATGAAACGTTCCACACGTTACACAGCGCGACGAAGGACGACAACCCTTCACAGACGCCGATAGAATATGCACGACATGAACGCCCACGCACCGGCTTCCACCGAAACGCTCGCGCCCATCAACGAACGCTGGCCGCACATTTTCCGCTACGCGCTGGATCCGGCCGCGCTCTCGACGATCCTCGCCATCGCCATATCGCACGCCGTCGTTTCGCTGTTGCCGCTGATCGGCATGTTGCTCGATCTCGTCGTCTGGGCGGCGTTCTTCAAATACTGCTTCGAGGCGCTGCGCTGGACGGCGAACGGCCGCGAGAAACCGCCGGAGATCAGCTTCACGGTAAGCGATCACATCGGGAACTATGCGGTGCTGCTGCTGATTTTCATTGAGTTACTTCTGATTTTCATCGGCTTGTTTTACGGCCCTTACGCCACGCTCGCGCTCGGCATCGCGCTGATGCTCGCGATGCCCGCCATGGTGACGATCCTCGCGCTCGAAGAAGGCATGACGCGCGCGCTCAATCCGCTGGCGTGGCTGATGCTGATGTCGCGACTCGGCAATCAATATTTCGTCCTCGCCGGATTTTTCTGCGCGGCGATCGTCGCGCAGAGTCTGCTCGGACTCGGACTGCGGCTGGCGCTGCCAGGCTTCGTCGCCGAATTCATCACCTACTGCGTCGTGAACTATTTCATGCTCACGACATTCCATCTGATCGGCAATGTCATCTACACGAACCGCGAATCGCTCGGCTACACCGGACACGTCGAGCTGAGCGACGAAGTACCGCACACCGATCCGTCGCGCAAGGCACTCGACGCCGCGCGCACCCGGGCAGCCGACGGCGACGCCGCCGGTGCGGCCGCGCTCCTTCGCGACGAGCTCGTGACACATCCGGATCAGCTTCCGCTGCATGACGAATATCGCCACTGGCTGCGCATGAGCGACCAGAAACCCGACCTCGTAGCGCATGCGAAAAAGTATATTCCTATACTCATCGCCAAAGGCCACGACCGCCGCGCAATGGAAGTCGTGCGCGAATGCCAGACGATCGATCCGTCGTTCGCACTGGTCAACGCGGAAGACATCACGCGACTCGCGCACGCCGCGGCCGAAGGCGGACAGACGCAACTCGCGCTCGGTCTCGTCGCCGGTTTCCACAAGCGTTTCCGCAACCATCCGGATATCGCGCACAATTACCTGCTTGCCGCGAAGCTGTGGGCCGAGCGGATGAACAAGGAAATGCAGGCGCGCGCGATGTTGCAGCAAATCAAGCTGACATTGCCCAACGATCCCGCTATTCCCCAAGTCGACGCGTACATCGCGTTCCTCGACACGATCGCGCAAACGCCGCCGAAACCGCCTGCATGAGCCGCTGGCGCGCGCCGCAGGCCGCCTCCACAGCAATCATCACCGGCGAAGGCCATCGAAAGCTGAAAAGTGAACTCGATCACTTGTGGCGCACGTTGCGACCGGAAGTCGTCAAGGCGTTGTCCGCAGCCGCGGCTGAGGGCGACCGCTCCGAAAATGCCGAATATATCTATCGCAAGAAACAGCTCGGCGAAATCGACCGCCGTGTGCGGTACCTCACCCAGCGACTGCAGAAACTGAAAATCGCGCCATCAGCGCCGACCGACATCCGCGCGATTTTTTTCGGCGCATGGTTCGAAGTCGAAGACGACGACGGCGAATCTCACATTTATCGAATCGTCGGTCCGGACGAAACAGATGCACCGAGCGGCTGTATCAGCATCGACTCGCCGTTCGCGCGTGCGGCGCTGAAGAAACGGGTGGACGACGAATTCGATGCCGAGCTGCCCGCCGGACGCAAACGCTTCGTGATCACGCGCGTTGGCTACGACGCGTTTAAATGAGCACGAGATGCCGTGCCGTCGCGCGCGGTACAGCGGTTAATGTGATGCCGCGATCGAACGTGACGAAGCGCCCTTTGTTTCTCACCGCGAGCGCCAGCAAATACGCATCCGTCAGCTGACGCGCGTTCAACAGCACCGTCCAGTTGAAAGCGCTGTCGTCGAGCATGCTCACGTCGTCCGACCAGAACTCGTGATAGATCGTGCTCACGGCTTCTCTCAAACGCGCGGCGGCATCCACCGTCGAAACGCAGTTTGGATACGCGGGCTGAGAAAGAATCCGGATGGCGCCGTTTTGTGTGATGGGACACGACGCCCAGCCGCTTTCGATGTTTTTGTGCAACCACTTTCCCGCCGCGTCGTGATGCGCGTGACTGGCATCGAGCAGCGCGATGACGACGTTCACATCGAGCAATGCGCGCATCAGACGCCTTCGTCGTCACGCAGCCGATCGACCGTGCTGTTGCTCGTCACCTTACCGCGCGCCGGAATCGGACGAAATCCATATTTCGCTCGCGGCTCGCGAACACCGAGCGCAACGACGGTTTGCGTCAGCGCGCGCCGTGCGAGTTCGGAGATGACCGCCCCCGCCGTCGATCCCGTTCGACGCGCGATTTCCTTCACCGCGTCCAGGACTTCGCTGTCGACATCAAGGGTTGTGCGCATGAATCACCTCCTCATCTGATGCTATCGCATCTGAT
>CAZZYA010000266.1:0-4208 GCA_964658115.1 uncultured Rudaea sp. | reverse complement strand
AGAATCACTGCTGGTCAAGACCGTGCCTGACGATCTCGGTGCGCCGCCCACTGAATCGAGCGTGCCGTTCGGACCGGACATTCAAGAATCCGTCGGCTCGACGGGAGAAAGCAGCACCTACGAAGCGCGCGATACGCTGTCCAGCAAACACGACGAAGATCTTTTCGACTATTACGGAACGACGCAACTCGCCGTCGTCGATGCGAACACGGGCAACGTGAAACGCATCGGCAAACCCGGCGTTTTCGGCGGCGTCAGCGCCTCGCCCGACGGCCAGCATGCGATGGTCGAATCGATCAAGCGGCCGTATTCGTATGCAGTGACGTACGAACGCTTTCCGAACGAAGTCGTCGTGTTCGATCTCGCGCGCGACACGCAGAAAGTGATCGCATCGATTCCGCTGACCGACCGCGTGCCGGTGCACGGCGTGCAGGAAGGTCCGCGCGATTTCGACTGGCGCGCGACCGATCCGGCGACATTAATCTGGGCCGAAGCGCTCGACAAAGGCGACTGGAAAGTTTCGGTACCGAATCGCGACAAGATCATGATGCAGCGCGCGCCGTTCACCGCGAAACCGCAGGAAATCGGGCGCACGCAGCAACGCTTCATCGGAATCTCATGGACCTCGACGCCGAGCGTGGCGTTTCTCACCGACGTCGATCAAAACCGGCACTGGCGTCATACCGCCATCGTCAATGTCGACGACCCGAAACAGAAACCGCGCGTGCTGTGGGATTTATCGACCGACGAGCACTACAAGAATCCGGGTTCGTTCGTCTATCGCGCGTTGCCCAGCGGCGTTTACGTCGTGCGGCAAGACGGCGATGCGGTTTATCTGCGCGGGCAGGGCGGATCGGCGCAAGGGGATCGTCCGTTTCTCGATCGACTCGATCTGAAAACGCTCGCCACCGAACGTCTGTTCCGTAGCGACGCGAACGCCTACGAACGCTTCATCGCGTTCAACGGTCCGTCAAATCAATTTCTAACGTGGCACGAATCGATCAACGATCCGCCCAATGCGTTTCTGCGCAAACTCGGCAACAAAGCGACCAACGCCGATCAGGGTGAAGCGCAATTCGCCACGACCTCGCAGCAGATCACCCAAATAGCGGATCCGACGCCGATCGTGCGCCAGATCAAGAAGAAACTCGTCAACTACAAACGCAAGGACGGCGTGGATCTTTCTTTCACGCTGTACACGCCGCCGAATTATCGGGAAGGCACGCGCGTGCCCGCCGTTCTTTACGCGTATCCGCTCGACTACGCCGACAGCAAGCAGGCCGGACAAGTCACCGGCTCGCAGCAATCGTTCACGCGATTGCCGTACTACCGATTGATGCTGCTCGCCGGCTACGCGGTGATCGACGACGCCGCGTTTCCGATCGTGGGCGACCCGAAAACCGCGTACGACACGTATCTGGACCAACTCGTCGCCGATGCGCAAGCGGCGGTGGACGCGGCCGTCGAAACTGGCGTCGTCGACCGCAATCGAATCGGCGTGACCGGTCACAGTCACGGCGCACTGATGACGGCGAACCTGATCGCGCATACCGATCTGTTCCGCGCGGGAGTTGCAACCAGTGGGTCTTACAACAAAACTCTGACGCCGTTCGGTTTCCAGAGCGAACGTCGTTCGGTATGGTCGGCGCAGAATGTATACCTGCAGGCGTCGCCGTTTTTCTTCGCCGACAAAATAAAATTGCCGTTGCTGATCGTGCACGGCGAAGACGACGCGAATCCCGGCACCGAACCGGTGCAGGCGCGCAAGCTGTATCAAGCGATACGCGGCAACGGCGGCACGACGCGCTTGGTCATGCTGCCACACGAACCACACTGGTACACGGCGTTGGAATCCAACGAACAGCTCGTCGCCGAGATGCTCAAGTGGTTCGACACCTACGTGAAAAACGCACCGCCGATTGCAGCGACGAAAACCGTCGCGAAATAATTCCCATTTTCTGAAAAGAGGCTATCGATGAAGATCATCGCGATCATTTCCGCCACCGCGCTCGCCGTGTGCGCCAGCGCGTATGCGGGCGAGGGGATGTGGACGCCCGACAATCTGCCGACGAAGGAGTTGCAGTCGAAATATAAATTCACACCGACGAAGCAATGGGTCGAGCATGCGCAGAAAGCCGCGCTGCGTCTTGCCGGCGGCTGTTCCGGATCGTTCGTTTCGCCGAACGGATTGGTGCTGACCAATCATCACTGCGTCAATTCCTGCGTCATGCAGCTTTCGACCGCGCAAAAAGATTTCATCGCGTCGGGCTTTCTCGCGAAGGATGAGAAAGACGAAATCAAATGTCCCGAAATCGAACTCAACCGACTCGATTCCATCACCGATGTCACGCAGCGCGTGAAACAGGCGGTGGAAGGAAAATCCGGCGAAGACTATTCGAAAGCCGAGAAATCCGTGAAGTCGGCGCTCGAGAAGGAATGCGCCGGCAACGATGCCGACGGCACGCGTTGCGATGTCGTAAGTCTTTATCACGGCGGCATTTATGATGTATACAAATACCATCGCTATCAGGATGTGCGTCTCGTCTTCGCGCCGGAATTCGCGATGGCGTTCTTCGGCGGCGATCCGGACAATTTCAATTTCCCGCGCTACGACCTCGATATGGGCGTGCTGCGCGCGTACGAAAAAGGCAAACCGGCCAAGGTCGTCGATTTCTTTCCGTTCTCGAAAAGCGGGGCGGACGAAAACGAACTGACGATCGTCGTCGGCAATCCGGGCGGCACCGATCGCCAGCTCACCATCGCGCAACTCGAAACCGCGCGCGATCTCGATACGCCGCATGCATTACTGCGTCTGGCCGAAATGCGTGGCGTGATCGAACGGTTCCGCGCCGAAAGTGCGGAGAACTCACGTGTCGCGGAAAGCGACATCTTCGGCATCGAAAATTCTTTCAAGGCGTTCAAGGGCCGACTCGAAGCGCTGCAGGATCCGGAGGTATTCAACCTCAAGCGCAAACAGGAAGCCGAGCTGCGCGATTACGTCAACGCGGATCCGGCGCGCAAGGAAAAATACGGCGCGGCGTGGGACAACATCGCGCATGCCGAAACCATTTATCGCAACCTGGAATTGCCCTATCAGTTCGAAGAAGGCCGCAGCAGTTTCAACACCAAATATTTCACCATCGCACGCGCGCTGGTGCGCGGCGCCGACGAACGCAAGAAATCGAATGGCGAGCGGTTGCGCGAGTTCGCCGATTCGCGTTTGCCGAGCCTTACGCAGCAATTGTTTTCCACCGCGCCGCTCTATCCGGATTTCGAAAAAGTGAAACTCGGCTTGTCGCTCACGAAGATGCGCGAATGGCTCGGTACGGATAATGCGTTCGTGCGCAAAGTGCTCGGCAACGAATCGCCGCAGCAGCTCGCCGATCGTTTGATTTCCGGCACCAAACTCGCCGATGTCGCCGTGCGCAAGGCGCTGTGGGACGGCGGCGCGGATGCGATCGCGAAATCCGATGATCCGTTCATCGTGATGGCGCGCAACATCGATCCGGATGCGCGTGCGACGCGCAAGCGTTTGGAAAACGAAGTCGAATCCGTAATCGACAAGAATTCAGAACTCATTGCCGCCGCGCGTTTCGAGAAATACGGCACCAGCGTCTATCCGGACGCGACGTTTACGCAGCGCTTCTCGTTCGGCGAAGTCAAAGGCTGGGAAGAACTGGGCACGTGGATCAAACCGTTCACCGACATCGCCGGCACATTCGCGCACGCGACGGGCGCCGAACCGTTCGCGCTGCCGAAATCGTGGCTCGATGCGAAGGGATCGCTCGACATGAAGCAGCGCATGAATTTCGTCACCACCAACGACATCATCGGCGGCAACTCGGGCAGTCCGATGATCAATCGCAACGGCGAAATCGTCGGTCTTGTTTTCGACGGCAACATCGAATCGCTCGGCGGCGATTTCTGGTTCGACGAACGCGTCAACCGCACCGTCTCGGTGCACAGCGGTGCGATAGTCGAGGCGCTGGAAAAAGTATACAAAGCGGATCAGCTGGCCAAGGAAATACAAGACGCGCACAAGAAGTGATCGCGCGCCGATGACGATCGTTTGCCATAGAAAACCGCAAGTCTGCGTGCTGGGGAGCGCCGAGCCCGGTACGCCCGCTTACGATCTTGCGGGCGAGTCGGGCGCAGCGTTGGCGAAAAGCGGCATCACACTGGTGAGCGGTTGTGGAAGTGCCGCCACG
>CAZZYA010000265.1:0-4218 GCA_964658115.1 uncultured Rudaea sp. | reverse complement strand
AGCACGAATCCGCCCGCGAAGAGGAGGCGACGTGCGGAGAAGTCGAAGAGCGGCGGTCGCACCGTCGAGCTGATCACGCGCCGTCCTTGCTTTCCTCTTCGTCTTGCGGCGACGCGGGTGTACAGCCGGGAACGACGGCATCGTTGCCGAACAGCCACCATTCGCGCCGGTTCGCCTCGCCGACGCGCTGTGCTTTCGCTTTGTCGACGCAATCGCCCATCGCTTCGTCGAGGATGAAAATGCGGCGGTGACTGGAATCTTCGCCAAGCCACTGGATTGCCGCGGCGTATTGTTTATTCCACGCGCGATTGAAACCGAAATCCTGCACCGGGCCTTCGGCCATCAGCAGATTTTGCTCCTTCCACGCGACCAATCCGATCGGCGAATCCGCGCCGGCCATCGCGCGCGCGCGTCGCATCACGCCAGCGGACGAACTCGAATCGTTGAGGACCGGATACGCCCAAAAACTCCACACGAGCCAGAACGCCGCAATGCTGGCGAGCAGGGCATGCACGCCACGACGCGGTCGAAAAATCGCGGCCGCCGCCAGGAATGCCGCGCCGATGACGAAGATCATGCCCCACACGGTTTGCGCCAGATCTTCGAGTTCGCGCCGGCGCAGCATGTCTTCGAACGCGGCGGAGTGACCTTGCATCGTCCACACACCCGCACCGACGAAAAACACACCGCCCACGAGCACGAATGCGAACGCGAACGTGCGCATCCAGCGCGTCGCGGCGATCGATTCGAGGTACGGCGCCAGCGCCAGCGCCATCATCGGGATGCACGGAATGACATACACATCGCGTTTGCCGTGCGGAATGCTGAAAAACACGATCGTCATCAGTGTCCAGACGAGCGGAAGCATCACGCGCGCCTCATGCAGTTTCAGATCGCGCCACCAGCGTGGCAGCGCGCCGACATAAAATAGCGACATCGGAAACCAGTTGAACACGACGATCGGAATGAAATACCACCACGGTTGCGGATGCGCCCATGATCGCGCGTAACGATCGGCGGTCTGATGGAAGAAAAGATCATTGACGTACGCCGCGTACTGCGGCTCGCCGCGCGCCTTCGCAACCAGCACGACCGCACCGGCCCAGGCAAGGATCGGCAACAGGAAAGCAGCCAGGCCACCGAACCAGCGCAGCGCACTATGCGATGTGCGCGTGACATCCCAACCGCGAAGGCGCGCGAACAGGTACGGAACGAACATCAGGAAAGCGAGGATACCCACGCCTTTGGTAATCACGCCGAGTCCCGCTGCGAAACACGCGAGCCAATAAACCCGCCAGTTCGGACCGCGCAGGAAATGGATGAGCAATCCCCAGTTCGCAAGCGTGATCCATCCCGTGACGAGCGGATCGATCTGTGCGCGTTTCATCTGATACATGAACTGGAACGCGAACAACACGGCGATCGACGCATACAGACCGGCGCGATGATTCCAGAAACGTCGACCGAGATCGTACGTGAGCCACAGCACACCGAGCGCGCTGAGCAGCGACGGAAGTAGAAACGCAACGCGCCACGATCGCGTGACTTCGTAACCGGCGGCTTCTGTCCAGAAAAGCACCGGCGGTTTGTCGGAATAAAGTTCGGTGCCGCGATGTGGAAAGAGCCAGTCGCCGCTCTCGACCATCTGTTTGGCGGCGAGGGTGAAGCGTGGTTCGTCCGACGGCCACGGATCGCGCAGCCCGATGCCCGCGCCGAGAATCACCATGGCAAACAACAGGAACAACCACAGCTCGCGCCTTGCGCGCGAGTCGGCTATAGGATCGAGCATTGCCTTGCCTGCGAAAACGACGCGCTTATGCTAGCAGTCGCACCAGCGCAGGCAAGGACTTCGCGTCAACGCAAACGAAACAACGTTCGCGCCAGCAATGCGCTGCCAACCGCAACGACGGCGAGCGACGTCCACGGATAATCGCGGATAATTCCAGCCAGTGCGGTTTCGGGATCGGCGCTGGTCAGCGCATCCTTGACGCGCCCACGAACGCCTGGTTTGATTTCCCTGCTCACGCGCTTGGCGCCTTTGCCGGCCGCATCGAGTACGCGCGCCGCGCCGCGTTGCACGTCATGCGCGAAAGTTTCAGGGTCGTCCGAGAGCACTTTGTCCGATCCGTTGGCGTGTGCCATGGTCCATCTCCTTGGGTGAAACCTGATTCTGATACGGCGTGGCTGTCCGCGCGCTGAAGGGCGCTTTGCCATCGCTTCGCCTACACTTGAGCGTTGGAGTATCTATGCCCCGCGCCGCAGTCCCCATCCACAACCTCACCACACGAACCAGCGCGTTCATCGACGACGAACTGCGCGCGGCGTTCCAGACGCTGGCCGGCGAAACCGTTTCGGACCAGAACGTGCACGACGCGCGACGATCGCTCAAGAAATCGCGCGCAGGATTGCGCCTGATCCGCACCGCGATGACGGATGAAACGTTCCGCCGCCGAAACGAGGCCCTGCGCGACGCGGGCCGGCTTCTTTCGCCATTGCGTGACAGCCATTCCCAATTGCAACTTTTCCACAATTTCGAACACGGCGCACGGCTGTCGAGCGCACGGATCGAATCGGCACTTTATGCCGAGCACTCACAAGCTCGGCACACGTTCGACATGACCGACGCCCGCGCGCGTTGCAAAGAATTGATCGCGCGGGCGCGCGATTCGCTCGCTATTGCCACGTCCGGCGATGCCTCCGCGAGCACCGACGGTTTGCGCCGGATTTATCGCAAGGGCCGTCGCGCACTCGCACGCGCGCGTAAAAAGGATTCAGCGGCTCGACGTCACGAGCTACGCAAGCAGGCAAAGTATCTGCGCGTGGCGCTCGAAGTGATCGATGTGTCCGAATATCATCACGCGCACGAGCACGCGCGACGGATAGTTTCCTGGCTAGGCGAGGATCACGATCTGGCCGTGTTGCGTGGCCGCATCGAGCGGCTCGACGGTCATTCGAAATCGAACGACAAACGCTGGCTGCTTCGCATCGAGGAGCGGCAAAAGAAACTGCAGCGGAAAGCGCTCGCGAAGGCCGAAGAACTTTTCGATCAGAAGTCCGCCGCATTCATAGCGACGTCGGGCCGCGACGATGGGCACTGAAATCGAGCGCAAGTTTCTCGTGCAGGGCGATGCGTGGCGTCGTCACGCCGGCGTTTCGATCACGCAGGGCTATCTCGCGCGCGAACGCGAACTCAGTGTGCGCGTTCGGCTCGCCGGCGACAAGGCGACACTCACTATCAAGGCTGGCGCCGGCACGCTCAAACGTTCCGAGTTCGAGTACGCGATTCCCACGGCCGACGCCGTCGAATTACTCAAGCTTTGCACCCACTCGATCGAGAAAACGCGGCGCGTCATCGACGTGGACGGCACGCGCTGGGAAGTCGACGAATTCGGCGGCGCCAACACAGGGCTCGTCGTCGCCGAAGTCGAACTCGATCGCGAAGATCAGCCGTACGCTTCACCGTCATGGATCGGTCTCGAAGTGACGAACGACACCCGCTATCTCAATTCGGAACTTGCCGCGCATCCGTTCGGTGCGTGGAAAGATCGCGAATCGCGTTAAAGCATTTGCTGTACTTCGCGTTTTCCCAATGATCGAAGGCGCGCAATGGTTGGCAGGTGCGAACTCCGCGGCGTCGCGGTTTTCGTTTCCCAGTTGTAGATCGACTGCTCGCTGACGCCGAGCAGCTTGCCCATTTGCGAGGCGGACAGTCCGAGGCGACGGCGCATCGTACGGAATCCATCGGCACGAAAGCGAAGCTTTCCGGAATTCGACGGCGCCTCGGCGGCGACGGTTCGCGACGACGGCGCTTTCTTCAAGTCGCGCCGCAGCGTTGCGATCTCGCGTTTGAGTGCGGCGATGTCGCGCCGATACGATGCGGACGCGCGTTGCAACGCAGAGGACTGCTTGCGGGTTTCACGCCGGCTGATGCGGGCGATTTCGTCGCGGAGAACTTGACCGATATTAGGCATGGTTGGCTCGCACAAAGGAAGTTTGCAATTCCGCGTCGAATCGACCGCGGCGTTTCGTACCGCTTATTACCGCCTTCGTCCGCTCAAAACGCAGCGAAGTTCCCGACGGGTTGTGTATTGCTTCTGCGCCCCGTAATATTCGCGCCCTTCGATGCGCCCTAGCCGGAGAGGTGGCAGAGTGGTCGAATGCGCCGGATTCGAAATCCGGTTTACGGTTTTGCCGTAACGTGGGTTCGAATCCCACCCT
>CAZZYA010000264.1:0-4307 GCA_964658115.1 uncultured Rudaea sp. | reverse complement strand
TGCCGACCTCGCACTCACGATTTCGATTGCGGTGGCGATCTCGGTGATCGTCGCGATCACCGTGTTGCCGGCGGCGGCCGGCTGGCTCAAAGCGAAAAAACTCAAATCCGGTTACGGCGACGGTTGGCCGTGGCTCACCGACAAAATCATGGCGCTGACCGACACGCGCCCGAAACAGTTGGGTTGGGTTGCTGCCTTGCTGGTATTGCCGCTCGCACTGACGTTCGCGTTCAAGCCGCGTCTGGACTATTTGCCGCCGGTCAAGCGCGCCGCGATCGACGCGTATTTCAACTTTCCGCCGGGCATGGCGCCGGATGTCGTCGACAAGGAAATCGTGCCGAAAATCCTCGCGCGCATGAAGCCGTACATGGATGGCACGAAAGAACCGCAACTGAAAAACTGGTACGTGCTGCTGTGGCCGGGCGGCGGCACCATCGGTGCGCGCGTTGTCGACGAGAAACGCATCGGCGATCTGGAGAAACTCGTGCGCGATCAGGTCGCCGTCGATTTCCCGGATACGCGCGTGTTCGTCGAGGAAGGCAATCTGTTCGGCGGTTTCGGAGGTTCGGCGCGTTCGGTCTCGATACACCTGCAAGGCGAGGATAGTACAAAATTATACAAAGTGGCCGAAGCCGGCCGTCAGCTTCTCGAAAAGAAATTCCCCGGCGCAAACGTGCAGGCATTTCCGCCGACCGATGCCGCGCAGCTCGAACTGCACGCACAACCCGACGATCGCCGCATCGCCGAAGCGGGTTGGGATCGCGCCACGCTCGGTAGCATCGTGCAGACGATGGCCGACGGTGCCTGGCTCGGCGAATATTTCGATGGCGAACAGCGCGTGCCGATCATCCTGCGCGCGTCCGGCGGCGACACGCCCGAACAGCTCGCGCAGATTCCGATGATGACACCGAGCGGACGCATCATGCCGTTGGGCGACATGGTCACGCTGCAAACCGTGCTGGGTCCGACGCAGATCCGCCGGCTCGATCATCGCCGCACCGTCACGCTGACGATGGACCCGCCCGCCACGCTCGCGCTCGAAGATGCACTGAAGACCATCGACAGCGACGTCGTGCCGACCCTGCGCCAGCAATTGCCCGACGGTACGGTTCGTCTCGCCGGCAGCGCGGACCGGCTCGATCATATCGTCGCAACGATCGGCACCAACTTCCTCCTCGCGTTGTTCGTGCTGTTGCTGTTGATGGGCGCAATGTTCAAGTCGCTGCGCCACGCGATGGTGATCGTGCTGACGGTCCCGCTCGCGCTGATCGGCGGCATGCTCGGTCTGCGCGTGCTGGGCCTGTTCGCCTTCCAGCCGCTGGACCTGTTGTCGATGATCGGCTTCATCATGATGGTCGGTGTGGTTGTCAATCACGCGATCCTGCTTGTCGATCTCACACGCACCGCGCAGGAAAACGGCGCGAGTCTCGACGACGCGATTCGCCTGTCGCTCAACCAGCGATTGCGCGCGATCCTCGCCAGCACACTCACCGGCGCGCTGGGTGCGTTGCCGATGGCGGTGAATCCGGGACCGGGCAGCGTGATTTATCGCGGGCTAGCGGCCGTGAATGTCGGCGGTGTCGTGGTCAGCCTGGTCTTTTCTCTGCTGCTTTTGCCAAGCCTGATGCGGCTGTGGTTCGCGCCGCAGCAACGTGAAGCCGCCGCGCCGCCGCGCGGGCAGCGACCGCGCGCGATCGCGCACGAAGCAGAAGCCGCCTGATGATTTGGGAAATGTAAGCAAAGGATGAATATGTATACAATTTCACGTTTGAACTGGCGCGCGGCTTTCTTTGCCGTGGCATCGGCGATACTCGGTTACCTGTCGACGCCGTGCTTCGCCGAAGAGCGCGCGCCGGCCGCCGTCGTGGAAGTCGCGCAAGCGGTTTCGGCGAAGCTCGCGCCAACGCGCTGGGTGCCGGGCAGCGTGGTCAGCCGTGACGATGCGAAAATCGCCAGCGCCGAAGCGGGCCGGCTCGAATTCGTCGCTGAAGTCGGCACGCGTGTGAAAGCGGGCGAGCGATTGGCCAAGCTCGACGATCAGGCGTTGCGTCTGCGCCGCGAGGAAATCCAGGCCGACGTGCGTCGTGCCGAGGCGCAACGTGCGCTGTCCGACACGCAGCTTCGGCGGCTGGAAAAACTCGAATCGTCCAGCACGATCGCCAAGTCGCAGATCGATGAAGCGCGCGCAACTCTCGAAAGCAACGCGCAGTCGTTCGCGCACTCGCGTGCACAATTGCATCAGATTGAACACGACATCGAACTCGCGGACGTGCGCGCGCCGTTTTCCGGCGTCGTCACCGAACGATTCGCGCAGCGCGGCGAATATCTGCAGATCGGCGCGATGATCGCGCATCTGGTCGATACGAATCACATCGAAGCGCGCGTGCAGGCGCCGCTCGCGCTCGCCGGCAAAGTGCGCGCCGGTTCGAACGTGACGGTGCGCGCGACGGGCAGCGAGCAACCGGCCGATGTACGCGCCGTGGTACCGGTCGGCGACGAACATGCGCGGCAATTCGAATTGCGCGTAGCGCTACCCGGCGATTTCGCGCTGGTAGGAAGCGCGGTGGATGTCGCGCTGCCAGAGGATTCGGGCGACACTTCGCTCACCGTGCCGCGCGACGCGATCGTGCAACGTCAGGATCAGACCTACGTCATGCGCGTGCGTGCCGACAACATCGCGGAAAAAATCGAGGTGATCGCGAGCAGCGCTGCCGGCGACAAAGTCGAAGTACGCGGCGCGTTGTCGGCGGGCGACCGACTCGTCGTCCGCGGCGCGGAGCGGCTGAATTCCGGACAGAACGTTCGCGTCGCCAATGTCGCTCCGAAATTAGCGGCGCAATGAACGCGCGGCGGCGTTGATTGCGCGCCGCCGAGCCCCACATTCAGTACTCCTTTTCGCGGCGGTAGAATCGGTCTTCACGAATCGTCGACATTGTCGTCACCACGGCCGCCACCACAGGAGTACGTCATGGCGAAATATCAGAAAACGGCCGAGGCCGTTTCGGCCCTCAATCCGATGCAGTACGCCGTCACGCAGGAAAGCGCGACGGAACGTCCGGGCACGGGCGAATATCTCGACAACAAGAAAGCGGGAATTTATGTGGATATCGTCTCGGGCGAGCCGTTGTTCGCGTCGTCTGACAAATTCGAATCCGGTTGCGGCTGGCCGAGTTTCACCAAGCCGATCGATTCGGCGCACGTGCAGGAATTGCGCGATGGAACGCACGGCATGATCCGCACTGAGGTGCGCTCCACGCATGGCGACAGTCATCTCGGCCACGTATTCGACGACGGTCCGCGCGATCGCGGCGGGCTGCGCTATTGCATCAATTCCGCGTCGCTGAAATTCATTCCGCGCGAAGAGATGGCGGCGAAAGGGTATGGCGATTATCTGGATCAGGTGGAGGATGTACGATGAGCACCGAACGCGCAGTACTCGCCGGCGGATGTTTCTGGGGGATGCAAGATCTCATTCGCAAAAAATCCGGCGTGATTTCCACACGCGTCGGCTATTCGGGCGGTGACGTGAAAAATGCGACGTACCGCAATCACGGCACGCACGCCGAAGCGATAGAAATCACGTTCGATCCGGAGAAAATCAGCTATCGCGATTTGCTGGAATTCTTTTTCCAGATTCACGATCCGAGCACGCGCGACCGTCAGGGCAACGATCTTGGCGCGAGTTATCGCTCAGCCATTTTTTACACGACGCCGGAGCAGGAAAAGATCGCCGAAGACACGATCGACGACGTCGACGCGTCTGGGATATGGCCCGGCAAAGTGGTAACGGAAGTATCTGCGGCGGGCGATTTCTGGGAAGCCGAACCGGAACATCAGGATTATCTGGAAAAGTATCCGAACGGATACACGTGCCATTTCCCGCGGCCCAACTGGCGATTGCCGGCGCGCGCAAAAGCTTGATTGCGGCGTGGGTTCGAATCGATAGCGATTCGAATCCACTTTCGCGATTATTTTTTCTTCTTTGCCGTTTTCGGCGCGAAGTGGCCGCTCTTGTCGACGCCCACGTCACCGTCCTTTCGATCGGTCTTTCTTGCCGGTGCCGGTTTGGTTGATTTTTTGGTCGCCATCGTTCGCTCCTTAGTTGATCACACGCCGGCCGAGTAGACCTGTTGTTGCTACGTTCGAAAAGAAGGGATCGTTGTTATTGTCGCAGCACTTAAAATTGGTTGCCAATCCGAAGCGAACGAATGGCAAACGAGGAAAACAAAAGATGCTTTTGGAGACTTTTGCCGCTAGCAAAAAGTCACCCACCGCATGTGGCGGAAGCTTGCTCAAGAGCAAAAAAG
>CAZZYA010000263.1:0-4386 GCA_964658115.1 uncultured Rudaea sp. | reverse complement strand
GGCGCGACGGTGCGCTCAAGCAACAACTCATCGCGCGCGTGTTGCGCCATCGCGCGGAATGGCCGGCGCTGTACGCGTCCGGCGATTACTCACCGCTCACCGTCAGCGGTACGCGGGCAGCGCATGCCATCGCGTTCGAGCGGCGTCTTGAAGGCGCGCGTCTCGTTTGCGTTGCCTCACGCTGGCCGAATTCGCTGGCGAGCAACGCATTGTCGACGCCGTTGATCGACAAATCCGCCTGGGACGACACGGTCCTCGCGCTTGACGACGGCACGTTCGCCGATGTGTTCAACGGCGGCGAGATCACGGCGACGAGCGGTATGTTGTCCGTCGCCGAAATCCTGTCACGCTTGCCGGTCGCGCTGCTCTTTCGCGCCGGCTAAAACTAGTTGCGTTCCGACGCTGTCGCGTCGCGCGTGGCGCGGAATTCCGAATCCTGCGTCCAGTTCGGCCACTTCGTCGAGTCCGCCAAGTCCGCGCCCACTTTATAAAGGATGCCGAGGTCGTGCTGCATGCCGGCGAATGTCCAGCTCGCCTGCCATTCGTCGGCGGGTTGATGGTAGTGATGCGCGATATATTCCTTGCTTTGCGCTTCGCCGGCCGATTTCCCGCCGTTGACCAAATCGTTCCCCGATTCGAACGACAACGCCGGCACGCCGCGTTTGGCGAATGAGAAATGATCGGAGCGGAAGAAACTGCCGCTTTCAGGATGCGCGTCGTCCGAGAAATAGAGTCCGCCCGCTTTCGCGTCTGCGATGACGAGATCGAGCAATTCGGATTTAGCACTACCCGACTGCGACCAGTTTTTCGCCGGGCCGATCGGATCGAGCGCATCCATGTTGATATCGGCAACCGTTTTCGCCAGCGGATACAACGGTTTCGCCGCGTAATATTCCGAACCGAGCAGACCTTTTTCTTCGGCCGTCACGTTGAGGAACAACACGGTGCGGTCCGGTTTCGGCCCATGCGCGAACGCACGCGCGAGTTCGATCAGCGCCATGGTGCCGGTCGCGTTGTCGATGGCGCCATTGTATATTTTGTCGCCTTTCGTATCCGGCGGTCCGATGCCCAGATGATCCCAGTGCGCGGTGTAGATCACGTATTCGTCAGGTCGCTTGCTGCCTTCGACTTTGCCGACGATGTTGTGCGACACGATCTGTTTTTGTTCGACGTTGAAATTCGCGGAGAACGTCGTGTCTTTCAGCGTAACGGGTTTGAACGCGCGCGTTTGCGCTTGTTTCTTCAGCGCTTCGAAATCGAGTCCGGCTTTCTTGAACAGATCGACGGCGAGATCGCGCTGAATCCAGGCTTCGACCGTTGTGTGCACCGCTTTCGGATCGTCACGCACGATGTCGAACATCGCGTTCGTGTTGGAATTGCGCACCGTCTGCCAGCCGTATGACGCCGGTCCGGTTTCGTGGATCACGAACACGCCCGCCGCGCCTTGCCTTGCGCCTTCTTCGTATTTGTAAGTCCAGCGGCCGTAATACGTTTCCGCTTTTCCGCCGAAATCGCCGACGCCGGTTTCGTAGTCGGGGTCGTTGACCAGCACCACCATGATCTTGCCGTGCAGATCGACGCCCTTGAAGTCGTCCCACTTGCGCTCGGGCGCTTTGACTCCGTAGCCGCAGAAGACCAGTGGCACGTCCTTCAGCGAAACCGTCTTCGATCCATCCATCGACGCGCGCACGGAAATGTCGTCGCCCTGCGTGAGTTTGCGTGCGGCACCTTTTTCCGTGATCGACAGATCCGGTGCGCCGGCGATTTCCGAACGCGCTAGCGGCACGTCCTGCGTCCACGCGCGCTGTCCGTTAGTAAGATCGCCTGCGGGTTGCACGCCGGCGTCCTTCAACTGCCCGGTGACGTAGGCGATCGTTTTCGTTTCGCCCGGCGTATCCGGACCGCGGCCTTCGAACTCGTCGGATGCGAGCGTCTTGTCCTCGTCGGACATGCGCTGGGCATCGAACATCGGCGCACCCGCCTTGTCGGCGGCGAAGGCGGATGCGGCCAGCGAAAGCAGGATGGCGACCGACAACACGTCGACGCGTAGCGATGATTTCACGTGAGACTCCTTGATCAACGATCGGATGACGATGGTAGGATTCGGACGGCTAGACGTCCATCAACCGATGGCACATGCCGCCTACCATTGCGTGGGTTTCGGATTGCGTTCGCTGAAATCGCGCTGATGCCAGTACGGATACACCGGCGTGCGGCGGCTCGCTTCGTCGAGGCGACGGATGTGCTCGGCATCGAGCGTCCAGCCGAGCGCACCGAGATTGCCGCGAAGCTGCTCTTCGTTGCGCGCGCCGACGACCATATTGGCGACCGTCGGCCGCTGCAGAAGCCAGTTGAGCGCGATCTGCGGCACCGTCTTGCCGGTGTCCTTGGCGACGGAATCGAGCGCGTCGATCACGGTATACAAATAGTCGTCGTCGACGACCGGGCCGCCTTCTGCGCCACCTTCTTTGATGCGGCCGGAGTCAGCCGCCTGACCCCGGCGCATCTTGCCGGTCAGTCTGCCCCAGCCAAGCGGGCTCCACACCATCGTCGCGACACCTTGTTCGAGCGCGAGCGGCATCAGTTCCCATTCGTAATCGCGGCCGATGAGCGAGTAATAGCCTTGATAAGCGACGTATCGCGCGAGGCCGTAACGTTCGGACGTCGCGAGCGATTTCATGACGTGCCAGCCGGAAAAATTCGAGCAGCCGATGTAACGCACTTTTCCGCTGCGCACGAAATCGTCGAGCGCGCGCAGGGTTTCGTCGACCGGCGTGAGCGCGTCGAAGCCATGCATGAAGTAGATGTCGACATGATCAGTGCCCAGACGTTTCAAGCTAGCGTCCAACGCTTCGACGAGATGAAAACGCGACGAGCCTTTGTCGTTCGGGCCTTTGCCGGTCGTGAAGGTCGCTTTCGTCGAGATCAGCGCCCGTTCGCGGCGGCCTTTGAGCGACTGCCCGAGAATTTCCTCCGATGCGCCTGCCGAATAGATATCCGCCGTATCGAAAAAATTAATGCCTGCGTCGAGACAGATATCGACGAGACGTTTCGCTTCGGTCGTGTCGGTCGTGCCCCACTTCGCGAACATCGCGCCGACGCCGCCGAACGTGCCGGTGCCGAAACTCAAGGCCGGAACTTTCAGTCCGGAGCGGCCGAGCAAGCGATATTCCATATCCATTCCTTTGTAGTGAAGTGCGATCAGGCGCTGCGCAGCGGCTGCATGGTCGAGGGCGCGTCGTCGCTGTACATCGCGTTCAGATACTGGCGGTCGAACGCGGCGAGCTGGCTTTCCAAATCAGAGTACGGACCGGCTTCCCATGCGCGCGAGATGACGCCGCGATACGCGTTCACGCACAAATCCCAATCCTGGCGGTTGGTCGTGTCCCAGAATTCTACGGCGGGCGACGGATCGAAGCCGGATGCGGCCATCGCGTCGGGATGGAAATACCACTCGCAGACGATGCGCGTTTTGTCGATGGCGAGCGGCACAAGACGATGCACCATCACGTAGTCCGGATGGAACGAGAGAAACGCCCCGGGAAACAATGTGTAATAGTATACGCGGGCGCGCTCTTCGGCGGTCAGGCGCGCGAACGGCGTCGCGCAGCGTTCGCCGCTCGTTGTCATGCTGCCTTCGCGGTTGCTCATCCACATCGGGCCGCCGAGCACGCTGCCTTCGTCGAGATCGTTCTCCGAATTGCGAAACGGCGTCAGTTTGTTCAGTTGCGGATGCGCCAGCGGACAGTGGTAGCACTCGCTGAAATTGTGCACGAACATTTTCCAGTTGGCGTCGACGTCGTAGACGCGTCGTTCCGCCGCGCGCAGTTCGGGTGTCTGCCACTGACGGAAGCGACCCACCAGACCGGGCAGCGCCTGCTCGAACGGCTGTGGCTGTTCCGCGAAGTTGAGGAAAAGGAAACCCTCCCATTCGGTTAGCGCGACGGCGTGCAGCGGATAGTTGGCGGCATCGAAATTCGGCACTTCGCTCATCGCGGGCACGTTGCGTAATGTGCCATCGAGGCTGTAACTCCACGCGTGATAAGGACAGACAAGCGCATTGCCGATGGTGCCGTGCGCCTCGCGGCAGAGCCGGCTGCCGCGATGGCGACAATGATTGTGGAAAGCGCGGATCGCGCCGCCCTGATCGCGCAACACGATCACGCTTTCGTTTTCGAGTTCGTACAGGAAATAATCGCCGACACTGGCGAGCTGCGAAACATGGCCAGCGAGCAGCCACGATCGAAAGAAAATTCGTTCGTGTTCCAGTGCGAAAACCTCACGCGATACGAAGCATTCGCGGTCGAGCGTGTGCTGACCAAACGAAGAACGGTGCTTCATATCTGTCGGCCTCGAGAGGAGGCCGACAGCGTAACGCACTTAGAC
>CAZZYA010000262.1:0-4539 GCA_964658115.1 uncultured Rudaea sp. | reverse complement strand
GAAATGGTGCTCGAACTGCATCCCGGACTGGCAGACGTCAAGCCCGTCATATCGACGATGTCGCCTCTGCGCTGTTGTCCAGCGCACTGCGCAGGCTTCCATCGCCGCTGTCATTGCAATTGGAAACGAGACTTGTGGCGCAGGCGAATGGTGACGCGATAACGAAAGCCGTCGCGACGCACCCCGCTAAATGTTCACGGCGTCGCGCGAGCGAGCGGACGGGCGTCGGATTCGTCATGGCGATACCTCAAGATTCAGCGATGCGCACGGTCGCCTCCGCGCCAACGTGCGAGGCAGTGATGCCTTGTTTTCTTAAACGCCGTTTCTCCGAAAGTGAGACATCGCCAACGCTAATCGTTGCTACCCTGGTGTGGTTGTAACAAAAAAAAGCCCCGCATCTGCGGGGCTTCGTTTCGTCGTCAACTATCTGAGCAAGGTGACGAAGAACGGTACTTCGGGTCTATGCTTTGGATCCACCGCGGTCCCACGCATCACGAATAGCTGGCGACGCGGCGTCCCACTCGAGATGACGAGAGGCGGGATGCTCGTTCCACTGTTTGCGAAGTGCATCTTGCGATTGATCCCACGACTTGCCACCGAGTTTCGCACGCGACTCCCAGCCGTATTTGTAGGCAGGCTGATAGTGCTCGTACGATTTACCCGTCGTGACGTACGGACGGGACGCATAGTTGCTGCGCCAATACGTATCTTCGACGGTAGGACCAATCCCCTCCGCGACGCCCTTGCCGAATAGTCCGCCAGCCACTGCACCGACCGCGGCACCCACGACCGTACCCACGGGCCCAACCACGGTACCCGCCGCCGCGCCTGCCGCCGCGCCGCCGAGTGCGGCGCCGACGCCTGTGCCGACCGGATGAGCGCCCGTCGCGCCGGAGATCGGATCTCTGTTTTCGCTGCCGACTTTCTTGTCGTTGTTCATGCTGAACTCCTTCTCATTGTGGACGCGCAGCGTAGGTGCCGTCAGGTGGCTGGCGTCTGAACGGCTAAACGCACGACGCGCGCAAATGACAAGAAATTTCGGAGAACGACTGCGGCAAATATTCTCCGCTCGACTTGCAAGAGACGGCGGCGATGCGCGTGCGCGACGGAATACGCAGCTTTTAGGCGCTCACAAGTGCGGCGCGCGTGAGCGGCAAGCGCAACACAACGGGGCCACCTGCGCGCACGATCGCGTTGGCAACGGCCGGTCCGAGCGGAGGAACACCCGGCTCGCCCACACCCGTCGGCGGTGCCGTGCTGGGTAAGATGAAAACCTCGATGGCAGGCATTTCGTATATCCGCAACGCCTTGTACTGATCGAAATTGCGCTGCACGGCCCGGCCTGCTTTCAATTCGATCTCGCCGTAGTAAAGCGCGCCAAGAGCGAATCCGATACATCCTTCCATTTGCGCTTTGATCACGTCAGGGTTGACAGCGACGCCGCAGTCGACGGCGCAGAAGACGCGATCGACACGAACTTTGCCGTTCGTAAGTGTCACTTCGGCGACCTGAGCCACCGTTGTACCGAAACACTCGTGCACCGCGATGCCCTGCGCCGAGTTCTCGGGCATGGTTTTGCCCCAATTCGATTTTTCGGCCACGAGTTTGAGCACGCCGGCGCCACGCGAATCCTTTTTGAGCAGTGCAAGTCGGTAGGCGAGCGGGTCCTGGTTAGCCGCGCGTGCGAGTTTGTCGACCATCGTTTCCATGACGTAGGCGGTGTGCGTGTTGCCGACCGAGCGCCACCAGAGCGGCCGTACCGGCAAAACGGGAGAATGCAATTGGCCATCGAGCATTGGCAGTTCGTAGGACGAAGGGAACACGCCTTCCACCGAAGTCGGGTCAACGTCATCCTTGATCATCTTGGACATCGCTGTGCCGGCCATGATTGATTGCGTGACGACACCGTGCTTCCACGACGTCACTTTGCCTGCACCGTCGATTCCGACACGAACCGAATGCACGACCATCGGACGATAAAGTGCTGCACCCGTGTCGTCCTCCCGCGTGTATTGCAATCGGACGGGCGCGCGTCCTTTGATAGCGACGGCTACGTTGACGGCGGCGACCGTGAAATCACTGTAAGCGTTGGCGCGGCGGCCGAAACTTCCGCCGGAGATCAGCGAGTGGAGCTTCACTTTTTCAAGCGGCAGGCTGGCGGCTTTCGCCGCGGCTTGATGATCGAATGTCGGGAACTGATGCCCAGCCCAGGTTTCGAGCTTGCCGTCGTGCAGCCACGCCACGCAACTTTGTGGCTCCATCGGCGCGTGCGCGAGGAACGGAAATTCGTAGACGGCTTCGACGGTCGTTGTCGTCGACTGCGCCAGCGCAGATGGGGCGGCCGGTTTCGCGAATGGAGTGCCTGGCTGGTCGGCAAGCGACTTGTATCGGGTAAGGAGCGCGTCGGAGTCTAACTGTGCGCCGGCCGACTCATCCCAAATCACTTTGAGCGCACGACGACCTTGCTGAGCTGCCCACGTGCTCCGCCCAACGACGGCGACGCCTTCGGGAATTGCGACGACGTCCGTAACACCCTTGACCTTCGTCGCCGCGGACGCATCGAACGACACCATCTTTGCGCCGAAGGATGGTGGGAACGCGATGACCGCAGTGAGCATGCCGGGAAGCTTTATGTCTGCTGTATATACCGCTGTGCCATTGCACTTCGATGGAGAGTCGACGCGCGGTGTTGCATGCTCCCGTCCCATCAGTGTGAACTGAGCGGGCGACTTCAGCGGCGGATTGGTCGGCGGTATTTGCTTTGACGCCGCCGAAGCCATTTCGCCATACGTTGCGCGCTTGCCGGAAGCGTGACTCAAAATACTGTTACTGGTTTGAATTTCTGCTGCAGGAACCTTCCACGCTTCGGCTGCCGCGCTGACGAGCATCGCACGCGCGGTAGCGCCTGCGGCGCGGTACTGCAAGTAGGAATTGGCGATGGCGGAAGACCCGCCAGTACCCTGCATCCCGAACGCAAGATTCGCATACAGCTTTATATCCGCTGCTGCGTATTCGGTACGCACCAACGACCAGTCAGCATCGAGTTCATCGGCCGCGAGTGTCGCCAGGCCAGTCGTGTTGCCTTGTCCCATTTCATGATGCTTGTTGACGATGGTGACGATGTTGTCGGTACCCACGCTCACAAACTGGTTGGGCTCGAAGACAGCCTTTGCCGCGCCGCCTTCGATGCCTTGTTCTGCAGCTTGCGCCGCTCGCGTCGTCCAGCCACCGATTGCCACGATCAAGCCGCCCGCAACGCCGGCCTTCAATACATGACGTCTGGTCACAGCACCGGTTGCGGAAACGGTCGGCAACGCCACGTTAGAAGTAACGAGAGACGCGCGCGCCTGCCTGTCACGCTCGCTTTCTTGCTGATCCGAAAATCTCTGCATCAATGGGTGCATGGTTTGCTCCTCAGGCCGACAACTGACTAGCCGCGGCATGGATCGCAGCGCGGATGCGAACATAGGTAGCGCAGCGACAAATGTTGCCGGCCAACGCATGATCGATATCGGTGTCACTTGGCTTCGGGTTTTGCTCGAGCAATGCGGTTGCCGACATGATCTGCCCTGACTGGCAGTAGCCGCATTGCGCTACATCCAAATCGACCCACGCTTTTTGTACTGCCTTTGCGGTTCGCGATTGCAATCCTTCGATCGTCGTCACTTTTCGCTGTGCGATTGCCGCTACCGGCGTGACGCAAGAGCGCGCGGGCTCGCCGTCCAGGTGCACGGTGCACGCACCGCACTGCGCGATGCCGCAGCCGAACTTGGTGCCTGTCAGACCGATGTCGTCTCTGATCACCCACAACAGCGGCGTATCGGATTCGGCCTCAACTTCGTGTACGTGACCATTGACGTTGATTGAGATTGCAGACACTGGAAGCGCTCCCGTGGCAAAAACTTAGTTCAAGGTGCCGGACAAGCCGCACCGCTCTGTATCCACGCATCGATCAACTCGCCAAACCGTTCCTGCGTGCCGGGCGCCGGCGTGCGCGTTCCGCCCGGATGCCAGCCCCACCCCACCAGTTCATCATGGGCCATATGATCGTGAATCGCTGAAAGCGTACGTTTGCCGTTGCGCGCGGGATCTTTGATTTGCTCGCAGATTTGCCCGAGTGACTTGCCCTGCCACGCCATTTCGATCGGCGCGATGTGCCACTTCGGTGCTCCCGGCACACCCGCCGGCTCAAAGTTCGACGATTGATGGCACGTGTTGCAACGCATTGCGATAGCACCGTGGTCGTCGGCGCCGCGAACGACCAGCGGCAGGTGCGGATGCATGTCATCGCCCTGGGTTGGGCGCTCGCCGTTCGGATGGCAATTCTGGCAACGCGGACTCTGTATCACTTTGCCGGCCTCAAGAAATAGCGCACGCGAACGTTCGATGGGATCAGCAACCTTTGCGAATTCGCTCGGAGACTTCAGAGCCGCAGATTGGGCAGCAGCGCCTGATTCGGCCAGGCATGACACGAGGAGAAGTCCCGCGACGAATAAGCATTTGCTCATCTTGTCCTCCATACCCACGTCGAAACGTTCC
>CAZZYA010000261.1:0-4582 GCA_964658115.1 uncultured Rudaea sp. | reverse complement strand
GGAGGTCGGGTTGCTCGACACCGCTTGCAAGGCGTCGAAGAAATTCGACATCGGTTGCGCGATGCCGGTGCTGCTGCCGAAAAAATACTGCGCGACCGAATCGGCGAGACCGTCGAGCGAGGTGAGTCGACCCATCTCGCTGCTGCTCTGCTGCAACTGGCCGGTCAGCATCGTGTTGACCATGCGCTGCACGGTCGTAACGTCCACACCGGTGCCGACGAAACCATAACCCTGGAATTGTCCGGGTTTTGCGGCGAGCACAACTTGCTGCCGGCTGTAGCCAGGCGTGTTAGCGTTCGCCACGTTATTGCTGATCGTCGCCATCGCGCGCTGGAAAGCGAGCAGGGCGGAAGTACCGGTTGCAAGGATGTCAGTCATACGTCACCTGCTTGCCAGTAGCGACCCGTCGCCGGATTTCTGAAGCACGGCGGCGATCATCGAGCCGTGCGCGATCGAAGAAATCTTGGCGGCGTAATTCGGATCGGTTGCGTAGCCGGCCTTCTGCAGCGCTCCGGCGAAGCGTTGCGTGTCGTAGCCCGTACCGAGCGCGGCGGCGTAGCGCGGACTCGTCTTGAGCATCTTCACGTAGTCGTCGAAACTGTCGCCGACGGACGCGTAACTGCGGAAGGTGGCCGTTTCGCGGTGCATCGCGCCGTTGCTGAATTCGCTCGTCGACAGCGACTTCGTCGCGCCCGTCCACGACGATCCCGCCTTGATACCGAAAAGGTTGTTGTCGCCGCTCACATGTTTGCCCCAGCCGCTTTCCAATGCGGCCTGCGCCACGAGTGCCTGCGGCGAAACGCCGAGCGCGGCGGCAGCGCGTTGCGCATGCGGCCACACTTGGGTGACGAAATCTTCCTGCGAAAGAGGACGGTTCGGGGCGCCGTGCGACGACGTAGGGGCGACGTCGCTCGTTGCGAGCGAGGGACGCCCCGAACCTTGCGAGACGGTTGTTGAACTGCTTATGGCGGAAACAGGCACGCTGCGTGCCGCGACGGGCGTCGCGCTCGCAGCGGGCGCTGAACGCGTCGCTGCGTTCGTTGTCGAGACCGCGCTCGCATTGCGCGCGCTCGTGGACATCGGCGATGCCACATGACGCGGCGGAAGCGCGCGGGTGTATTGCGCCAGCGACATCGCCGAACTTTTTGGACGTGTGATCGACGTCGATGTCGCGGATTTCGCCGATGCTAGCGCGTCCGGCGTACCGCCAAGCGATTTGCGGATCATCGCCTGCATGCCCAGCCCACGGCCTTGCGACAATCGATTCGCGACTTCGCGGTCATACAGATCGCGATACGTTTTCGAGTCGCCGGGAAACATGGCGTCGCTGCCGCTCGCATCGCGCATCGTCTTGACGAGTTGCTGCGCGAACAGGCTTTCGAATTTGCGCGCCGTCGCGTCGATCGCGGCGGGATCTTTCTGCGCCGCCGCCGCACGCAACGAATTCAAATTCGCCGAACTCGGCAAATCCGATGCATTCGCGTTGAGCTTGGCGAGGGCGGGATTCATCAGATGACTTCGAGCTCGGCGCGCAACGAACCGGCTTGCTTGAGCGCCTCGAGAATTGCCACGAGATCGCCCGGCGCCGCGCCGACCTGATTGACGGCGCGCACGATTTCCTCCAGCGAAACACCGCCGTTGAAAAGGAACATGCGCGAGGAATCCTGCTGAACCTTGACGTCGGAATTCGGCACGACCTGCGTCGTTCCGCCCTGACTGAATGCGTTGGGCTGGCTGACGCCGGTGTGTTCAGCGATCGTCACCACGAGCGAACCGTGCGCGACCGCCGCCGGCATCACGCGAACGTGCGCGCCGATCACGATGGTGCCGGTGCGTGCATTGATGACGACTTTGGCCGGCGCGTCGCCCGGTTCGAGTTCGATGTTTTCCACTTTCGCGATGAAGCTCACGCGCGCACCCGGATCGAACGGTGCTTTCACCGCGACCGTGACCGCATCGATCGGACGCGCTGCTTCGGGACCGAGTGCGCGATTCAGTGCTTCGACCATGTGCTGCGTCGTCGTGAAATCGGCGGTGTGCAAATTCAGCATGACTTCGTCGCCGCTCGGCGCGGGCCCACTCGCGACGGCGCGTTCGACCGTCGCGCCATTCGGAATGCGTCCGGCGCTCGGCACGTTGACCACGATGCGCGATCCGTCTTTGCCGCTCGCGCCCAGACCGCCCACAATCAGATTGCCTTGCGCGATGGCGTAAACCTGTCCATCCGATCCGCGCAACGGTGTCATCAGCAACGCGCCGCCGCGCAGACTGCCTGCGTTGCCGATGGAAGAAACAGTGACGTCGATGGGCTGGCCGGGTTTCGCGAACGCAGGCAAATCGGCTTGCACGGCGACGGCCGCGACATTCTTCAGTTGCGGGTTCACGTTCGCCGGCACCGTCACGCCGAGCTGCGACAGCATCGTGCGCAAACTCTGCACGGCGAATGGCGCCTGACTCGTTTGATCGCCGGAACCATCGAGTCCGACGACCAGACCGTAGCCGATCAGCGGATTGCTGCGGACACCGGCGACCTGCGCAAGATCCTTGATCCGTTCGGCGTGCGCGAACGGGATGCTGATCAGACAGGCGAGCAGGGTCAGGAGACGACACATCTTCATGCTCACATCGGGTAATAAGCGGAGTTGAAGAACTTCGACAGCCAGCCCATCACATTGCTGTCGGCGAGGGCACCGCGTCCGCCGTAGGCGATGTGCGCGTCGGCCACGCGGCTCGATGGAATGCTGTTGTCGGGCGCGATGTCCGCCGGGCGGATGATGCCTTCGATCTGGATGTATTCGTTGCCTTGATTCAGGCGAATCCATTTTTCGCCGCGTACTTGCAGATTGCCGTTCGGCAAACGTCCGGCGACGGTGACGGTCAGGTTGCCGTCGAGCTCATTGCTTTGTTTGGAATCGCCGCTGCCACTGAAATCGCGCGAGCTCGAGCCTTGTCCGCCGAGCAGTTTGTTGGCGATGCTTTTCTTGCCGCCGAACAGCGAACCCACGGACATGTCCATGTCGGATTTCTTCGACGTATCGGTCGATGCACTCGTCGTCGCATTGGTTTTTTCGGAAAGAACGATCGTGATCAAGTCGCCGGGGCCGTGCGCGCGCTGATCCTGGAACAGCGCGAGATCGGCTTCCGGACGATAGATCGCGCCCGCCGTGGTTTGCGTTTGATAGACCTGCGGTTCCGTCGGCGGAAAATGCGGCGGCGGCGGATTGATCTGTTTCACCGCGGCGCAACCGCCGAGGAAAACGAAAACGATGGAGGCGAGAAGTCGTTTCACGGAATGCTTCATCCCATGTTGTTGGTGAGATGGCTGAGCATGTCGTCGACGGTCGAGATCGCCTTCGAGTTCATCTCGTAGGCGCGTTGCGTTTCGATCATGTCGACGAGCTGTTCGACCACGTTGACGTTCGAACTTTCGGTGGACCCTTGCGTCAGCGTGCCCATGCCGGACAATCCGGGCGCGGCTTGCTGCGCGGGTCCGCTCGATGCGGTTTCGGTATACAAATTCTGTCCGCTGGATTGCAGCCCGGCGGGGTTGATGAAATCGGTGAGCGTGAGCGTGCCGACTTGCACTGGATTCGTGGTTCCGGCGACTTGCACCGATACGGTTCCGTCGGAACCAATCGTGATGCTTTGCGCGGACGCGGGAATCTGGATGCCGGGCTGCACGGTGTAACCGGCGGACGTGACGAGTTGTCCGGTCGCGTTGAGCTGGAAGCTGCCGTCACGTGTATACGACGTGGTGCCGTCGGGCATCAACACCTGAAAGAAACCACGGCCGTTGATGGCGAGATCGAGCGCGTTGCCGGTCTGCTGCAGATTGCCTTCGGTGAATTGTTTTTGCGTCGAGACGACATGCACGCCGGTGCCGACCGTCAGCCCGGATGGTAATTGCGTTTGCTGCGAACTCGCGCCGCCGGGCTGACGCAGATTCTGATACATCAAATCCTGAAAGCTCGCGCGATCGCTCTTGAAGCCGGTCGTGTTCGCGTTCGCCAGGTTGTTGGAGATGACCGTCATGCGCGTTTGCTGCGCATCCAGTCCCGTCTTCGCAACCCACAGTGCCTGATTCATGGTCCTGCCCCGTTATGTCGAGAGTTTCAGCAGCGACGACGCCGCTTTTGCGTTGTCATCGTTGTTATGCAAGACCTGTACTTGAAGATCGAATTGGCGCGACAGCGAAATCATGTCGATCAGCGCTTCGGATGCGTTGACGTTGCTGCCTTCAATCGCGCCCGGCGTCAAAACATTGCCGGACAGCGACGCCGGCGGATCGCCGGGTTTGCTTTGATGCATGAGTCCGTCTTCGCCGCGCGCGAGTTCCTTGCCATCGAGCTGCACGGTGCGGATGCGTCCTACATTCGCTTGCACGTCGGGGGTTTGTCCTTGCGGCACGATCGACACCGTTCCATCCGGCGCGATGTTCACGCTCTGGTTCGGCGGCACGGTAATCGGACCGTTGTCGCTGAGTACGGCGTTGCCGCGCGACGTGGTGAGTTGTCCGTTTTCGGTGACACGCAAGTCGCCGGCGCGTGTGTAGGCTTCCGCACCGGCGCTGTCCTGCACCGCG
>CAZZYA010000260.1:0-4607 GCA_964658115.1 uncultured Rudaea sp. | reverse complement strand
TTCACGTTGCTTAAGGAAAGCGGTCGCCGAGAGAATGCGCAGCAGGCTGCGGACATTAGACATTTCTTGCAAGTTTGGAACGACTCCGTTCCGCAGACTGATTAATAGTCAGCGCGTCGGATCCTACCGCCTCGCATAGACAAGACGTTCGTTGCGGTTCGTCGGTCCGCGCAGTGCCGTATGCAGGCGACTCAACACCGCAGTGTTGCGGTCGACAGCGTCAGCGACGCGTCTGTCCTAAGGTAATCGTTGACGTGCTCGTTCCAGGGAGTGAGCGCGAACCATTCACCGGCGTTATCGTCGGATTTTGAAAGCGGTCAGCGATGGGGTTGTAGCCGCCGAGTTCTCGTCGACGAATGCGCGCAGGTGGCATGACAATCCTGAGTTTAGTGATGCGTATTCAGCTCGTGATCCTAAGAACTGTGGCCAGGGCACATGCGATCCTCACGGCGTCTCTTCAGCCCGACATCACATATTCCGGTTTCGGTTAGCGCCGTGATTCCGAAAGTTGGGACGTTGCGCAACGTTGCTGATAACGCATGCGCACGACGCGCGAATCCGCCGCCCCAATTTTCTATTGAAGTGCGTGCTGACTCGTAACGAGTTGATGGCCTCACGAGCGAGCACCAACCCGGCAAGCATTTCGATCGGATGCATGACGGGCCAAATAACGAAGCTGACGACGCAGATCGCCGAGAGCGTGGACGGTGCGATCTGTCGGAAACGCGCACTCATCCACCCGTATCGTTCCAGATCAGTGGCGTGGCGTCGCCATGAACAGCGCAACCCCGGCGCCGACCAAGGCGACGAGCGTAACGATCGCAAATGCCAACATTGCGTGCGGCATTCGCGGAGCGCCGCAGTGCGGACACGCACGCGCCTTCGTACTCACCTGGCCGCCGCATTCGGGGCATTTTTCCAGCGACATATCACGCCCTCCTGTTCGCCGGGGGATCATGCCACACGTGAGGGTCGGTCGAATGCACCTTGCCGAATTCGAATCTCGAGGTCACTCGAATCCGTCTGCGAAAATGCGATCGAGCACGCCATTATTTTCATAGGCGCCAATGTCGGCTCGCCCGCCGTAGACTCTAGGAAATCCTGGTCCGCGTTCGTCGTAGGGAAATCCCTGGATATCGTTCCCGGCATTGATCGCCGGACTTCCATCGCTCAGCGCAAGCGTCTGGATGTTACCTCCGTAGTTGGCGAGAGGCATCAGTAGTGGATCCGACGTCATGGGCGTATTCGCAAAGCCAATATTCGAGTCGTGCGACATGACAAGGTTGTTTTTTCCCGCCACCACGAATGCGGTCGAGAACGTAACTCCGAGATCCATGCCGTGAGTCGTTGGCTCATACGTTGTGTTATTAGCCAAAATCGAACTCTGCATGGTGAACGTCATGGTGCTTGGCGCGATGACTCCAGCGGTACTGTAAGCCGATCGGTTGAACGCGATCGTGCTGTTGGCGATCGTCAAGGCCTGCGCAGCGTCGGCATCGATTCCGCCCGCCGAATAACCGTAATTTCCTGCAATCGTTGAATTGAAGATTTCCCCGGTTATGACATTGTTCTTCAAGGTGATCGCCCCTCCACGATACGCGGTGTTATTGGACAGCGTTGAACTAATCACGTAGAGGTACTGCGACGATCCGTATTCAACTGCAAATATCCCTCCGCCCAGCCCTGGCGATCCTTTCACCATATTGCCGCTTATCGACGATGACATAATGAGGTTGCTGCCGGCGCTCGTCGAATCACCGATGATGGCTATGCCGCCGCCGAATGCTCGCGAATTCAGCAATTGGCTGCTGCTTAAATTGGCGCTCAACGTCGCTTTGTTGCCGCTGATGACGCTGTTCGACGTATAAACATATCGACTTGCTATACCGCCACCGACGGCAGCTGCATAGAGCGAGAGTGTGGGCGTGGCTTCGCTCGTCGCACTGGACCCGGTAACCGAACTGTTAAATAGACTCACTCGGCCGTAGCTATAAATGCCTCCGCCGAACGCATAAGCGGCTGTCGCACTGCAGTCGTGTACTGACGAGTTGCTAATCGTCAGGTCGCTTGTTGCCAAAATACATCCGCCCTTGGCGGTGTCGTCTGTCACGGTAACGTTGCCGTTAGCTATGCCCAGGCTATCCAGCTCAACGCGGAAGCCAGTGACGTACAGCGCTCGACTAGTACCGCCAGCGTCAATCGTCAATGCCGGACCCGACGGAATCGGCGTAGGACCCTGCAATCGCAGGTAAGGAGTACGTACGACGAGTTGGCCCTGGGTAAGCGTGATCTTGCTGTCGACGCAGTTCAGCCCGGACAGATCGAGCGTATCGCTATCGCTAGCCGTGAGCAGAAGACTGCGCAAGGTTCCCGGTGAACCGTCATCGGCGCAACTCGTTACCGGAACGGTGCTGGCAACAAGGCTGCCCGTAAAGGGCAGGCGAGCGGACGAGGTCGTCGAACCATCGCTTGCGACGGCGTTGCCGACGCACGCGATGGCTATGCAGGCGGCCAACGGCGACACTCGAAGAGAACGCAAAATACCGGACGCGAGTTTCATGGAATCCCTTGATCGCTGAAATCGCGAACCGACTGCAAATAGAATGCCGGCGGACTCGTCGCTGCCGCGATTCAGAAATTCTGCTCGGCGACCGACGCCGATGGCCTACATAAACTGAACGATTTACGCGGCGGTCGAGAACTGTTTCGCTGCGACAGACTGTTCTGTCTGGTCAACATTCCTTTTGATTCTTATCGTTTCGCCGAGAGCAGGGTGCAACCGCACGAAACCATTTTTACACGGTCACAAAAATTCGACTGAATGTCCTTTTTGGAGTCCATATGCGTTATGAAACGCTAGAAGATTCCGTCGAAACTGTCGGCAAAGATAAGGTCGTTGAAGTATCCACCGGCAAGCAGCAGCGTTCTTGTCAGCCGCAATGGATCGTTGCTACGCACGGCGAGTCCTTTGGTCACAGCGGCTGTTGAAGCCGGACTGAACTCAACGGAGAACGTGCACACGTCGCCGGCGTCCAGCGTCGCGCCGCTGCATTGATCGTCAGTAATCGAGAATGGACCGGACGATAGTGTGAGTGCTCCAACAAGGAGCGCGGCAGTGCCCGCGTTCCCAATTTCCACTTCCGCATTGGCCATTGTGCCACCGGCCACTATGCCGAAATCGACCGCGCTGCGGGAGATGACCATGATAGGCGACCCCGAGCACCGCACTGGTTCAGGATCACGATCGATCCAACGCAGTCGTGCCGCTCCTTGCACGTACTCGGTATTGGATTGCGTTGTCGCCGGCACGAAGCCGTGGCTTAGCCCCGAGTCGTATTGGTCGACGGGCTTGCGGGTGCAAACGTAGTCGGCGCGCTCGTCGGGCGGCAGATCGGACAGATTGATAAGAGTCTGCATGTTCGGCTGGTACACGAACGTGTCGCTGACGGCCGATGGGGCGACAGTGAGTCCGTACACCGATGCGGGCGAAATGGTGGTGAAATCAGGAAGGGTCTGCAACGGCTCCAGTTGAAGGGTGTCGACCGTCGACTCGCTGAGAATCAAATGTGAGCCGCCGATCGCCGGGAATGCGCTAGCCAGCAGCAGTGTTGCCACCAACCAACGCCCGATGCGGCAAACGGAGCGCATCACTGGCAAGTGCTATTCGTCGCTGTGTTGGCAGCCACATTCCAGCACGTTGATACGGGCGTTCCCAACGCTCCGGTGTCTGCGTTACGCGGGTAGTATTTAACCTCGATGTTCGCCGCACTAAATCCGACAGTCTCGGTCGGACTTGTCACGCCGTCCGAGCTCCACGACGTTACGGTCGAATCCACGTGAGCATTGAGCAACCTCACGTCAAAAAACTCCGCCGTGCCGCCCTGGCCATTTGATTCGGTGATGCGGATCTTTACTTCGCGCAGCATTGTTTGATTGACCATGGCGGTGCGCAATGGGTTTGACATGCTGTCGTAAGACTTGTCCAGCTTTACATCCCGTGCGATGGGCGCATTGCCGTCGATAAACCCCGTCTGGCCAAAATCGACAAGCTCGGAACAACCGACAAACCCCGTCGCTGTGGAATCTCCCTTATATCCTGAGTCGGTAATGCACAGATAGGCGGTGCTCGCGGCCTGTGCAAGATCTGCAATAAACAAAATGAAACTGGCGATCAACAGCTTTATGGCACAGCGAGACATAAACACCCCTGGAAAAATGGTATGGAGGGCGGCTTCCCATGCTCCCGAACGAAGAGGGAAGATGGATGAAGTTTTCCCCGACAGGTTTCTTACAAAACGTGCGGCGAGCCGCGAGAAGGCGCACATTCGTATACGCCGACCGCTGGGTGTTTGCAACTCGTTGTGGGCGAGCGCGCGGGGCTCGAACTACCTGCGTGATTGACCACAAACACTGACGCACCGTCGCGCGAAAATTCTTAAATAAGCGAACCATGGGCAGCTAGCCCAATCTTCGACGTCGAGTGTTGTGCCGCATTGTGGATATTTACACAAAAGGGAATTGAACTACTTGGAAAAGTCTTGCACGGATATCCGTCGGCTTAATGCCGCCGAACTCGTTGAAAGGATTTACTCCTGAGAAATCTGTCG
>CAZZYA010000259.1:3382-4615 GCA_964658115.1 uncultured Rudaea sp. | reverse complement strand
GCTGTCCGACGCGACCACGCGGCTGGTCATCAAAATCGGCATCGCCTATCGCAACGATCCGCGCGAGGCGCAGAAAATCCTGCTCGAGATCGCGAAGTCACATCCGCAGGTGCTGGCCGATCCGGCGCCGACATGCCCGATGACCGGATTCGGTGACAGCACGCAGAATTTCGAGTTGCGCGTTTACGTGGCGGAAGTCGCCCAGCGCGGCAATGTGCAGAACGAATTGCAATTCCGCATCGTGGAAGTCTGCCGCGAGAACGACATCGAACTCGCTTTCCCGCAACGCGACGTGTGGATTCGCAACGCCGAGGAACTGCGTGCCGATTTTCCGGAAAATCAGCCCGCGAGCGTAGCGGCGATCAGCGATTCGAAACCAGCCTGATCGACATCCATCACGATGCGCGCATTGGCGCGCGATTCGAAACGACGATCCCAATCGACCACCGTTGCGCCGCGCGTCAGCGTGCCGGCCAGTTCAATGCCGACGTGGCGCTCTTCCGTCTTGCGCACGATGTCCGGTTGCAGAAGCACCGCCAGCGCGAGCGCATCGGCAACCATCAATCGCGGGCGGCCGCGTTGCGTTGTCCACGTGCGCGTTTTCGCCGAAATCGATGCGTAGAAACGCGCTGCGTGCGAGTTCGCCGCAAGCCATCCATCGAGCATCGCGAAATCCAATCCGTGACGCACTGTGAGTTCCCAGTCCACCAGCGTGAACATGGGCCATTGTGAAAACACCACGTGCGCGGCGTCCGGATCGAATCCGATGTTGAACTCCGCCGGCACGAGATGCGTATTGCCGCGGCCGGTCACTGCACCGCCCATCACGATCAATTGCGCGATACGTTGCGGCAACGTCGGATCGCGCCGCAGCGCCAGCGCAAGATTGGTCAGCGGCGCTATACACGCGATCACGAGTTCTCCGGCATGTTCGTGCGAGAGCCGCAAAATCGCATCGGCCGCGTGTTCGCGCTCGACGCGTCGCGCACTCGGGCTGTAGCCGGTATCGCCGAAACCGTCGTTGCCATGCACGAACGCCGCGTCGGCTGCGGGTAAGACAAGCGGATTGGCGCAACCGGCGAACACCGGCGTCTCCGCACCGATCACCTCGACCAGCTTGAGCGCATTCGCAACCGTGTGCGCGAGTCCGACATTGCCTGCGGCGATGCTCAGCCCGACAACATCGGCGTGTTGATGCGCGAGCATGATCGCCAGCGCGTCGTCGACACCGGG
>CAZZYA010000259.1:0-3372 GCA_964658115.1 uncultured Rudaea sp. | reverse complement strand
TTTCTCATGCCGCGGATTTTGTCATGACGCGGAGCTACCGCAAGCATTCATGCGCCGGCGTACCGCGCGCCGTGGCCGATCCAGCGCGCGACGAGCCGTTCGCTCAGATCCGGATGATCGCGCAGCATCGCCTCGCCAGCGGACTGCACGGCGGGCAGCAGATGCGCATCGCGGCTCAGATCGGCGATGCGCAAGGAAAGCTGGCCGGTCTGGCGCGTGCCGAGCACTTCGCCCGGACCTCGCAGTTCGAGGTCCTTTTCGGCGATGCGGAAACCGTCGCCCGTCTCGCGCAACACGTCCAGACGTTGCCGCGCCATCATCGACAGCGGCGTTTGGTATAAAAGTACACAACTGGACGCCGCGCTGCCGCGACCGACGCGACCGCGCAACTGATGCAGTTGCGCCAGGCCGAGGCGTTCGGCGTTTTCGATGATCATCAAACTTGCGTTCGGCACATCCACGCCGACTTCGATCACCGTCGTCGCCACCAAAAGCGATGTCTTGCCCGAAGCGAAATTTTCCATCGCGCGCTGCTTCTCGGCGGGTTTCAAACGTCCGTGCACGAGTTCGACGCGATGCTCCGTCAGCGCGCGCGAAAGCTCGGCGTGGATTGCCTCGGCGGCTTGTGCCTGCAGTTGTTCGGACTCCTCGATAATCGTGCATACCCAGTACGCTTGGCGGCCGTCGACGCATGCGGCGCGAATGCGTTCGATCACCTCGCCGCGCCGCACGTTGGCGATGGCGACGGTCGTCACCGGTGTGCGGCCGGGCGGAAGTTCGTCGATCGCGGATACATCGAGATCGGCATAGGCGGTCATCGCGAGCGTGCGCGGAATCGGCGTTGCGGTAAGTACGAGTTGATGCGGCACGACATCGCCATGCCGGCCTTTATCGCGCAACAAAAGTCGCTGATGCACGCCGAAACGATGCTGTTCGTCGATGATGACGAGGCCGAGCTTCGCGAACTCCACGCCTTCCTGCATCAGCGCGTGCGTGCCGATGGCGATCGGCGCCGCTGACGCCAATGCGGCGAGCGCCGACGTGCGCGCCTTGCCTTTGAGCTTGCCGGCGAGCCAGACGACGTCGATGCCGAGTGGCCTCATCCACGCGACGAAATTGCGGTAATGCTGCTCGGCCAGAAGTTCGGTGGGCGCCATCAACGCGACTTGATAGCCGGCTTCGATCGCCGTCAGCGCGGCAAGCGCGGCGACAACGGTTTTGCCCGAGCCGACATCGCCTTGCACGAGGCGCAGCATCGGCTTGTCGCTGGCAACGTCGTCGACGATTTCTGTGGCGACGCGACGTTGCGCGCGGGTGGGCTTGAACGGAAGATTTTTCAGGAATCGCGCGCGCAGTTTCCCGCCGCCATCGAGCACGGGCGCGACGTGGCTTCGCGCGCGTGCGCGCAGCCGTTTCAGGCTCAGATGCTGCGCGAGCAATTCTTCGAAGGCGAGTCGCTGCTGACTGGAATGCACGCCTGCGGCGAGCGCGGACAGATCCGCGTCGGGCGGCGGACGATGCACGTACAACAGCGCGGCGCGAAGCGACGACAAAGTATACTTTGCGCGCAGTTCCGACGGAATGAGTTCGAGCGCGTCGTCGTCGGGCAATCGTTTCAGTGCATTGCCGATCAGCGACACGAGCCGCGATTGGCCAAGTCCTTCAGTGGTCGGATATACCGGCGTCAGTCGTTCCTCGACGACAGCGATATCCGCGTCCGCAATACGCCGATACTGCGGATGCACCATCTCGAACCCGTTCTTGGAGAGTCGCGCTTCACCGAACGCGCGCAGGATTCCCCCGATCGCGAGCTGATTGACTTGTGCGTTGTTGAAATGGAAAAAGCGGAGCACGAGCGTTTGGCGGGAATCGTCGACGATGGCGATGCGCAACTGAGGTCGGTAACGAAAACTTTTTTCGATCGCTTCGATGCGGCCTTGGACTTGTGCGTTTTCGCCGTGACGCATATCGCGAATGGCAGTGATGCATGTGCGATCTTCGTAGCGCAGCGGCAGATGAAACCACAAATCCTGCAACGTCGAGAGGCCAACGCGATCCAGGATTTCGAGCAGCGCCGGACCGACGCCGGGCAACGTCGCGACTGAGGTTGTCGGACCGTTGACCGATGCGTCAGACGGCTTGGCGCGCTTTCTCGGCGCTTCAATCAAGCTGGAGGATGGCGTCGATTTCAACGTGCGCTCCGCGCGGTAGCGAAGCGACGCCGATGGTCGATCGCGCCGGATACGGTTCCTTGAAATACTCGGCCATGACGGTGTTCACCACGGCGAAATTGCCGAGATCGGTGAGGTAAATGCCGACGCGCACGATGCCGGCCAGCGAGCCGCCAGTGGCTTCGCACACCGCTTTCAGATTTTCGAACACACGGCGTGTCTGGAAAGAAATGTCGCCGGTGACGAGTTCGCCGTTGCCTGGATCGAGCGGAATCTGGCCGGAGAAATAAACCGTGTTGCCGGTGCGCACGGCTTGCGAATAAGGGCCGATGGCTTTCGGTGCGGAATCCGTGTGGATGGTTTTACGCATGATCGGAATGACGAATAGGAGGAAGACGAACGCTAGTCAATTCCGCTCGCCGCCGCAACCCGCGGTGATCAAGGATAGCGATAAACCGCATGCACGACGGGCGCGTTGCGCACGCGGCGCATGACGGCGGCGAGATGTTTGCGATTGCGCACTTCGATGGTGAACATCAACGTCGAAGTCTGCTGATCGCGTTCCTGATATTCGACGTTTTCGATGTTGGAGTCGCGTTCGGCGATCGCGGCCGCCACCGTCGCGAGGACACCGGGTTTGTTGTCGACGACGATGCGCAAACGCGCGCGGTAATCGCCGCTGACTTCGCGATCCCAGCCGATCGCGATGATGCGTTCCGGCGTTTTGCGATATTCCGGGGCGTTCGGACAATCGAGGCGATGAACGACGATGCCTTTACCGGACGAGAGATAGCCGAAGATATCGTCGCCGGGAACCGGATAGCAGCAGTTGCCGAAACTGAGCACGCCGCGTTCGGCGCCGGTGATGAGAATTTGTTCCGATGCGCGCAATTCCGCCTGCGCGTGCGGTGCGGTGCCGAGCGTTTCGGCGAGTTGCCCGGCGACTTGATCCGGCATGCGATTGCCGAGCGCGATGTCGGCGAGCAGTTCTTCGAGGCGCTTGTAGCGCGCGTCGCTCAGGAATCGGTCGAGTGCGGCGGACGAAATCGAATCGAGACTCATGCCGCGCAGATCGAGCGCGCGATCGAGCATGCGATGACCGAATTCGACGGCGTCTTCGTGCTGCAAGCGTTTGAGAAAATGCCGGATCGCCGTGCGTGCTCGCGCGGAGACGACCCACTCCAGCCATCGCAGTAGATAA
>CAZZYA010000258.1:0-4684 GCA_964658115.1 uncultured Rudaea sp. | reverse complement strand
GCCGGCCTATGCGTATGTCCATGAATGAGCAACGCCACACCGCGCGCGCGCATGGCGGCCTCGACCGCTGATTGATTCACATCCATGATGGCGTCGGATTTACGCTCAACATGCTTCTGACTCTGCCCGCGTAATCGCCCCGCGATGCGCCGACGGATGTTCAGAGGCAGCGCAAGCGCAATTCGCTGAAACCAGCGATTGTGCATGAGCCTGCGGAATTTCTGATACTCGACATCGTCCGTGCACAGCGTATCGCCATGCATCAGCAGAACGGGTTTGCCGTCGAGGTCGATGACCGTCGGATCATCGAGGATCGTCATTCCAGACTTGCGCGCGAAATCCTCGCCGAGCACGAAGTCACGGTTGCCGCGCATAAAGTAAATCGGAACACCGCTATCGCTCAATGCGCGTAGCGCGTTGGCTACGCGATGGGCGAGCGGTGAATCATCGTCGTCGCCGATCCAGCTTTCGAACAAGTCGCCGAGGATGTACAGCGCTTTCGCGCGGCGCGCTTCCTCGGCCAGGAAACGTTCGAACAGGTCGACGATCTCCGGCCGGCTTTCGTCGAGATGCAGGTCGGAGATGAAAAGCGTCGACATTCGCGGTCGGAATTACTCGACCACACTCGCCTTTTCGATAATGACCTGGGTCTTCGGCACATCGCCTTGGAACGGACCGGCGGGACCGGTTTCGATAGCCGCGATCTTGTCGACTACGTCCATACCACTCACGACTTTTCCGAACACCGCGTAACCCCACGACACCGGATTTGCGCCGCCGTTCGGGTCGGGCACATAGTCCAGCCGCTTGTTGTCGACGAGGTTCACGAAGAACTCCGCCGACGCCGAATGCGGATCGTTCGTGCGCGCCATAGCGACGGTGCCGCGTAGGTTGGAAAGCCCGTTGTTGGCTTCGTTGTGTATCGGAGCGCGCGCGCGTTTGCGCTGCATGTCTTTTGTCCAACCGCCGCCTTGCGCCATAAATTTCGGAATCACGCGGTGAAAAATGGTGCCGTCGTAGAAACCGTCTTTGACGTACTGCAGAAAGTTGTCGACCGATTTCGGCGCCTTGGCCTGATTGAGTTCGATGGTGATATCGCCTTGGTTCGTGTGCAGCAGCACTTTCGGACCCGGCGTCGCGGAGTCGGAAACTTTGGCGGGGGTCTGTGCGCTTGCGACGGCAAGCGGAGCGAGCAGGGCAAAAACGCAAAGCAGGCGCTTGAACATGGATCGAAACTCCCGTTAGAACAATGACAGCGAATGATACGCGGAATGCGCGATTCCGGTCACGCCGCGGCGAGGCGTTCGCTTTCGCGGACGTGCAGTTTGATGTCGTAATGCCGAAGGTATTCGCGTTCCTGATCGAGGTCGGCGCGGGTGAGCGGATGCGCGTCGAGCCAGCGGCGCGGTATGCCGATCTGCAAGATTCGCTCGTCGGCACCGAGCTGGATCGACGGCGGCGGCTCGGCCGAGCGGCTGCGTTGTAGCAGTACCGCAAGCCGCAGCAAAGCGGTGGTGCGCGCGGTCGGCCGGCGAAGTCGCTCGGATAATGTGCGCAGTATATTTTCGTCGGGTTTGCGGCGATGGCCGCGCAGGATGGCGGCAAGTACCTGTTGTTCGTGCCGCGCGAAACCCGCGAGATCCGAATTTTCCACGATGTAAGCGCCGTGCAGGTGATGCTGACTGTGCGCGATTGCCAATCCTATTTCGTGGATGCGTGCGGCCCATGACAGCCAGTCGCGTTCGGCGCCGCCGAGTTGCCATTGCTTCGCGACTTGATCGAACAGCGCGAGCGCCGATTTTTCCACGCGTTTCGCGTGCGCGCGATCGACGGCGTAGCGTTGCGCCAGCGCATCGATGCTTGCCGCGCGCGGATCGCGATGTTCGGCGCGGCCGATCATGTCGTACAGCAATCCTTCGCGCATCGCGGTTTCGCACACGCGCATCATTTTCAAATCGAGCGCGGCGAAGCTTGCTTCGAGAATGGCCGCGCCGCCCGCGATCACCGCCGCGCGTTCTTCCGCCAGGCCCGGCAAATTGATCTTGTCGATATGACCGAAACCGATCAGCGTGTCGCGCAGCTGTTCCATCGCGGTCAACGTGATTCCGGTTTCGCTCCAATGCGCTTCTTGCAGAATGCCGCCGATCGCGCGGATCGTGCCCGATGAACCGATCGTCTCGCCCCAGCCGATAGCGCGATAGTCGGCCGCGAACTGCTGCAGCTCGACGGCGATTTCGGTTTGCGCCTGCTTCCAGCGTTTCGCGCTGAGCTTGCCGTCCTCGAAGAAACGCAGCGTGCTCGCGACGCAACCCATCTGCAGGCTTTCTTTTTCGAGCGCGTCGAAATGCTGACCGATGATGAATTCCGTGCTGCCGCCACCGATGTCGATAACCAGACGCCGCTCCGGCGATTCCGGCACGCCATGCGCGACGCCGAGATAAATAAGTCGCCCCTCTTCGCGGCCGGACACCACTTCGATCGGATGCCCGAGTTCGTCCTCGGCAGCGCCGAGAAAGATTGCCGGAGCGCTCAGTCGTCGCACCGTGTTCGTTGCCACCGCACGCACGCGGTGCGGCGGCAGCGTGCGCAGGCGTTGACCGAAGCGAGCCAGACATTCCAGCGCGCGCTGACGGCGGGCATCGTCGAGCGATCCGTCCGGACGCAACCCCGCCGCAAGACGCACGCTATCGCGCAGACGATCGATGACACGCGGTTCGCCGTGTTCGTAACGTGCGACGACGAGATGAAAGCTGTTCGATCCCAGATCGACGGCCGCCATCAATTCGCCTTCGCTGATTTCGATATCGGCGCCGTCGGCCACGGTCGTTACTCGGATCCGGAACGGCCCGATTGTCGCACGCCGCGACGACCGGCGTAACCGGCTAATCGCAGCCGCAGCCGCCGTTCGGAGTTTCGTCCGCGAGAATTTCGACGTGCATTATCAACGCGACGATGCGCGCGCCGCGAACGAAACCCGGAACACACGGCGGGCTAGCGTATGCAGGTCCTATTTGCTGGCGAGCACCGTCTCCGCGCGCGCCAACATTTGTTTCGACGCATTCGACTTCATTGTCCGCAGTGCTTGCGCGGCATCGTCGGCCAGAGACTTTGCTTCGTCACGTTTGTGTTGTGCGTTCAACGCTTCGGCCAGCGCGACTTGCGCCTCGGCGGTCCACACGTTCGGCGGCTTGAACAACGGCAAGCGCAGCGCAAGTGACTTGCGCAAAAGTTTCTCCGCTTCCACATCGTTGCCCAGCAGATGTTCCGCGCGACCGAGCGGAACCCAGATGTCGGCGCGATGATGGCTGTCGTCGCCGTATATTTTTTGCGAGATAGAATCGGCCTCGAGAAGTACTTTCTTCGCAGCTACCGGATTGTTTCGCAGCAATTCCGTTTCGCCGATGCTTTGCAGCGCAAGCACACCTTCGGAGTTGGTCGTTTCGGTTTTGGCGAGGCGCAGATCGGCGAGCGCGCTCGTAAAGTTGGCGATCGCTTCGTCGTATTTGCCTTCGAGTTTCTGCGTGCGTCCGAGCGCATTCAACGAAGCGGCGACTTCCTCCGATGGTCCCGGCGAACGCTTCAGGCCAGCCTCCAGCGCTTGCTTGCCAATCGCCTCGGCTTCGGCATATTTGTCCTGCGCGCGCAGCACGGCGGCGAGATTGCGCAGTCCCTGCACCGTGTCGGGATTGTCGATGCCTTTGGACGCCGTCCAGATGTCGATGGCCGCGCGAAGATGAACTTCCGCGTCCTCGAATTTGCCGTGCGCGAATTCGGGTATCGCGATATTGTTGAGCGATGTCGCGACCGACGGATGATTCGGTCCATACAGCCGCTTGCGTGCATCGAGCGCGTCTTGCAGGATCACCATCGATTCGTCAATGCGGCCTTCGCCGTTGAGAATCGTGGCGAGATTGTTCATCGACTCGATGGTCTGCTGATTGTCAGGGCCTTCGATTTTCGTGTGGATCGCGATCGCTTCACGCATCATGCGTTCGGCGCCGGCGAAATCGCTTTTGCTCTGCAGCAGCAGCGCATAGTCGTTGAGCATGCTGGCCACGGCCGTGCTCATCTCGGGATGCTGCGAACGTTTCAGAGCCAGCGCGCGCTGATACAACGTCTCGGCTTCGTCGCGGCGATCGACCTGATCGAGCAGCAGCGCCAGATCGTGCATGTCTTCGCCGACATCCTTGCCGGCTTCGCCGTTGAGCGCGATATCGTCTTTCAGCAACGAGCGGAATTCGGTTTCCGATGCGGAGTAATCTCCTTTTTCCTGCAAGCTCTGCGCGAGTTCGCGTCGCGCTGTCAATGCGATATCGCGACGCCCGAGTGCTTCGGCGCGATCGCGCGCGGCCACGTCATGTTCCAAGGCGTGCGCATAATCGCCACGACGCCGTTCCATATGTCCGAGATCGGCCAGCGCTTGTGGATACAGCGCGGGATCGTCGTCGACGTGCTCGCTCAACTCTGCAGCGTGTTGCAGCAGCGTCTCGGCACGCTTGTCGTCGCCGATGTCGTAATACAGATTGCCGAACAGGTCGGTGAGTTCGGCATGCAGTGCCGGTTGCGACGCCATCTCGCTGTCCACGCGCGCGACGCCGTTATCGAGCAGCATGCGCGCCGTGACAGTCTGACCACCGTTTTCGTCGGGATTGACCTGGCTGAATGCGCTCACCAAAAACGATTT
>CAZZYA010000257.1:0-4699 GCA_964658115.1 uncultured Rudaea sp. | reverse complement strand
GTTTTGTTTTCTCGCATAAGCCACGTCCGCGAAAGTTACCCGCCGCTTGCGGCGGAAGCCGTACTCGAAAAAAAAGCGCACCGCGCAGTCATCGCAAATTACCCGCTGCTTGCAGACGAAGCTCTGCGTCAAAAACTAACAATCCGAGCGGTCTGAATTAAAGTCAGAGCACCAGTGCCTCAACGCATCACATCAAGTCGCGCGATAGCCTCGGCGGAAAGTTGTAGATCGACCGCGCGAAGATTCTCTCGAAGATGATCCAGCGACGAAGTTCCAGGAATAAGCAGAATATTAGGCGCCCGCTGCAGCAGCCACGCGAGCGCGACTTGCATCGGCGTCGCCCCGACCGACGCGGCGACGTCATCGAGCGTTGCCGATTGCAACGGCGAAAATCCGCCGAGCGGAAAGAACGGCACGTAAGCCACGCCACGATTTCGCAGTTCGTCGATAAAAGCATCGTCGCTGCGCTGCGCGAGGTTGTATTGATTTTGCACGCAGACGATCTCCGTCGCCTGACGCGCCTCTTCGAATTGACGGGGCGTGATATTGCTAAGGCCGATGTTTCGGATAAGCCCTTCGCGTTTCAGATCGATCAGCACGATGAGCGGGTCGACGATCGAGGTCTCCGTTGGTCCATGCGCACCGCCGACGCGAAGGTTGACGATGTCAAGCGCATCGACACCGAGATTGCGCAAATTGTCGTGTACGGCGCTGACGATCTCGTCGCGCGATTGCGCGGCGATCCATGATTTGTCGTCGCCGCGGCGGAAGCCGATTTTGGTGACGATCGTCAGGTTGGCGGGATACGGATGCAGCGCTTCGCGGATGATGCGATTGGTGACGTGCGGTCCGTAGAAATCCGAGGTGTCGATGTGATCGACGCCACGTTCAACCGCTTCGCGCAACACGGCGACTGCGGCGGCATGATCGGCCGGTGGTCCCCAAATGCCGGGTCCGGACAGGCGCATCGCGCCGTAGCCCATGCGGTTGACGGTGATCGATGTTCCCGGAAACGTGAAAACGGATCCCGCGCGTTCGACAACTGCCGCCATGGTGCTTCTCCGTTGTAGCTTTCAGCGAAACGATGCAACGTTCGACGCACGTTGCGCATTGTTCGATGTATCTTTTGTACGATGCATGAACGCGTCGCGCCCAAAGCGGTTGTCATCGCGCGACGATAGCCGCATTCTTGGCGGCGCTACAAGGGAATGGAGCGAATGACCGCCGATACCGCGAAGCGATTGTTGCCTTGGCTGGTGGCCGTCGCGTTTTTCATGCAGTCGCTCGACACCACGATTCTCAACACCGCTATTCCTGCGATCGCGAAGGCGCTCGATGTCGCACCGCTCAGCATGAAGGCGGTGATGGCGAGTTACACGTTGAGCCTCGCGGTGTTCATCCCGATCAGCGGCTGGAGCGCCGATCGATTCGGCACGCGGCGCGTGTTCGCAGCAGCGATCGGATTTTTCACGCTCGGTTCGTTGTTGTGCGGCGTGTCGCGCAACATACATCTGTTGGTGGCGTGCCGCGTGCTACAGGGTTTCGGCGGCGCGATGATGGTGCCGGTCGGGCGACTGACTATGGTGCGCACGTTTCCGAAATCGCAGCTTTTGCGCGTGATGAGTTTCGTGGCGATGCCGAGCCTGATCGGTCCGATGCTCGGTCCGGTGGCGGGTGGCGTGATCATTCATTACTTCCACTGGAGCGTGATTTTTTTCCTCAATGTGCCGATCGGCCTGGCCGGCCTGTACATGGTGTATCGACATTTGCCGGACTATCGCGGAGACACGCCGCACCGGCTCGATGTCGCCGGACTTGCGCTGTTCGGCACCGGCATCGCATTGCTGTCGTATGTGCTCGAAGTGTTCGGCGAACATTTCCTGAGCACGCGCGAAATCTTGGGATTGCTCGCGTTGTCGGTCGTGCTGCTGGTCGGTTACGGCGTCAATTCGGTGCGCACGCGATTTCCGTTGCTGCGCGTGAAACTTTTTCGCATCCGAACGTTTTTCGCGGCAGTGGTCGGAAGTTTCGTCACGCGGTTGGGCGTGGGCGGAATTCCGTTTCTGTTCCCGCTGCTGTATCAGATCGGTCTGGGCTGGACGCCGATTCAGTCGGGCTTGATGATGGTGCCGCAGGCGCTCGCGGCGATGAGCTTGAAACCGCTAATGCCGCGCATTCTCACGTGGTTGGGCTATCGCGTCGTCTTGATCGTGAACACGGTGTTGCTCGGCGCGATGATTCTCTCGTTCGCGACGATCGGCGCGGCGACGCCGGGGTGGCTGATCGTGATCCAGGTGTTCTGTTTCGGCCTATTCACGTCGATGCAGTACACCAGCATGAACACGCTCGTCTATGCCGATGTCACGACCGAAGAGAGCAGCGGCGCGAGCACGATCGCGAGCACCGCGCAGCAGATGTCGATCAGCTTCGGTGTCGCCGCCGCATCGTTGCTGACGGCGATGTTCATTCCCGATCGTTTCAACCTGCTGCCGGCGCAGATGATCCACGGCATCCATTTGGCGTTCCTGCTGCTCGGCGCGATGACGATGGTGTCGGTGGTGGTGTTCGCACGGCTGCGTGCGACGGACGGCAATTCGGTCAGCCAGCATCAGGCCATCGTCACACCGGCCAACGAGACCGATCAGTTCGTCTCGTCGCCGTCGTTAGGCGAGCGCTAGCGCGTTCGAGCACATTTTCACGCGCGGCGCCCGATACTTCTGGTTTACAATTCGACAGCGGTTTCACGCCATGCGCTCTTGGGGAGGATGCTGGCGGGAATCTCGACGACATGGCGAGCGAACACACCTATGAAAATCCCCACAGCTCCGGCTCCCGACGCATCAGTGGCAGCGCTGCCCGGCGCGCTGGCGCGGCTGTCGAGCACGCGGTTCAATGCGAACGCCGGGCTGGTTTGCGATGTCGCCGTCGGCCTCGTGTTGCTCGCCGGCGGTGTATATACAAATCGTTTCGGCTTGTTGACTGCTGTCGCGACGCTGGCGTTCGGCCTGCTCGTATTCAGCGCGATCGAGTACAGCTTCCATCGCTGGCTGTTCCATCACGGTCGATCGGCGATGCGCGAAGGTCACGACAAGCATCACGTCGATCCACATGGATTTGACGCGCTGCCGTTTTTCCTTCCACCGATCGCCATGTTGCTGCTCGCAGGCTTGCTCAGTCTCGTGCTGCCGACGAGCACGGCGTTGCTGCTCGCCGGCGCAACCGCGACAGGCTACGCGGCGTACGGCGTGGCGCACACGATCATCCACGCGATTCGCTTCCGCAGCCGCGCTGCCGTGAAATGGGCGGCAAATCATCACGTTCATCATCATCATCCGGATTGTAATTTCGGTGTCACCACGCCGTTGTGGGATATCGTCCTGGGGACCCGTTACGCGCCGGTGCGCGCGCGGGTTTCTGCGAGCGACACTGAAAAGTAGCACGTGGGATGAACGCGAAGAGTTTGCTGAAGTCGCATCGCGTCGGCGTGTTGATTGCTGTTGCGATGGTCGTCTCTCTGGCGGTTCCGTTGCTGATCGGCGGTCGCCAATCGTTGCTCGAAATCCGGGATCTTCCCGCGCAAACCTATCTGATGCTTTTCGCCGTGATGGCGGTGTGCTGGCTGGTGCGCGCGATCAAACTTCACCTGCTTCTGAGCCGGCTCGGCGCGAGCGTTTCGTTCACGCGTTCGTTCGCGATGTCGCTGGCCATCGATTTCGCGTTCGTCAGTACGCCGGGCGGTCTGGGCGGTTACGCGGCGGGTGTCTATTGCGCGCGGCGCGCCGGCATTTCGATGAGCGCAGCAACGACGGTGACGTTCATCGATCAGCTTCTCGACCTCATCTTTTTCGCGATCGCATTACCACTCGCGGCGCTCACGTTGTTGTGGACGGACGTACCGCGTGCGCTGTCGCTCTCGGCGTTTATCTGCAGTGCGGCGCTGATCGTGTTCGCGCTCGCCATTCTGCTGATGCATCGGCGTTTCGTGCGCTGGCTGTGCGGCGACAATATCTTTTCGCGCCGCTGGCCGAGCCTGCGCGACAAGCAACATCGGCTGCTCGCATTTCTAGACAGTGTCGGCGCTGATTCACGCTATCTTTTTTCCGGACCGCCGATAGTCACCGCGATGTTGATCGGCACCACTGCCGTCCAGTGGCTGGCGCGCTATGGCGTGTTGTGGGCGGCGCTCGCATTGCTCGGCCACACGGTGCCATATTCGTTGACTCTGCTGTCGCAGTCGCTGGTTCTGCATGCGGCGTTGTGGACCGGCGTGCCATCCGGTGGCGGCGGAGCGGAACTGGGTTTGAGTGCAGCGCTGATCGCCATGGTGCCGGCGTCGGCGATCGCGACCGCGCTAATCCTGTGGCGGTTGATGACGTTTCATTTGTGCCTGCTCAGCGGGGCGCTGGCCATCGCGTGGCTAAGCCGCGATCGAGGCGCGACACCCATCGCCGCTTACGAGACAGGCGAAGCGAAAAGCTGACTCGGTGCGTTTTCGCTTCTGCGGAATTGAAATTCGCGCAGAAACCGCCATCTAGGCGCAGGCGCTGAGACGCGACGGGCGTCTCATATGCCTCACTGCGGATTCGCGCAAACGCGCTCGACTCTATGCTTTTCAACGAACCACAAACTCTCGTCGACAGCGAGCTCGGCACCGTTCGCTATTTTCCGAATTGCCTGTCGGAAGCGTCGGCCGCGCGGG
>CAZZYA010000256.1:0-4699 GCA_964658115.1 uncultured Rudaea sp. | reverse complement strand
CTTCCTTGAGCCGATCCCACGCTTGAACCGGCGTCAGCAAACCGGCGCGCGCGCGCAGCACGTTCTGGTAATACGTCGCCAATCCTTCCGACAACCAGCTGCCACTGTCGCCGAGATACGGATGCATCAGATGACTCAGCTCGTGCACCGCGACCCAATCGTCGTCGAATTCGGATGCGGGCCGAGCGGGATCGACGAGCAACTCCAGCGCATTTCCCTCTCCACGTATCGATTGGCCGAACATCACCGCGCGTCCATGCGACGGCATCGGCAACACCAACACCTGCACGTCGGGCAGCGGAAGTCGGCCGTATGCCGACACGATCGCTTTCGTCACGCGCGACAACCATTGATGCAGTTTTTCACGCTGCGCCGCATCCGCGCCGTGCAAAACCGAAACACGAAGCACACCGCCCGGCAACGGCATGCGCTCTTCGTCGAAATGACCGAGCGCGACATTCGCTGACCAGTTCTCCGGGGTGTTCGGAACGCGGAAATGTATACTTTTGCCATCGCGCGATGTTTCTTCCCACGGCGCCGATATGTTCCATCCGTCCGGCAGTACGACGGAGACATTGGCCATCGCGTTGCCTTGCGCATCGGGACGCAGCAGAAATAATTGCGGTGCCGCGACGCGATCGTCGCCCAGCCGGAATCCGACATCGGTATCGTGCGATGCGCCGATCGCATCGAGATCGACGCGGTACGTCAGACATTCATCCTTGCGCCAATCCTTCGCCGACCACCCATCGGAATCTTTCTCGACGGACTGGCCGGTGGTGCGCGCGATGCCTGTGACGAATCGCATGGCGTCAGCGGAATCGGCAGCGAACACGATTGCTGTGTGTGGCTGCGCCAGACACAAGCGCATGTCCGCCGAAGAACCATCGGCCGCGAGACGTAACGTGTACTGCGGCGCGTCCTGCGCTGCTGCGTTCGACGCAACCGCCATCAGCATTGCGCATACCTTACGCATATCACACACCGCACTGTGAGAACGTCGGAGCGTAAACCATCCACGCACGCCACGACATGAACCTGCGATGGCCCGTTACAATGGCGCGATGGATGTTTCGTATTTGCTCGACGACCTCAATCCGGCGCAACGCGAGGCCGTCAGCGCGCCGATCGGACATTACCTCGTGCTTGCCGGCGCGGGTTCCGGCAAGACACGCGTGCTCACGCATCGCATCGGCTGGCTGCTCGAAGTCGAACGCGCATCGCCGTGGTCGATCCTCGCCGTCACGTTCACCAACAAAGCGGCGGGTGAGATGCGCGCGCGCTGCGATTCCCTGATCCGGCAAGGCACGCGCGGCCTCACGATCGGTACCTTTCATGGCATCGCGCATCGTCTTTTGCGACAGCACTGGCGCGAAGCGAAGTTGCCCGAAACGTTTCAGATTCTGGATTCCGACGATCAGCAACGCCTGATCAAACGCATCATGCAGACGCTCGGCATCGATGATGCGCGTTTCCCGCCGCGCCAGGCCGCGTGGTTCATCAACAGCGCGAAAGACGAAGGCAAGCGGCCGGACGCGTTTCAAGGCGAAGCGAATCCGATGACGCGCACGCTCGTCGACATTTATCAAGCGTACGAAGATGCGTGCCAGCGCTCCGGCGTCGTCGATTTCGCCGAATTGCTGCTGCGTTCGCACGAACTGTGGCTTAAGGACGACGCGTTGCTCGCGCATTACCGCGAACGCTATCGCCATTTGCTCGTCGACGAATTTCAGGACACGAACACGATCCAGTACGCGTGGATTCGCGTGCTCGCCGGACAAACCGGCAACGTGTTCGTGGTCGGCGACGACGATCAGGCGATCTACGGCTGGCGCGGTGCGCGCGTGGAGAACGTGCAACATTTCCTGCGCGATTTTCCCGGCGCGAAAACGATTCGTCTGGAACAGAATTACCGCTCCACCGGCAACATTTTGCAGGCGGCGAACGCGATCATCGCCAACAATCCGCAGCGTCTCGGCAAGAAACTGTGGACCGCCGGCGACGCCGGCACCGCGATCGCGCTTTATGCCGCGTACAACGAACAGGACGAAGCGCGTTTTGTCATCGAACGCATCCGCGACTATCTGCGCGAAGGCGGCGCGGCGACCGAATGCGCGATTCTGTATCGTTCGAACGCGCAATCGCGCAACTTCGAAGAACAGCTCATCCAGCACGACATCCGCTATCGTGTTTACGGCGGACTGCGATTCTTCGATCGTGCCGAAATCAAGGACGCGCTGGCGTATCTGCGTCTCGTCGCGAACCGTCATGACGATGCCGCGTTTGAACGCGCCGTCAACACGCCGACGCGCGGCATCGGCGAACGCACGCTCGATGTTCTGCGTCAGCGCGCGCGACGCGAAAACGTTGCGATGTGGGACGCGACATTGCAGGAACTGACCGGCGGCGAACTGGCCGGGCGCGCCAAGAACGCGCTGAAGGGTTTCGTGCAGCTCATCGAAGACCTGGCGAAAACCTGCGCCGCCGACAGCGATGCGCCCATGCCGTTGTCCGAGCAGATCGATCACGCCATCCAGCGCACCGGCTTGCGCGATTTCTACGAAGCCGATTCGCGCGGCAGCGCCGAGTCGCGCGTGGAAAACCTCGACGAACTGGTCAACGTCGCCAGCCGTTTCGAGCGTACCGCCGAGGATCTCGAGGCCGGTTTCTCCGAACTCACCGCGTTCCTCGCGCACGCCGCGCTCGAAGCCGGCGAGTCGCAAGGCGAGGCGTGGGAAGAATGCGTGCAGCTGATGACGCTGCACTCGGCGAAGGGACTCGAATTCCGCCTCGTGTTTCTCGTCGGTCTTGAGGACGGATTGTTTCCGAGCCAGCGTTCACTCGATGAACCCGGACGGCTCGAAGAGGAACGGCGTCTCGCGTACGTGGGTGTCACACGCGCGCGCGAAACGCTGATTCTGTCGTACGCCGAAACGCGACGCCTGCACGGTGTTGAAACCTACAACCGGCCATCGCGTTTCGTGCACGAACTGCCGCGCGAATTGCTTCACGAAGTACGGCCGCGTGTGCAGGTTTCGCGACCGCTTTACGCCGGCCGGTTCGTCGAAGAAGCGGCGGAAGGTTCCGCGCTCAAGCTCGGTCAGCGCGTGCGCCATTCCAGTTTCGGCGAAGGCACGGTCATCGACGCCGAAGGCGCCGGCGCGCATGCGCGCGTGCAGGTCAATTTCGAATCGGCCGGGCAAAAATGGCTCGTCGTCGCGTACGCGAATCTCGCGCCGGTTTGATCGTATACTTCGCGCAACTGTCACCGGGACTTCCGACATGTCCGCCGCCCGTTTCGTCGTCATCGTCTGCGCCGCCGCCGCGTTGTTGAGCGCGTGCGGCAACAAGGGCGACCTGGTCATGCCGCCGTTAAAACCCGCCAAGCCGCAGAACGCACCACCGCCTCCGCCGCCAACGGACACCGCGCCGAAGCCGGCCACGTCGCCTTGATCGATTCGTCCGCGCCGCGATGAAGCAGCGCTTCTCGAAAATGCACGGCATCGGCAACGACTTTGTCATCGTCGATTGCCGCGACCGACCGTTAGCGCTTGCGGCGCAACAGATCGCACACATCGGCAATCGTCATCGCGGTGTGGGATTCGATCAACTCCTGACGATCGAACCGGCGACGGACGCGTCGTGCGCGTTCGCCTATCGCATCTTCAATACCGACGGATCGAGCGCACAGCAATGCGGCAATGGCTTGCGTTGTGTAGCCGCGTGGTTGCATCGCGCGGGTGCGTTGACGCAGGGCGCGGTGAAATTGCAAAGCCCAGCCGGACCGATCGCAATAGAACGGCTGGACGATGGACGCGTGCGCGCCGATATGGGCGTACCGATGTTTGATCCGGCGTCGATTCCCTTCGAAGCGGATCGCGAAGCGGACGAGTACCGCATCGATCTCGATGGCGAATCCATTTCGTTCGGCGCAGTGTCGATGGGAAATCCGCACGCGGTGATCGAAGTCGACGATGTTGCGCGCGCACCATTGCAGACGGTAGGCGCGGCATTGTCGATCGATCGACATTTTCCAAACGGCTGCAACGCAGGCTTCGCGCAGCTCGTCGATCGCGCACACATTCGCTTGCGCGTGTGGGAACGCGGTGCGGGCGCCACGCTCGCGTGTGGCAGCGGCGCGTGCGCGGCGGTTGCCATTCTGCGTCGGCGTGGCAAACTCGATGACGACGTGACCGTCGAATTACCGGGTGGCGCGCTGCAGATCGAATGGGCCGGCGCCGGCTCGCGATTGTGGATGACGGGGCCTGCCGAGTTTGCGTTCGACGGAGAGATCGAGGTATGACCGAAATGAGTGTCAAGGAAGGTCTGACGGCGATGGAAATCGCCAGTTATCTGCGCCGGCATCCGAACTTCCTCGGCGAATTTCCGGATATCGCGCTGACGCTGTTCGTGCCGCGCGAGCAGGGCTCGACCACGTCGCTCGCGAGTTACCAGCTCGAAGTATTGCGCGACAAGAATCAGGAATTGAATCGCCGCTTGCACGAACTGATCGAGACGGCGACCGACAACGAACAGCTCGTCGTGCGCGTGCATTCGCTGACCGTCGCACTGATGCGCGAGAAAACGCTCGGCGATACGGTTCGACGTGTCGTCGCCGGACTCACCGAGGATTTCCACACCGAACTCGTTCGGCTCGCGTTGTTCCGCGCACCGTCGGACGATTTGCCCTCCGCCGATT
>CAZZYA010000255.1:0-4717 GCA_964658115.1 uncultured Rudaea sp. | reverse complement strand
ACAAAACTAGCAACCTCCCCTCCCGCGGAGGACAATCCCGAGATGGCGCTAGAACACTTCCACCCGGCCGTTTCCGCCTGGTTCGCAAACGTATTTCCGGAACCCACTGCACCGCAGTTGAAAGCGTGGCCCGCGATCAAGGCAGGCCGTAACACGCTGATCGCAGCGCCGACCGGCTCGGGCAAAACGCTGTCGGCCTTTCTCGCTGCGATCGACGATCTCGTGCGTCGCGGTATCGAATCGCCATTGCCCGACGAAACGGCGGTCGTCTACATCTCGCCGCTGAAGGCGCTTTCGAACGACATCCGCATCAATCTCGAAGCGCCGATCGCGGGCATCCGCGACAAGCTGCTCGAGATGGGTTTGCCCGATGTCGAAATACGCACTGCGGTGCGCACGGGGGATACGACACAATCCGATCGGGCCGAGATGCGCCGCCGTTCGCCGCATATCGTCGTGACGACGCCGGAGTCGCTGTACATCCTGCTCGGTTCGCAGTCGGGACGCGCGATGCTTGCGTCGACACGCACGGTGATCGTCGACGAAATCCACGCGATCGCCGCGAGCAAGCGCGGTGCGCATCTGGCGTTGTCGCTCGAACGTCTCGAAGCGTTGTGCGGGCGACGCTTCACGCGCATAGGTTTGTCGGCGACGCAGAAACCGATCAGCGAAGTCGCGAAATTCCTGACGGGCGGCGACGCCGAACAAGGTTGCGAAATCGTCGACATCGGTTATTCGCGCAAACGCGATCTCGCCATCGAAGTGCCGGCCGCACCACTGCAGGCGGTGATGTCGGGCGATGTATGGGAACAGGTTTATGCGCGCTTGGCCGATCTGGTGCAGCAACATCGCACGACGCTCGTCTTCGTCAACACGCGGCGGATGGCCGAGCGCGCCGCACGCCATCTGACCGAGAAACTCGGTAAGGACGCGGTGAGTTCGCATCACGGCAGTCTCTCGCGCGAGTTGCGTCTGGCGGCTGAGCAACGGTTGAAACGCGGCGAGCTGCGCGCGCTGGTGGCGACGTCGTCGCTGGAGCTCGGCATCGATGTCGGCGATGTCGATCTGGTTTGCCAGATCAGTTCGCCGCGCTCGATCTCGGCGTTCTTGCAACGCGTCGGCCGTTCGGGCCACGCCGTCGTCGGCACACCGAAAGGACGTCTTTTTCCGCAATCGCGCGATGATCTGATCGAATGTGCCGCATTGCTCGACAGCGTGCGTCGCGGCGAACTCGACGAATTGAAAGTGGAAAAGAATGCGCTCGACGTGCTCGCACAGCAGATCGTGGCCGAAGTGTCGTGCCGCGAATGGAGCGAGCAGGCGCTGTTCGATTTGTGCAGGCGCAGCTATCCGTTCGCCGAATTGAATCGCGATGTGTTCACCGACATTCTGCGCATGCTTGCCGAAGGCTACACGACGCGGCACGGTCCACGCTCGGCGTATCTACACCGCGACGCGGTGAACGGTGTGCTGCGCGCACGCAAAGGCGCGCGGCTCACGGCGATCACTTCCGGCGGCGCGATTCCCGACACCGCCGATTACGAAGTGATGCTCGAACCGCAATCGCAACGGGTCGGCACGGTGCACGAAGATTTCGCCGTCGAAAGCCTTGCGGGCGATGTATTCCAGCTCGGCAATGCGTCGTATCGAATCCTGCGCGTCGAAGCTGGCCGGGTTCGCGTCGCGGACGCGGCCGGACAGCCGCCGACGATTCCGTTCTGGCTCGGCGAAGCGCCCGGACGCACCGATGAACTTTCGTTCGCCGTTTCGCGCCTGCGCACCGAAGTGTCCGAACGACTCGAAGACAGCGCCGACGCCGCACGCGGCTGGCTGCGCGATGAAGTGTCGCTGCCCGACTCCGCAGCACAACAGATCGTCGACTACCTCGGCGGCGCCAAGGCCGCGCTCGGCATTCTGCCGACGCAATCCGAGTTGGCGATGGAACGATTCTTCGACGAATCCGGCGGCATGCAGCTCGTCATCCACACGCCGTACGGCAGCCGGCTGAATCGTGCGTGGGGTCTGGCGTTGCGAAAGCGTTTTTGTCGCTCGTTCAATTTCGAATTGCAGGCCGCCGCGACGGAAGATGCGATCGTGCTGTCGCTGTCGACGAGCCACAGTTTTCCGCTCGACGACGTCACGCGCTATCTGCACTCGAACACCGTGTGCACCGTGCTTACGCAAGCGTTGCTTGATGCGCCGATGTTCGGCGTGCGCTGGCGCTGGAACGCGACGACCGCGCTCGCGCTGCCGCGTTTCCAGGGCGGATCCAAAGTCCCGCCGCAGTTGCAGCGAATGAAATCGGAGGATTTGCTCGCGACGGTTTTCCCCGATCAGGTCGCTTGCCTCGAAAATATTGTCGGCGAGCGGCAAATTCCCGAGCATCCCCTGGTCGCGCAAACGCTGCACGATTGCCTGTACGACGCGATGGATCTCGCTGCTCTCGAAAAATTGCTGCGACGAATCGAGTCGGGCGAAGTGCGTTTCTTGTGCCGCGATCTGACCGCGCCTTCCCCACTCGCCGCCGAAGTGCTCACGGCACGTCCATATGCCTATCTCGACGACGCACCCCTGGAAGAACGCCGCACCCAAGCGGTGATGAGTCGCCAATGGGGCGACGCCGAATCGACCGACGATTTCGGCAAACTCGACGCGGACGCGATCGTCGCCGTGCGCGACGAAGCGTGGCCGCAGGTGCGCGGCGCCGATGAACTGCACGACGCGTTGATGGTGCTTGGTTTCGTCACGCATTCCGAAATCAATGCCAATGCGTGGACCGGTTTCCTCGACGAACTGCTCGCGCAACGTCGCGTGACGCAAGTGCAAAACGATTCGCTGATCTGGATCGCGGCCGAACGCATTCCGCAGTTCCAGTCGGTCTTCGCAGGTGCCCCGCTTGATCCTCCGATCACCGCGCCGGAAGAATTCACGCGCACCGCATGGACGCGCGAAGCGGCGCTGGCCGAAATCGTGCGCGGACGGATGACGGGATTGGGTCCGGTCACTGTCGATACGGTTGCCGCATCACTGCGATTGCCTGCCAGCGACATCGATCTGGCACTGGTCGCGCTGGAAACCGAAGGCTATGTGATGCGCGGCCATTTCACGCCGGGCACGCACGAACTCGAGTGGTGCGAACGGCATCTGCTCGCGCGCATTCATCGTTACACCGTCAACCGGTTGCGCCGCGAAATCGAACCGGTTGCGTCGCGCGATTTCATGCGCTTCCTGTTCGAATGGCAACGCGCAGCGCCCGGCGCGCAAGTCAGCGGACCCGACGCGCTCGCCGGCATCCTGGCGCAACTCGAAGGCTACGAAGCAGCAGCGTCGGCGTGGGAAAACGAACTGCTTCCGCTGCGCGTCGCCGGCTACGAAATTTCCTGGCTGGACGATTTGTGTTTGGCCGGACGCGTCGTGTGGTCGCGCATGCAGCAGCGCGCGTCGAACGGCGAGCGTTCCAGCGGGCCGGTGCGTGCGACGCCGATCGTGCTGCTGCAACGTCGCAACATGCAGGTGTGGTCGAAGCTCGACGAGATCGCCGATTCCGCGCCGACGCTGAGTTCGCGTGCGCAAGCCGTGGCCGATTATCTGAAGCAACACGGTGCATCGTTCTTCGATGAAATCGCCGGCGGCGTGCGTCTGCTGGAAACCGAACTCGAAGATGCGCTCGCCGAACTCGTCGCGACGGGCATGATCAATTCCGATTCGTTCGCCGGATTGCGCGCGCTGCTCGTGCCGGCAGCGAAACGATCGTCGTACCAGCGTCGCCGCGGGCGCCGCACGTCATTGCTCGGCATCGCCGACGCGGGTCGTTGGGCATTATTGCGCCGCACGCAAGCGACGGACGCTAAATCGTCCAATCCCGAAACGCTCGAACACGTCGCGCGCATGCTGCTGAAACGCTACGGCGTCGTGTGCTGGCGCATGCTCGCGCGCGAAGCCGACTGGCTGCCGCCGTGGCGCGAATTGCTGCGCGTGTATCAACGTCTGGAAGCGCGCGGCGAGATTCGCGGCGGGCGCTTCATCGCCGGATTGTCCGGCGAGCAGTTCGCGTTGCCCGAAGCGGTAAGCCTGTTGCGTTCGATGCGGCAGAAGCCGATAACGGATTCGCTCGTGGTCGTCTCTGGCGCTGATCCGTTGAATCTCATCGGCAGCATCGTCGCCGGCGACAAAGTGCCCGCGCTGGCATCGTCGAAAATCCTGTATCGCGATGGCGCGCCGATCGCCACGCTCGTCGCGGGTGAATTCAAGACGCTCGAACCAATGGATGCGGCGGCCGAATGGACGGCCAAATCGCGCCTGCTGCGCACGCCAGAAAATCGCCCGCTGGTCGAACTCGAAACGCCGCTTGGCCTGGTCAGTCCGTCTTGATCATGCTTCGATCAATCCGCTGCGCACGGCGATCAGTGCAAGCTCGGCTTGATTGTTGGCACCGAGTTTCTGTTTGATGTTGTACAGATGCGTGCCGACCGTGTTCGGCGAAAGCCGCAGCGTTTCCGCGATCTGATTGACCGACTGCCCGCGCGCGAGCTGGATGAACACGGTGAATTCGCGTTCGGACAACGCATCGGCCGGGCTCGGTCCGCCGCTCAAATCCTGCAACGCGAGTTTCGCCGCGAGTCGGCCGTCGATATAAACGCGTCCAGCCGCAACGGCGCGCACCGCGCCGATCAGTTCCTCCGGCGCGGTGCGTTTCGACAGATAGCCGAGCGCACCG
>CAZZYA010000254.1:0-4754 GCA_964658115.1 uncultured Rudaea sp. | reverse complement strand
GCGCCGGCGGTGCCCGGCACGAAGTAGACGACCGCGTCGGCAACTTCACCGGCGCCCACAGTCTGTTCGGGACCTACGACGAGATCGACGTGTCCTTTGAACGTGCTATCGACTGAAGCGATGGCTGCGACTGGTTTTTTATCGGCGATCGCGATTGCCGGCTTCGTCGGCGGAATGGATTTTTTCGCGACCGCAACCGTCGAAGGTTTGGGATTTGTCGGCGGCTCCGCGATCGGCGCCCCTACTGGCTTCTCGACGACTGGCGGTGCCACGGGCGCCGCGGGTTGCTGCACGTCAGCCGGGGCCGGACTGGGCGCGGTAGATGGCGGAATGTAGACCTGCTCGTGTTTTGTCGAGGGCGTTCCTGCGCACGACACCAAGCCGACGGCCAGAACAGCCGCCAACATAAATTTCGACATTTTGAACCCCCTTAAACGCGTTTTTTTCGACCGATGCGCCGGTTGCAACGCATAAGTTTTCACTCGCGGCCGGAAGCGTAAACATAACAATGTGGACGCGACGTCAAACAACGCCGTGTGCATCGTCGTGCGGGCCAAGAAAAACCTTCTTCCGGGCTAGACGCACTCGCCGCTGCGCTGGATCACGCAGACGCGCCATCTTGGCTGGCAGAAACTCCATGCTTCGAAGATTCGTTGCTCGATGCTGCTGGGAACGCTGACCTTCATAATCGGCGGCGACTTATGCGACCATCAAGCTGCCCGGAGTTCGACGAATAAGCGGCTATGCCAATCAAGCATTTTGCTGAAAAACTGTTCATCGCCGTTTTCGCTTCGATGGTTGCGGTTCCAATTGATGCAAGGCCTCCCTCGGAAACGGCCACCGCGTCATGGGATGCGTTGCCAGCGAACGATCGCAGGATGCTCGACGAGCTCGAGCACCGTACTTTCGACTACTTTCGCGACAGCACGAGCGTGACGAACGGTTTGGCGGCGGATCACTGGCCGAAAGAGAACGGCGGCGACTATTTCGCCTCAATCGCGGCCACGGGCTTCGCCCTGACGAGCTACGGTGTGGGAGTCGAGCGCGGATGGATGAAACGCGCGGAAGCGGTACGGCGCACCTTAGCGACGTTGAAATTTCTAGCGTCCGCGAAGCAGAGCGACGACGCGAATGCATCAGGTAATCATGGATTTTTCTACCATTTCTTGGAAACGGATACCGGCATCCGTTTTCATAGCAGCCCCAATATCGAACTGTCATCGCTCGACACGGCGGAGCTAATGGCGGGCGTGCTTTTCAGCATGTCTTATTTCGACCGCAATACTAAAGACGAGCGAGAAATTCGAACACTTGCGGATCAGCTATACCGTGCCGTCGACTGGCAATGGTTCTCCAATAACACGTCGCTGTTCGAAGGCGGATGGACACCGGAACATAGTTTCGACCACAACTTCTATCAGGGCTACAACGAAGCGCTCGTTCTGTACCTCATAGCTGCCGGTTCGCCGACGCACGCGCTGCCGGCGAGTTCATGGAACGAATGGACCAAGACGTATGACAACACCTGGGGCGAGTTCCAGGGGCAAGAGCATCTCGGCGGTGGCCCGCTTTTCTGGCACCAGTACACACACGTGTGGTTCGACTTCCGTGGTATACAAGATGAGTACATGCGCAAGCGTGGGATTGACTATTTCACGAATAGTCAGCGCGCGACGATTTCTCAGCGTCAATACGCAATTCACAACCCGCTGAATTGGAAAGACTACGGCGCTGACGTTTGGGGACTTACCGCGTGCAACGGGCCACGTGGCGCGACTCAGCCCGGCGATATCGACCGATACATCCACGATCCGAAAACCTTCTACGGATACACCGCCCGCGGCGTGGGCTACCAGTACACGGTCGACGACGGCACGGTCGCGCCGAGCGCCGGCGTGTCGTCGATCGCGTTCACGCCGGAGATCGTGATCCCACTCATCAAATCCCTTGAACAACGGTATGGCGAAGCCGTGTATACACGCTACGGTTTCATCGACGCATTCAACCCGAGTTTTTCCTTTACCGATCGACCATTGCGAACCGGTCGAATTGTGCCTTCTCTGGGCTGGGTTGATTCTGTCTACATCGGTATTGATCAGGGTCCCATTCTCGGCATGATTGAAAATTTTCGAAGCGAGTTTGTTTGGCGCGTCATGCGCGGCAATCCGTATATCAGAAACGCATTGGTTCGCTCGGGATTCAGTGGCGGCTGGCTCAGTCATTGACTGCAAGTTTTGCGCTGAGCTCGCGTGAGAACTTATCGCTTTCGAACTGCAAATAACTTCAGCTTGTCGTCGTCCTGATTCGTCAATGCGATTTCGTCATCGCGTCTTTGCACTGATCGTGACTGAGATGATGGGATGCTGGAGTGCGCTCGATGCCGCAGCAATCCATTGCAATTATTCTCGCTCGCCGTTTCGCAAAGTCAACGTTGACTGCTCATGTCGCGCCGGCCAATAAGAAGCATGTCTAATTGCAGCGATTCTCGAATTCGCTACTGAAAATCTCGTCGCTCAAGACATCTTGGTATTCGAACGCTCCAATATCCGTCAAAGCGCCGACCGTCCGTGGAAAACCGCTTCCACGCTGATCGTGCGAACGCATGGCGAAATTGTTGTTCCCCGCATCGATGGCGGGACTTTGAACGAGTAATGCATCGGTTAGGGTCGGACCTCCGTTATCGCTTAAATGTCCTAAGCGCGGACAAGACGTCAGCGTGCCCGTCGGTAGCGTTCCCACTCCTGAGGTGATGAGATTATTCGCTCCCGTAACGGCCGTGGCGTTGTGGAGATCCGCATCACTCAAACCGATCTCGGATGTGTTCATGGCGATAATCGAGCTTTGAAGGTCGACACTCGCATCTAATACGCTTAGGCCAGCGCCGTTTCGTGTACTTGAAAGTGAATTGAACGCAATGGTGCTGTTCGCGATGGTGATGGGGATCAGAGAACTCAAACCCGCTACGGCATTTGCGGTGTTGTTCGATATGGTGCTGTTGACGATCTTGGCAGTGGATTTAGTGCTGTCGCCTCGAATTTCCAAACCGCCATACAAGCTCGCGTAGTTGCCGCTGATGGTGCTACTCAGTACATAAACGTTACCAGCGCTGCGAATCCCGCCGGCATCATTGTTCCCTGCCCCGCTGAGCGTCGTGTTGCCACTTACGGTGCTGTACTCCATGTCCAAGCCGTTTCCAGCATAAATAGCACCAGCCCGGGCATCGCCGGTGCTGCCGCCGGCATTGGCGAAATTGCCACTGATCGAACTAAGTAAAAGGCCGACGCCGCCTTGAGCGTAGATTGCGCCGCCAATGGCGTAGAACGACCCCACTGCCACCACGCTGCAACCGGTAACCTTCACGCCGCCAAGAGTGACCGAGCCGGCCGAATCAATGCATCCGCCTCTAGCGCCACTGTTATGCAGAGGTTTGTACTTCGAATCCGCGAGCGTGACGCCACTGATGCTGAGAGTGCCGGTGCCGGTGTGATGAAAAATTCGATTGTAGTGTTTGGATTGGTAGTCGCCGTCGATCTTCAAATCTGCGATGCCAGGTCCCGTGATCGTCAAGTCTTTCTGGGGCACCACGATCTCGCCGCTGGTGAGCGTGATCGTGCACTGACGTTGCGTCAAATCGATTGTGTCGCCGGTGTTTGCGGAAGCTACGGCCGCGCGCAAACTCCCTCCGCCGCTGTCGTTGCAATTGGCCACGACGATCGGAGGATCTCCCGATAGTGCCGCGGGCAGAATCCGTGTTCGGAAAGTCTCTATTGCTGCCGTCGGATGCTCAGTAAGCCAGTCATCCAGGACCGTCGACGAGACATACAGCGGATATTCTTGAAGCGATGACGTCGCCACCGGCTCCGCGGAAGCGCACGCTGTGGCTGTGGCCAAGGCGAGCGGGAGCAAACGTACTCGACGACTTGCGGTGCGAAAAAGCGACATCTCGTATCTCCGAAATCAATGTGCTGCGTGATCTGCTGATTGGGAGCGGCGCATGTTTCGCGCGGCGGCCCACGCCGATGAGCATTTACGTTTCCAACGGTTGTCCGATGCCCAACGTGTTCGGGTCTATCGAACCTTGATGTAATAACGCTAAAGCGAGGCGTAACCGAACAACCAAAGTCGTGCCGCGTGAAAGTCGCGTAATGCTGACCACGGTTCCTTTCGGATATGCGACGTTCTATTGCTCAGCAGAGCAGCACGTGCGGGAAATGAGTGAACATCGCGCCGCACGTAGCATGTGCCATGATGATCCGCACGTGTCGCGAGCAATGCATTTGCGATAAGCGTTGACTGCTTTGCAAAAGTTTTCCGTGAACCGCAATATCGCGCGGCCGCTATTGTGTTTTGAGATTAGCGGCGGATTTAACTAACTGGAGGAATACTTTATGACGGTGAAATCGCACAGAGCCGTGTTGGCCCTTTTTGCTTTTTTTTCGCCGCCGGCGTTCGAGCCGCGCCACATTTCGCCGACGTGACGGTATCGGACAGCGACGATGGTGATGCCGTTTCAACGTTCGCACCTAACGCGCCCGAGATATTTTTGCATGCGGCTATGGTCGATATCGCGCGCGGATCCAAAGTCAGCGCAGCTTGGATCGCCGAAGATACCGGCGGCGCGGCACCAGCGAACTTCAAGATAGACAGCGCTACCCTCGACACCGGCATGCTGACGAACGTCGTCACGTTCTCGGTGAGCGAGCCGAACGCTGGCTGGCCGGTCGGGAAATACCGCGTCGATCTTTTCATCGACG
>CAZZYA010000253.1:0-4756 GCA_964658115.1 uncultured Rudaea sp. | reverse complement strand
CGAATCCTTCGGTAGTGTCCGTAGCGCGATTGTCGTTGAACGTAACGATATTCAGTCGGGACGCGCTAATTCCCTGATCGCGCCCGATGGTGTACATCGCGCCACCTATCAGTGCGGAGTTACCAATAAATCTCACGCTGCTGAGGGTAGGATTGCTAGAGCCAAAAAAAATATCGTTGGCGCCATCGCGAATACCTTGCGCCAAGCTGTACATCGCGCCGCCGAATTGAGCGGAATTGCCGAAGAAAATAACGTTTGTGAAACTCGGACTGCTCACTCCTCCGTTCGAGGCATCGTTGTAAACGGCTCCCCCTGCGTTGCCCGCATGATTACCCGTGAAGGTCACTCCAATTAGCGTAGGACTACTAGTTCCGCTGTCCGTCGCATCATCGTAAAGGCCGCCACCTTCATCGGCAGCCGAATTTCCGCTGAAGATCACATCGCGAAGTGTGGGACTGCAGCCAAGTTTCGCATCCGTGTCGTCGCGCCCACTTCCTTCGCCGTAACACAGCAAGCCACCGCCTCGCGCAGACAATGCGGTCGATGCGGCATTGCCGCCTGTAATTACAAAACCATCGAGCACCGTTGAACCCGTGATTGCCGGTTTTCCGCTCGATGCGGGAACGCCATTCATGTAGACCACGTGATAGGTGTTGGTGCCGCGGATGTCGTCCGTGGTTACGTCAACTTGGCTGCCTGTCACATTCGCGTCGTCGTTCCCGAGATCGCCGGAGAGAATTGTCAGATTCACATCAGGTGCGCGTTGGTCTCGCAACGTTTCGTTTCCAGCGAAACCGCCGTACATCGTTACGCCGGAAGGTATTTCGAAGCTAATCGTCGGGTCCGCGCCCGCGGTAGGCTTATATGCACCTCGAGCAACCCATATTTCGGCACACGCAGAATTCAGTAACGCAAACTGTGGATTACTGTAGGCGTCATTCCAAGTACTACCATTGTTTGCGCCTGTTGCCGCGCCGTTGACATAGCAGACAGCATGCGCTGTTAGAGGCAGCGCGCTAACGAAAGCAAAAAGAATGCTACGAAAAGTTCCAGTCGTTTTCATAATTGTGCACGTTTAGGTAATGCACAAATTTAGGGTCTAACTCAGACCGCAGCAGGACAAGTGCAGGACAAGATTGAGACCCGCAAAGCGAACTTTACGTAATGCCGTGCAAGAACTTTGAACAATACGCCCCATGGCAATCATGAACTTCAGCATTCCGGCGGACCTCAAAGAGGCGTTCAACGAAACGTTTCGCGGGCGTAATAAAAGCGCGATCATCGCGAGGTTGATGCGAGACGCCATCGACGAAGAACGTCACCGCGAGGTTGGCGGAAAAGCGATCGATGCAATCCTGATGTTGCGGGCGATGAAGCCGTCGATCGAGGACGGCGATGCCGCTCGTCCCGATCGCCGGAGGCGCCGTTGAAACGAATCGTGGTTGACTCGAATGTCTGTGTGAACTGGTTTATGCAACCGCGCGGCAAGCGCGAACGCGCTGCCGCGTTGGAGTTGCTCGATCACGTCCGCGCCAGAAAGCAGTACGTCGTGCAACCCGCGACATGGCGCGCGCACGTCGTCGCACTGCTGGTGCACAAACGCAACGCGGATGTTCACAACATCGTCGACACCTTGCTGGCGATTCCATCAAGGGATCAAGGCAGTCCGGACTTGCTCCGGCTCGCGTCGGAACTGGCCGCGAGGTTTCGCATCGACCTTTTCGAAGCGCTTTATCACGCGGTAGCGATCGACAAGGATATCGAATTGGTAACGGCGAACGCCGATTATGTGCGACGTGCCGGAAGTCTCGGCCATATCCGGCTGCTAAGTGATTGGATCGCACGCACGCGTATCGCCGAGCGGGACAAACATTACTCGGATCGGCGCCGACGGCGAACGCCCGATGACGGCCACAAAAAACGCTGATCTTCGGATACCGTCTGCGTTATCGTAGGCGAATGCGTCGACTACGTTTTGACTTTGAATCGCGCGGCGGCAAGCCCGTCGTGCCGCTGACGGAAACGATGAAATGAATCCGTTGCACATCATTATCCTGGCCGCGGGCGCGGGTACGCGCATGCACTCGCGGCTGCCCAAAGTCCTGTTGCCGCTAGCAGGCAAGCCTATGCTCGCGCACGTGATCGACGCGGCGCGCCGTCTGCGGCCGGAACGTATCCACATTGTGTTCGGCCATGGTGGCGATCAGGTCCGCGCGGCATTCGCGAACGAATTCGATCTCAACTGGATTCATCAAGCCGAACAACGCGGCACCGGTCACGCTGTGCAACGGGCGTTGCCGGAAATCCCGGACGATGCGCGCGTGCTCGTTCTCTACGGCGACGTGCCGCTGATTCGCACCGAAACCCTGCAACCGCTGAGCGATACGACGTCGCCGCTCGCCGTTCTCGTCGCGGATATCGCCGACCCGCGCGGCTATGGCCGTGTCGTGCTCAGTGGCGGTCGCGTCGCGGCGATTGTTGAAGAAAAGGATTGCACGGACGATCAGCGCGCGATCGGGATCGTCAACACCGGCATCGTCAGCGCCGATGCGCGAAACCTGAAACGGTGGATCGCGGAACTGAAATCGAACAACGCGCAAGGCGAGTTGTATCTCACCGATATTTTCGCGCAGGCGGCTTCGGAAAATACGGCGGCACTCGCCGTTCCCTGCGCGGACGCCGTCGAAGGATTCGGCGCGAACGACGCGTGGCAGCTCGCGCATCTCGAACGTCACTTCCAGCTTCGCAGCGCGCGCGGTTTGTGTGCGCGCGGGTTGCGTCTGGCCGATCCTGCGCGCTTCGATGTTCGCGGCGAGTTGCGTATCGGCAGTGATGTGTCGATCGACGTCGATGTCGTGATCGAAGGCAAGGTGGAACTTGGCGACGGCGTCGCCATCGGGCCGTTCACGCGTATCCGCGAAACATCCCTCGCCGCCGGCACCGAAGTTCGCGCGCATTGCGATCTGGACGGCGTGGTTACGGACGGACCTTGCATCATCGGTCCGTTCGCGCGGCTGCGCCCCGGTTCGCAACTCGCCGAAGGCGCGCACGTCGGCAATTTCGTCGAAGTGAAAAATACGCACGTCGGCAAGAATTCGAAGGCGAACCACCTCGCTTATCTCGGCGACACGACCATCGGCGACAACGTCAACATCGGCGCCGGCACGATCACGTGCAACTACGACGGCGTCAACAAACACCGCACCGTGATAGAAGACGGCGCGTTCATCGGCTCGAACACCGCACTGGTGGCACCGATCACTGTCGGCAAGGACGCCACCGTCGGCGCAGGGTCGACGCTCAGCAGAAACGCACCGGCCGGCGAATTGACCGTCGCACGCGCGAAACAGGTCACGCTGCCCGCTTGGAAACGGCCGGAAAAGTGAGCACGGAGATTTCCCGGCGCACTTTTTACTTTTCCATCGCCGCGATCCTGCTGTTGGCGCTGCTCGCGCGCGAATATTTTGCGCTGACGGCACTATTTCCCAATCCAACGCAAGGCGACGTCTCGTCGTACCTGCGCTATGCGCTGCATCTGATGTGGGACGGGACTTTTTCCAAAGCCGAGCAGGGACAAGCGGTTGTTCCCGACACATTCCGCACGCCCGGCTATCCGGTTTTTCTAGCCGCGATCTACATCGTCGCGGGCGCGAAACTTTGGTTTCCCGCGATTTATCAGGCGCAGATTCTGCTTGGCGTCGGCACCGTGCTGAACACCATCGTCATCGCGCGCTTAATGATCGGTCGCGCCGTTGCACTGGTCGCCGGTCTGTGGATGGCGCTGGAACCTCACAATATCACCGCAAATTCGACCATCATGACCGAGACATGTTTGGGTTTTTTAATGACCTCGGGTCTTCTTTGGACGCTCATCGTCCCGCTGAAACGCTCCACGTGGTGGGCCGCGTTGTCGGGCGCGTTTCTGGCGGCGGGTTGTCTGGTCAATCCCGTCGTCATGCTCTTTCCGCCGGTACTTTTGTTGATTTATTTACGCGAAAGGCTGCTACTAGCCGGCCTGCTCATGCTGATGATCCCGTTTCTCACGATGGCCGCATGGGACGCGCGCGGCGCACTACTGCACTTGAACACGAGCGAGATGGCCGAGCGTACGCTGGCGTTCGGATCATGGCCCGAGCTGTTCGATGCGTGGCGAAATCAGTTCGTCGATCCGCATGCACAGGCCACCTATCAGCACATCGTGGACGACGTGAATACGATGGTGAGCACGCCTGCCATAGGCATCGCGGAAATGACCGAACGAATGCGCCGGGAGCCGATCCGATATCTGAGCTGGTACGTGCTGCAAAAGCCATTTTTGCTTTGGGATTGGAATTTGCAGCTGGGCGCGGGCGGCGTCAACTATCTCGATACGTTGAATTCACCGTTGGAGAAAAATCCGCTACTGAACGCGGCGGCGCAGTTTCTCCGTTTCGTCAATCCGCTGGCATTTTTCCTCGCGCTTGCCGCCGCACTGTTTCGCCTGAAAGATCGACCAAGCGCGCCCGCGGCAGCGCTTTTCCTTTACGTAACCGTAATCTATTCCATTTTTCAGGCCGAACCGCGTTATTCGACGCCTTTTAGATCGATGGAAATCGTGTTGGCGTTAGCGGCGATCGTCGATGTGTTCGCATTCGTGCAGCGGACCGCGCAAATGCGTTCCGCGACGTCGCCAGACACTTAGTGCGAGCGCGGCACGATTCGGTAAGCCGCTTCGATCTTCGCCGGATCGTATACTTTTCCGCCTTTGATGGTGACG
>CAZZYA010000252.1:0-4811 GCA_964658115.1 uncultured Rudaea sp. | reverse complement strand
GAAACGCATCGCGGGCATATTCGATCGGGCTTTCGAAACTCGTCGCGCTCGCGTGACACGCCCGCGCGGCCGCGAGCACGTCCGGACAGAATTTTTCCGCCGCCACCAGCAATGCATCGGCGCGGAAACAGAACATGCCGGAGTTCCACACGTGATCGCCGGATGCGACATAGTTTTCCGCTGTCGCGCGGTCGGGTTTTTCGACGAACGCGGCGATGTCGCGGCCACCGTCGAGTGCGTTGCCCATGCGGATGTAGCCGAAGCCCGTTTCCGGCGTCGTCGGCGGAATACCGAACGTGACGAGCCTGCCGTCCTGAGCGAGCGCATAAGCACTGCGCACGTCGGATTCGAAAGCGGCAAGATCGTTGATCAGATGATCGGCGGGCAGCACGAGCAACGTCGCTTCCGCGCCGATGTGCTCGCACGCATACAAAGCCGCGAGACAAATCGCCGGCGCGGTGTTGCGGCCGGCGGGCTCGAGCAAAAAAGGAAGACGATCGAGTTGCGCGTGCGGATGATGCGCGTATTCGTCGCGGCTGAGAAAGTAGTAATCGCGCCCGGTGACGGTCAGCACACGGCCTTCGTCGGCCAGTCGCAGCGCGCGATCGAACGTCTTGCGCAGCAGCGACTGTCCATCGGGCATCCGCATGAACGGTTTCGGATACGCGCTACGCGACACCGGCCACAGCCGCGTGCCCGAACCGCCGGACAGAATGACGGGAATCAGCATCGCATCGTACTCATTTGCGTCGCGCCAGTTCGGCGATCACGGTGTCGAGTCCTTGTTGCCACGGCGGCAAATCTACACCGAATGCGTGGCGGAGTTTGGATGTGTCAAGCACCGAATAGCATGGGCGCGCCGCTTTGGTCGGATAGTCCGCGGTACTGATCGCTTCGACGTGCGGCGCGCGCGCGATCAAACCGGCGGCTTGCGCGCGCGTGAAAATCGCCTGCGCGAAAGCAAACCAGCTGCATTCGCCGCCGGCGCAGAGATGATAGGTGCCGACATGCTTGCGATCGCGATCAACGTTCGCGATCATCATGGATGTTACGTCGGCGATCAGTCGTGCCGACGTCGGCGTGCCGCGCTGGTCATCGACGACACGCAGCCGGTCGCGTTCCGCGCCGACGTTGAGCATCGTCAGTAGAAAATTCTTCCCGCGCGACGCATACACCCATGCCGTGCGCAGAATCACGCAATCGCAACCGCAGGTGCGCAACGCGTTTTCGCCATCACGTTTGCTGCGGCCGTAGATGCCGAGTGGCGACGTCGCATCGTCTTCGCGATACGGCCGCTTGCCGGTGCCATCGAACACGTAATCGGTCGAATAGTGGACGACGAGCGCGCCGCGCGATTTCGCCCACACGCCGATCTCGCCGGGCGCATCGGCGTTGATGCGTTGCGCGAGGTCAGGCTCGTCTTCGGCGCGATCGACCGCTGTGTAGGCTGCAGCGTTGACCACGATGTCGGCATTCGCTTTTTCCAGCGCGATGCGCAACGACGAAGCGTCGCCGAGGTCTGCAACGAGTGTTCCGCCGTCGCCGTTTCGTGTGGTCGCGATGACGTCGCCGAGCACGGCCAGCGAACGCGTGAGTTCGAAACCGACCTGTCCGGTCGCGCCGAGCAAAAGGATTTTCATTTAGCCTGATCCGCGCATCGCCGGCGCGGCGATTGCGTCGGATTTAGCCTTGATCACCCGCATGACGTCCTCGGCTTCCCGATCAACCGCGATACAGCGGCAGCTTGTCGCGCGGAACGTCGCGCAGGAGCGGTGCTGTGCGGTCCTTGTCGGACAACTGCGGCGCGGCGATCGGCCAGTCGATGCCGATGTCGCCGTCGTTCCAGAGGATGCTCGCGTCCGCGGCGCTGTCGTACAGCGCGGTGCACTGGTAGCTGAACGTAGCGAAGTCGGACAGCACGGCGAAACCGTGGGCGAATCCTTCCGGAATCCAGAAATGGCGCTTGTTCGCCGCTGACAGGATCGCCGCGGCCCAACGGCCGAACGTGGGTGAACCGCTGCGAATGTCGACGGCGACGTCGTATACCTCGCCGTCGACGACGCTGACCAGCTTGCCTTGCGGATTCGGATATTGGTAATGCAATCCGCGCAATACGCCGCGTGCGGAGCGCGAGACGTTGCTCTGCACGAACGTCAGATCAAAACCTGCATTTTTATACTTTTCCGCATTGTAGCTTTCGTAGAAAAAGCCGCGCGCGTCGCCGTGGACGTGCGGCTCGATGACGACGCAGCCCGGCAGGATCGTCTCGATGATCTTCACGCCACCGGCCCTTGCCGCACGAGTTGCTGCAGGTATTGTCCGTAATTGTTCTTCGCGAGCGGATGCGCGAGGCGCAGCACCTGTTCCGCATCGATCCAGCCGTTCACGTATGCGATTTCTTCCGGACAACTCACTTTCAAACCTTGCCGGTTCTCGATCGTCTCGATGTAGCTCGACGCCTCGACCAGCGATTCGTGCGTGCCGGTATCGAGCCACGCGTAGCCGCGACCGAGTTTCTCGAGCATCAGCGACGCGTCGTCGAGATAGCGCCGGTTCAAATCGGTGATTTCGAGCTCGCCGCGTGGCGACGGTTTCAAATCCGCCGCGAAATCGCACACGCGCTGATCGTAGAAATACAAACCCGTGACGGCGTAACTCGAACGCGGCGACGTCGGTTTTTCCTCGAGCCCGATCACTTTCCCGGACGCATCGAATTCGGCGACACCGTAACGCTCGGGATCGCGCACCCAATAGCCGAATACCGTCGCGCCGTGCGTGCGCCGCGCGGCGTTGCGCAGCACTTCGGTGAGACCGTGTCCGTAAAAAATGTTGTCGCCGAGAATCAGGCAGCTCGGTTCGCCGGCAATGAAATCCCGGCCGATGATGAACGCCTGCGCCAATCCGTCCGGGCTCGGCTGCGCCGCGTAACGGATCGAAATGCCCCATTGCGAACCGTCACCGAGCAATTTCTGGAACAACGACTGCTCATGCGGCGTATTGATGATGAGCACGTCGCGAATGCCGGAGAGCATCAGCGTCGACAGCGGATAGTAAATCATCGGCTTGTCATACACCGGCAAGAGCTGTTTGCTGATCACCTGTGTCAGCGGATACAGACGCGTGCCCGAGCCGCCCGCCAGAATGATGCCTTTTCCAATCTGCTGCATTGTGGAATTTTCCCTTTCTACGCCGTTTACACGGCGACGCCGAGGCGTTCCATGCGATAGCTGCCGTCGAGCACGCGCTGGCACCATTCCACATTGTCCAGATACCAGTTCACGGTCTTGGCGATGCCGCTCTCGAACGTTTCGGTCTGGCGCCAGCCGAGCGTGTTCTTGAGCTTGCTGGCGTCGATGGCGTAACGCCGATCATGCCCGGGCCGATCTTTTACGTACGTGATCAGCGATTCGCGCTTCGCTCCGTTCGCCATCGGACGGCGTTCGTCGAGCAGCTTGCAAATCGTTTTCACCACGACGATGTTTTCGCGCTCCGCATCGCCGCCGACGTTGTATACCTCGCCTGTGCGTCCGATCTCCAGCACGCGCTGAATCGCCTTGCAGTGGTCGCCGACGTACATCCAGTCGCGCACGTTGCGTCCATCGCCGTAGACGGGAAGTTTTTCGCCGATCAGCGCTTTGTGGATCATCAGCGGAATCAGTTTTTCCGGAAACTGGAACGGTCCGTAATTATTCGAGCAGTTGGTCGTCAGCGTCGGCATTCCGTACGTGTGATGGAACGCGCGCACGAGATGATCCGATGACGCCTTCGACGCCGAATACGGCGAGTTAGGCTGATATGGCGAATCCTCCCGGAAGCGGCCGATGGGACCGAGCGAACCGTACACTTCGTCGGTGGACACGTGCAGGAAACGGAACGCGTCCTGCTGCGCTAGCGGCGACGCGCGCCAGAACGCCAGCGCGCATTCGAGCAGCGACAACGTGCCGACCACATTCGTCTGCACGAACGCCGCCGGACCATCGATGGACCGGTCGACGTGCGACTCCGCCGCGAAATTCACGATCGCCTCGGGCTTGTGTTCGTCGAGCAGTTTCGCGACGAGCGCTTTGTCGCCGATGTCGCCCTGCACGAAGATGTGATTCGGGTCCTCGCGCAGTGGCGCCAGCGTATCGAGGTTGCCTGCATACGTGAGCAGATCGAGATTGACGATGCGATAGCCGCCTTCACGCAAAAGGCCGAGCACGAAATTGCCGCCGATAAATCCGGCACCGCCGGTGACGAGAAGGGTTTTCATCGAGAAAAGTCAGCCCAAGGAAAAGCTCGGGAGCGGCCGTGACGACCGACTTCGAGCGACCGGCTATTTTAACCGCGTTAGGCGGCCAGGCCAACGCGCGCTATGGAAGGGTCCAACCGTCATTCCAGTCTGGTGGTGGCGTCGGGCGGTCCGACGCGGGAAGGATCGCATCCGCGGCATCGGCCACGTTTCCGTGATCACGCAACGCGGCGAGCCACCGTGCATTGTCGGGTTGGGTCTGATATAGCACTTTCCAAAACTGCGCGCGCGACCACATGGCCGCACGCCATGCCGCGCGCCAATGCTCAGCGTCATCTGGTTCGAGACGCGCCAGTGTAGAAAGACCGATCAATCGCGTGGCGAAGATACGGGACCTAGCCAACAGTTCGGCCGCGCGGCGACAGTCGGCGAGCAGCGCCGCATCGTTCGTCGTACAGGCACGTTTGAATGCGTATGCGCCCTTCGCGATGGGCCATTCGAGATAATGCACGCGCGTGTTAAGGTCCTCGGCGACGACGGCGTCCGTCGATGAAATATCCGACAGGATGCTGCTCGCGCG
>CAZZYA010000251.1:0-4823 GCA_964658115.1 uncultured Rudaea sp. | reverse complement strand
AGCACGCGGATCGGCTTGTTGCGCTTGACGGTACCCTCGATGATCATGCAGCCCGCGATCGCGCCGTATTTCGACGAACGGAACACGTCGCGCACTTGCGCGGTGCCGATGATTTCTTCGCGTATCTCCGTTCCGAGCAGGCCGGTTGCTGCCTGTTTCACTTGATCGATCACGTCGTAGATGATCGAGAAGTAGCGCAGATCGATGCCGCCGTCGGCAATGACCTTGCGCGCCGATGCATCCGCACGAACATTGAAGCCGATCAGGATCGCGTTCGACGCTGCGGCCAACGTTGCATCCGATTCGGTGATGCCGCCGACACCCGAACCGATCACGTTGACGCGAATATCCGGCGTACTGATGCTGGTCAGCGAATCGCGCAACGCTTCCACCGAACCCTGTACGTCGGCCTTCACGACGAGATTCAGCACGCGCTGACCCTCGCCTTGGCCCATCGTCGAGATGACGTCTTCCAGACTTCGCATCGCGGTTTTGCCGAGTCGCGTTTCGCGGCGCTTGGCATGACGTTCGGATGCCACCTGTTTGGCGAGACGCTCGTCCTTCACGACGACGAAATCGTCGCCCGCGTCCGGCACGCCGGAAAGTCCGAGTACCTGCACGGGGATCGAGGGACCCGCTTCGTCGGTCTGCTTGCCGGCTTCGTCGAACATCGCGCGGACGCGACCGTATTCGACACCGCAAACGAGGAAGTCGCCTTTCTTCAGCGTGCCTTGTTGCACGAGCACCGTTGCAACCGGACCGCGTCCCTTGTCGAGACTCGATTCGACGACGACACCGGTGGCCAGGCCGTCCTTCACCGCGTTGAGGTCCATCACTTCGGACTGCAGCAGGATCGCGTCGAGCAGATTGTCAACGCCTTCGCCCGTTTTCGCGGACACCGGTACGAACTGCACTTCGCCGCCGAATTCTTCCGGCACGACTTCCTGCGCGATCAATCCCTGCTTGACCCGTTCGGGCTGCGCTTCGGGTTTGTCTATCTTGTTGATCGCGACGATCAGCGGAACATGCGCGGCTTTTGCGTGCTGAATCGCCTCGATCGTTTGCGGCATGACGCCGTCGTCGGCGGCGACGACGAGCACGACGATATCGGTCAACTTCGCGCCGCGCGCACGCATCGCGGTAAACGCGGCGTGGCCTGGCGTGTCGAGGAACGAAATCACGCCCTTTTCCGTATTCACGTGGTACGCGCCGATGTGCTGCGTGATGCCGCCCGCTTCGCCCGATGCCACTTTCGTGCGGCGGATGTAATCAAGCAATGAGGTCTTGCCATGATCGACGTGGCCCATGATCGTGACGATCGGCGGGCGCGGTTCCTTGTTGCCCTGCACTTCGACTTTCGCGAGCGTGATTTCCGCAGTCTGCTCTTCCGCGCGCACGGCCGTGTGGCCGAATTCCTCGACGACGAGCACAGCCGTATCGTGATCGATCGCCTGATTGATCGTCGCCATCACGCCCATCTTGAACAATGTTTTCACGACGTCGGCGCCCTTCACCGCCATTTTGGCGGCAAGTTCCGAGACGAGGATCGTGTCGCCGACGGCGATGTCACGCACCATCGGAGAAACAGGTTTCGAGAATGCGTGCTGTGCCGTGCTTGCGCGCGCGGGTTCGACGATCTTGCGCGGCTTCTTGCGCACGGCGCCGCGCCGCGCGTGGCCTTCGTCCGACAAATGCAGTTCGGCGCCGAAATACTTGGCCGCGTCGCCGTCGTCGCGCATCTGGTGCGAGCCGTGTTTCTCACGGGCTTTGTGATGCGGCGTGTCGGATTCCGGCGCGCGTGGACGGCGCTCACCCGGACGCGCAGGCGTCGGACGCGCCGCCGGACGTTCGTCTTTCTTTTCAGGTTTCGCGGCCGGAGCCGTTTTCGCAGCAGCGGCTTCGACGGGCTGCTTCGCCACGGTTTCCGCACGCGTACGCGCTTCTTCCGCCGCGCGGCGAGTTTCCTCGGCGGTACGCAGTTTCGCGTCTTCTTCGTTACGACGACGTTCCTGCTCCTGACGTGCGTTCTCGTCGGCTTCGCGTTTGAGCTGCGACTCCTGCAGCTTACGCAATGCGTCTTCACGTTCGGGATCGATGTCCTGACCGCCGTCGACCGTGCTGCGTTTTACGTACGTGCGTTTCTGACGGACTTCCACGTTCACGGTTTTACCGCGCGCGGCGCCTTGATTCACCGTCAGCTCGCTGACGGTTTTGCGCTTGAGCGTGATCTGCTGCGGTGAGTTGTTTTCCTGCTCGCGTTCGCCCTTGCCATGCGTACGGCGCAGGAAGCCCAGCAATTTGACCTTCTCGGTGCTCGAAACCACCTGGTCGGGACTGGAGAACTTCATGCCGGCGCCGTCGAGCTGCGTAAGCAGCTTGTCGACGCTCATGCCGAGGACACCGGCGAGTTGTTTGATGGTTACGTCTGACATGGTTCTCCTGATCTCTTCTAGTGGCGAGTTGTCCGATCACATGATCGGAATCACTCGCCTGCGGCACGCGCGGCCATGATCAGCGCGCTTGCCCGTGTTTCGTCGACACCTTCGATCGCAAATTCGGCCAGTTCGTCGGTTGCCAGATCGGCGAGATCCTGGCGCGAAACGATCTTGTGCTGCGCAAGCTGATACGCGGTGTCTTCGTCCATGCCCTCGACGGCCAACAGGTCGTCGGCGGGCTTGTTGTCCTCGATATTCTCTTCGACGGCGAGCGCTTCGGTGAGCAGCGCGTCGCGCGCGCGGGCGCGAAGTTCCTCGACGATGTTCTCGTCGAAGCCTTCGATTGCCAGCAGTTCGCCGCTCGGTACGTAGGCGATTTCCTCGACCGTCGTGAAACCTTCCTGCACGAGGATCGCGGAAATCTCCGCATCGACCTCGAGCTTTTCCATGAACAATGCGCGCGCCGCTTCCTGCTCGGCTTCACTCTTCGCGGCGACCTGATCCTGCGTCATCACGTTGAGCTGCCAGCCGGTGAGTTTGCTGGCCAGGCGCACGTTCTGACCGCCGCGGCCGATGGCCTGCGACAGCTTGTCTTCGGCGACAGCGATATCCATCGAATGTTTTTCTTCGTCGACGATGATCGACTGCACTTCCGCTGGCGCCATCGCGTTGATCACGAATTGAGCCGGGTTGTCGTTCCACAAAACGATGTCGATGCGTTCGCCATTCAATTCGTTCGACACGGCCTGCACACGCGAACCGCGCATGCCGATGCAGGCGCCGATCGGATCGGTACGATGGTCGTGCGCGAGCACGGCGATCTTGGCGCGGTCGCCCGCGTCACGCGCGGCGGCTTTGATCTCGACCAGATTCTGGCCGACCTCGGGCACTTCGAGCTTGAACAGCTCCATCATGAATTCCGGCGCGGTGCGCGACACGAAAAGCTGCGGTCCGCGCGGTTCCGGACGGACTTCATGCAGATAGCCGCGCACGCGATCGCCGGCGCGCACGGCTTCGCGCGGGATTGCTTTGTCGCGCGGAATATACGCTTCGGCGTTGCCGCCCAGATCCAGATAAACGCTGCCGCGCTCGACGCGTTTGACGACGCCGGTGATCAGTTCGCCGACGCGATCCTTATACGCATCGACGACCTGCGCGCGTTCGGCTTCGCGTACGCGCTGCACGATGACCTGCTTCGCGGCCTGCGCGGCAATGCGGCCGAAATCCGGGTTTTCGATGGGCTCTTCGACGAATTCGCCGACCTGAATGTCCGCGCGCGTGTCGACGGCGTCCATCATGCGCACCTGACGGTCGGGCGATTCCATGACGACATCGTCCGGCACCACTTCCCAGCGGCGAAAGGTTTCGTAGTCGCCGCTGTCGCGATCGATACTCACGCGTGTGGCGACATCCTCGTTGAAATAACGCTTCTTCGCGGCGGAGGCCAATGCGGCTTCCATCGCGTCGAAAATGACGCTTTTGGCGACGCCTTTCTCATTGGCAACGGCGTCGACGACGAGTAACAGTTCTTTGCTCATGGTTCCAGTTCTCGATTGAGGCAAAAACTACTTCTTGCCTTTTACCTTTTTACCTTTGTTCGCTTTCTTCGCCTCGTCGCCGAAATCCGGAACAAGACGCGCCTTGTGGATGTTCGAATGCGCGATACGCACTGGTTCGCCATCCTGATTCAAAATCACATCGTTGCCTTCCACTGCGACGATCGGTCCGTTGAAGCGCCGACGTCCGTTGACGGCCAGGTTTACTTCGAGCTTTGCCTGCTGTCCGGCAAAACGCGCAAAATGCGCGCTTGTATACAATGGACGATCCAATCCGGGTGACGACACTTCCAGCGTGTATCGGCCGGCGATTGGATCGTTCACGTCGAGCGTGGCGGATATTTCCCGACTCACCACTTCGCAATCGTCAACGTTGACCTCGCGGTCGGCCGCCTCGATGTACACCCGCACCAGACTGTTGCCGTGCGACGGGCTGTACTCGACGCCGAGGCATTCCAGCCCTACGCCCTGCACAACCGGTGTCAATAATTCGGTCAGTCGTTCGTCTCTCATGAGTACCTTTGCAATCATCCATGATTGCGAGAATCAACAAGCGTCCATCCATGGCCGCACTTTCAAAACAGCCTAATCTCAAAAACAAAAAAGGGCCAAAGGCCCTTTCCATAGTCCGCCGTTGTCTCGCATCCAAACATCGGCAACGCGCGCAATCCTTGCGCTTCGCGAAACGATTCGAACAAAACGATTCATTTCGCGTCGAACAAAAAAGCCTCTCGCGAGGCCCCTTACTTTTCGACTGGTAGCGGGGGCAGGATTTGAACCTGCGACCTTCGGGTTATGAGCCCGACGAGCTGCCAGACTGCTCCACCCCGCA
>CAZZYA010000250.1:2157-4828 GCA_964658115.1 uncultured Rudaea sp. | reverse complement strand
GCCGAACTGGCGCGGCTCTCGCCCGCCGAAACGTTGATCGCCGACGACGCGCAGTGGCCTGCGGTGGTCAGCGCGCTGGCCGGCCTACGCAAACGACCGCCGTGGCATTTCGACACGGATTCCGCGCAACGTAATCTTGCGAAATTCTTCGGCACGCGCGATTTGTCCGGTTTCGGTTGCGACCATTTGCCGCTTGCGATTGCCGCCGCTGGAAGCTTGCTGACATACGTCGAGGAAACTCAGAAGTCCGCGCTGCCGCATTTGTCGGGACTGACGGTCGAAACCGCCGGCGAAACCGTGGCGCTCGACGCCGCGACACGGCGCAATCTCGAACTCGATACGCATCCGAGCGGACGCAACGAATTCACGTTGCTCGGCATTCTCGATCGAACCATTACACCGATGGGCGCGCGTGAATTGCGGCGATGGCTGCATCGCCCACTTCGCGATCACGACACGCTCAAGCGTCGCTACCAAGCCGTCGCGAGCTTGATCGATCAACGTCGATACGAGCCGTTGCGTGAGACGTTGCGCCAGATCGGCGATCTCGAACGCATCCTGTCGCGCGTGGCGTTGCGTTCGGCACGGCCGCGCGATCTGTCGACATTGCGCGATGGTCTGCTCGCTGCGCCTGCGCTGCGCGATTCCATTGCCGCGTGCGACAGTCCCTTGCTGACTGGTTTACTCGATCGCATCGGAGATCATGGCGAAATCTCTTCGTATCTCGCCGCCGCGATTATCGAACAGCCACCAGCGCTGGCGCGCGAGGGCGGTGTCGTTCGTCCTGGTTTCGACGCTGAACTCGACGAACTTCGCGCGCTGTCGAGCAACGCGGATCAGTTCCTCATCGATCTGGAAGCGCGCGAAAAAGCCGCCACCGGAATAGCGACCCTGAAGGTCGGATTCAACAGCGTGCACGGCTATTACATCGAGATCAGCCGCGGTCAGTCCGAAAAAGCGCCAACACATTACACACGTCGCCAAACACTCAAAGGCGCCGAGCGCTATATCACCGAAGAACTAAAATTGTTCGAGGACAAAGTGCTGTCCGCCCGCGAACGCGCGTTGATGCGCGAACGCGCGCTTTATGAACGTGTGCTCGACTTCCTCGACGAACACCTTGCGCCTTTGCGCGCATGCGCGACCGCGATCGCCGAACTCGACATCCTCGCCAATTTTGCCGAACGCGCCGATGCGGCGAACTGGACCGCGCCCAAACTCACAGCGACGACTGGCATCGCCATCGAACGCGGGCGTCATCCCGTCGTCGAACGCGTTCGCGACGATCCGTTCGAACCCAACGATCTCGCGCTGGATGAATCGCGGCGAATGCTGATCATCACCGGTCCGAACATGGGCGGCAAATCGACCTACATGCGCCAAAACGCGTTGATCGTTCTGCTCGCGCATATCGGCAGTTTCGTGCCGGCGCAGTCGGCGACAATCGGGCCCATCGACCGCATTTTCACGCGCATCGGCGCGGGCGACGATCTATCGCGCGGACAATCGACGTTCATGGTGGAAATGAGCGAAACCGCGAACATTCTGCACAATGCGACAAAGTACAGTCTGGTGCTGATGGACGAAGTCGGCCGTGGCACGTCGACCTACGACGGCCTCGCGCTGGCGCGCGCGTGCGCGGTGCAGCTCGCGACGAAAAACTGTGCGTTCACGCTGTTCGCCACACATTATTTCGAACTCACCGATTTGCCGACGCAATTGTCCGGCGTGGCCAACGTGCACCTCGACGCCATCGAATACGGCGACGAACTCGTCTTCATGCACGCGGTGAAGGAAGGTCCGGCCAACCGCAGTTTCGGTCTGCATGTCGCCGCCATCGCGGGACTGCCCAAAGCGGTGATCGAACAGGCGCGCGGTTATCTCGCGGCGCTCGAACGCAATCGTGCCGACATGCCGGTTTCGACGAAGCAGTCGCCGGTCGATCAGTTGCCGCTGTTCGCAAACAAATCGTCCGCCGTAGAAGAAGCGCTGCGCGGCGTCGATCCCGATGCGCTGACGCCGCGCGAAGCCCACGATTTACTGTATCGACTCAAGAAACTTCACTAACGACTGGCGATCAGCGATCGTCGCCTTCGTTTCGGATCGCCGCGGCCGCTCGTTTGATGATCTCGGCGATACGTTTGCGCTCCGCTGCATTGGCGTGACGTCGTTCACGCAACGCCATCTTCAGTTCACGCCGCGCCGCGAGAATGTCTTTTGACTCTGCGAACTCGTCGTCACCGAATCCGGAAAAGATCTCGCGCACGCGACCCATCTTCGCGCCGATGCGTTCGAGCTGCGCGAGGATCGCATCGGCCGATTCGCGGTGTTCGTCGAGATAAGCACGACCTTCGGAAGTGATGCTGTACCGTTTTTTCGTCCCCTCAGCCGCTACGCTCGCGTAGCCCACTTCCTCCAGATATGTGAGCGCCGGATAGATCACTCCGGGGCTTGGCGAATAGAAACCGCCGGAATGTTCTTCCACTGCTTTGATCAATTCATAACCGTGACTAGGCCGATTGGCGAGCAACGCGAGCAGAACGATTTGCAGGTCCGCGGAGCCGAGCTTGCGGCCGGTGCGAAAGCCGTGACGGCCCAATCCGCCCTCGCCCATGAATCCGTGTCCGGACGGACCGAAACCGTGCCCGTGGCGATGGCGGCCGATCAACCA
>CAZZYA010000250.1:0-2057 GCA_964658115.1 uncultured Rudaea sp. | reverse complement strand
CAAGAAATCTACGGAAACACCTACTACGTCGGTGTGACCGGACTGAGTTCGATCCTGATCGACACGGGGAACGGCTTGATCTTGCTCGATGGCGATCTGGTGCAATCGGTGCCGCTCATCGAAAAGAACATCGCGTCGCTGGGCTTCCACGTGCAGGACATTAAGTACATCGCGAATTCACATTCGCATTTCGATCACGCCGGCGGCATCGCCGAACTGCAACGCGCAAGCGGTGCGGTCGTTCTGGCCAGTTCGTGGGACGCGAAAGCGTTGCGCGTCGGACGCTCGCTCGAAGACGATCCGCAATTCGGCTATGTCGATCACGCAGGCTTTCCGCCGGTAACCGCAGTGCGGTCTGTGCGTGACGGTGAAACGATTGCACTGGGCGATGTCAAACTCGTCGCGCATTACACGCCCGGTCACACACCAGGCAGCACGACATGGACGTGGCAATCGTGCGAACAAAAGAAATGTCTCGACGTCGTTTATGCCGACAGTTTGAACTCGGTTTCAGCGCCGGGTTTTCACTACACGGCGAACGAAAAACAGCCGGACACGAGCGAGCGTTTTCGCCACAGCATTCACATCGTCGCCGCACTGCCCTGTGACATTTTGCTGACGGTGCATCCGGATTTGTCGAACACGATGGACAAGCTCGATGCGATCAGGCATCGGCCGGCATCGAATCCCTTCGTCGACAAGAATGCGTGCGCGAACTACGCGGCCGATGCCGAGAAACAACTCGACAAACGCATCGCCGACGAGAAGTCCGGAAAACTATGAGCGCGACCCGGCGGTGGCGATAAAGTCGGCAAACGCACGAACGGGTGCGTCGTTGTCGAACAGAACCGAATGACGTTCGCGTATGGCCTCAGCTATCGCACTGCGTTCAGCGGCGTCAGCCAGCAACGTCACGCAGCGGCTGACGTAGTCCTCTTCCTCGCGCGCGATCAATTGCGGAATCGCCATCATGCGCAACATCGCGGATGTTTGACGACCACGCGCCATGTCGCCTTCCCACGCGACCACCGGCGTGCCGACGCTGAACGCATCCAGACTCGTACCGCCGCCCGAGAAGAACGGCGAATCGAGAATCAGCGGCACGCGCGCGACGCCAGCGAGATAGTCGCCGTGCGTCTGGACTGGAAGGAAAGCGAGATGCTTTTCTGGATCGACGTCTAGACGTTTAAACGTCGATTCGATCCGCGAGCGGAATCGCCGCATCAAAGGCGGATTCCGCGCGAAGAAACCGATGCGCGCACCGGACTCTTTTGCAATGCGGGCAAGCGTCGTGTCGTAGGAAGGCATCAGCTTGATGAAGTTCTGCAAGCACAGTACGAGTGCGTGTCCATTCGAGTGTGCGTCGAGCCACGATGCGTCGCCCGGCGCGGGCGGACGGGTTGGTTGCGCCCCGATTCCGGGCAAGCGCACGAGATTTTCGCGATAGTGCGAAGCGGCGTCGTCAGGTTCGAGTTCATCGCCGCTGACGAAATAGTCGATTTGCGTGGCGCCACTCGTCGCTGGATGACCGTACAACGCGCATTGCACCGGAGCAAGACGCAGCGCCGCCAACGCTTGATGGCGTGGATCCATGCCGATCTCGGGATAGACGAGCACGTCGAGCTGTGCGTCGCGAATGGCGCGCGCGTCGACCAGCGCGTCGTTGCGCGTCGCTGTGAACGACGCTGCATGCGCGGCGATGTGTCGCGTGCTGTCATCGATAACGCCGCCGCTGTACCAGATATGCACATCGAACCGTTCCGGATCGAGACCGCAGATCAGCGATGTGAAATAACGCGACACCGTGTGATGCATCAGATGGCTGCTGACGATCCCTACGCGGGTGCGTCCGCCGTGCGCGCGTGGCGTCCAGCCGCAACGGTCGCCGAATTCCGGCGCACCGGCCGTCATCACGCGCGCGACAAGATCGCCGAAGCGACATTGCAGCTCGGTGTTGTCGTTCGGTTGATAGTGGAGATAAAACGGCGCGACACCCGTTGCCGCGTAAACCGCCTCGTTGATCGCTAGCGCGCGATCGAGCTTGAGTCCATCGTGCA
>CAZZYA010000249.1:0-4887 GCA_964658115.1 uncultured Rudaea sp. | reverse complement strand
CGAACGACAACTACCAGGCGGTCGCGGTCGCGCGCGACAAACCAACGGAAAAGGAAACGTCAAGCGACGATCGTTTCTCGAACATGTTGTCCCAACGGCAAACGCGGGAAGATTCGCCGCCGGCGCAACGCGCGTCGACGCCAAAATCGAAAACGTCCGATCCTGCAAAAACGAAAGAGGCGAAGCCGCACGACACGCTTCATCTGCTGCAGAACTCCGCAGCAATTCAAGCGACAGTAACGCCGCCGGTGCCGACCGATCAATCGCCGCAAGCGACGGCCGAATCTGTCGACGACGTGCTTTCGAAATCCGCTGCAAAAGCGGGCGCGCAACCGTCCTTGGTCGGCCTTGCAGCGCAAACGAATGACGCCGCTGTAACAACGGATACGACGACGACAGCCGACGCTGCTCTAAAGGCGTTGACACAACCAATGATTCCCGCGCTCGCCGGCACGACGCCCGCTGCCGGCGCGGTCGCGCTGACGAAAACGATGGCGCCAGTCGCAGCTACCGCACTCACCGACAAACCGGGCGCAGTCGCGACGCGCGCTTTCGTCCCTTCGGATGTGACGGCGGATGCATCCGATGTCATAGCCCAGACAGCCGATACCGTCGCAGCGGCGCGGACGTCGACAACTCCGACGCCGCCGAACGACGTCGCGCCGATCGCCATCGAAGCCGGTAAGCCGGCGACGCCGCCGGTCGCGCAACAACCGGCGATCGTCACGACCCAACCCGATTTCTCGAACGCTGCTCCCGCCATCGTCGCCAGCGCCATTGCCGCAACGGTCACGCACCGAGCGCTCGCGCATGACGATACGCCGGATGACTCGCTCGACAGCATCGATGCCACGACTCCGGCAGGCGCGACGGCAACGCTTTCGCTGCCCGAGCAACGCGACATCGCCACGGTCGATGGAAAGATACCGGTTCCCGCACCGTCTTCGCCGCAGTTCGGCGACGTCCTCGGCGCCAAGCTGACGTGGATGGCCGAGCGCCATATCGGCCATGCGGAAATCCGACTTTCGCCGGACGATCTCGGCACGCTCGATGTTCGCGTTCGTCTGAACGGCGAACACGTCCGCGCGGAGTTCGCGTCGGCAAACTCGGATGTCCGACAGGCCATCAACGATCATTTGCCGCGACTGCGCGAAATGCTTTCGCAACACGGATTCAATCTTGCCGAATCGCACGTCGGCCATGGTTCCAATCAGCAAACCGCTCAGACCGCGCCGGATGACGCGACGCCTTCACACGCAGAGGACGAACGCGCCCTGCCCGCGCCGCGCGTTTCCGCGTACACCCACAACGGCATCCTCGACGCATTCGCCTGATTTTCGCCGTCCGGATTCTGACGGCATTTTTCCGGCGCCGACACCGCGGCACACGGGTTGCACTTTTAACCGTAGCGGATTTGGAGCGAATTCATGGCAGCGGCAAAACCCAACCCGGCGCAAGCGAAGCCCGAGAAAAAGAAGGGCGGCGTTTCACTCATTCTCGTCGTGGTGCTGATCCTGATCGCCGGCGGCGGCGGAGCAGCGGGCGTCTGGTTCCTTGGTCCGAAGAAAGCAGCCGCGGCCGGTACGGAGCAGGCAGTCGAAGCGCCGGCGCACGGCGAAGCGGCGCACGACGAACACGGTGGCGATGCGAAAAAGAAAGTCGCTGGCGCGACGGAATACATCGCGATCGATCCGACTTTCGTCGTGAACACCGCCGATGAAGAAACCCAACACTATTTGCAAACCGATGTGCAGGTGATGTCGCACGATGCCGGCGTCGCCGACCAGATAAAGACGCACATGCCGCGCATCCGCAACAATCTGCTTTTGCTGTTTTCCGCGCAACGCTGCGCCGATGTGCGCGATCGCGCCGGCCGCGAGAAATTGCAGGCTTCCGCGCTGAAAGAAGTTCAGGACGTACTGACGGCCGAGACCGGCAAGCCGGGCGTCGAAGCGCTTTACTTCACCAGTTTCGTCACCCAATGAGCGACGAAATCCTCTCGCAGGAAGAAATCGACGCGCTCACGCGTGGCGTCGACACCGGCGCGGTGCCGACCGACGTACCACCGGCAGCGCCCGACGAAGTGCGCCCGTTCGACTTCGCCACGCAGGATCGCATCGTCCGCGGTCGCATGCCGACGCTCGAGATGGTCAACGAACGTTTTGCTCGTCTGTTGCGCATCGGTATTTTCAACTGGTTGCGCCGTGCGCCGGAAATCGCGGTGAAGGCGATCGAGATGATCAAGTTCACCGACTACATGCATTCGCTGCAGGTGCCGGCCAACCTCAATTTCATCAAGGTGAAGCCGCTGCGCGGCACGGCACTCGTCGTGTTCGAACCGCGTCTCGTGTTCACCGCGGTCGACACGTTTTTCGGCGGCGGTTCGCGTTTCAAGACCAAAATCGAAGGACGCGAATTCACCGCCACCGAAATGCGCGTGGTGAATCTGCTTCTGAATCAGGTGCTGGCCGATCTCACCGAAGCCTGGCATCCAGTGATGCCGCTCGAATTCGAATACGTGAATTCCGAAGTGAATCCGCACTTCGCCAACATCGTCACGCCGCGCGAGTATGTGGTCGTGTCGCGTTTCAGCATCGATTTCGACGGCGCGATGGCCGACATCCATATCACGCTGCCCTACTCCATGTTGGAGCCGATGCGCGAACTGCTCGACGCCGGCATCCAGTCCGATCGCGTCGAACGCGACGAACGCTGGATCGGCACGATGCGCGAAAACGTCAAGCAGGCGGAGCTCGAAGTGTCGAGCGAACTCACGAGAGCACGCGTCAGCCTGCGCGATCTGGTCAACATGAAAGCGGGCGATGTCATTCCGATCGACATGCCGCCCTCGCTGGACGTGTGTGTCGAAAACGTTCCGCTGTTTCGCGGTGAGATGGGCGTAGCCAACGGCCATCGCGCGATCAAGATTTCCGAAATCCTGCGCCCGAGCGGCGCGCTGACCGTCCAGAGACCCTCATGAGCGTCGTCGATCCCATCGCACAAGCCACTCCCGCCAAGTTCGACGCGTTGCACGCCGACGCATCGCGCGGACCCGATCTGAATCTGGACGTCATTCTCGACGTGCCGGTGACGATCGCGCTTGAAGTCGGCCGGGCGCGCGTGCCGATCCGCAATCTGTTGCAGCTCAATCCCGGTTCCGTCCTGGAACTCGAACGCGGCGCCGGCGAACCGCTCGATCTGTACGTCAACGGCACGCTGATCGCGCACGGCGAAGTGGTCGTCATCAACGAACGGTTCGGCGTGCGACTGACCGATGTGGTCAGCCCGGCCGAACGCATCCGGAGACTGAAGTGAATCCAGCGGCGCCGGCGAGCAGTTTGTCGACTGCGCATTCGCTCGGTTCGGCGGCGCTGAATCTCGTCATCGTGCTCGCGTTGATTTTCGCGCTGGCGTGGGTGCTGCGCCGCGTGCGTGGACTGCGCAACAATCTGCCGGGTCAGATCTCCATCAAGGCGACGCTGTCGCTGAGCATGAAAGAACGCGTGGTGCTCATCGACGCGGCCGGCGAACATTTATTGCTCGGCGTGAGTCCGTCGGGTATCACCAAACTTCACCGTTACACGAAACCGCTGCCGGACGTTTCGGTTCCGGAAAATCAGTTCTCGAATCTGCTGCGTCGCCTGAATCACGTGAAGGAACGCGGTGATGCATAAGTCGGTTCCCTTGTTGATCGGCGGTGTCGCGCTGCTGATCGGTCTCGACGCGCACGCCGCCACGACGGCGAGCACGGCGATCGCCATCCCGAGTGTCACGATCGGTCAAGCTGGATCGCAAGGCGTGAGTTTGCCGCTGCAGATTCTGGCGCTGATGTCGGCTATCACATTACTGCCGGCGATTTTGCTTTCGACGACGGCATTCACGCGCGTCGTCATCGTGTTCGGCTTGTTGCGTCAGGCGCTCGGCACCGGGCAGACGCCGTCGAATCAAATCCTGATCGGTCTGTCGCTGTTTCTCACCGCGCTGATCATGGCGCCGGTCGCCGAGCAGGCATGGACGAACGGCATTGCGCCCTACATGGACGGCAAACTCGAATTCAGCGGCGCCTGGCAAGGCATCGTCGCGCCGCTGCGCGCGTTCATGCTCGCGCAGGTGCACGACAACGATCTATTGACGTTCGCCGGACTATCCGGCGCGGGAACTTTCGCCAGCCCCGCCGATGTGCCGCTGCCGACACTGGTGGCGAGCTTTCTTACCAGCGAGTTGAAAACCGCGTTCGAAATCGGATTCCTGTTGTACATCCCGTTCGTGATCATCGATCTCGTCGTGTCGAGCGTGCTGATGTCGATGGGCATGATGATGCTTTCGCCGATGCTGATCTCGGCACCGTTCAAGATTCTGCTGTTCGTGCTGATCGACGGCTGGACGCTGATCGTCGGCTCGCTCGCTTCGAGTTTCCATCCGATCTGACCATGACTGCCGATTCCGCACTGCAAATTCTGCAATCCGCGATGCAGCTCGCCATGATGGTCGCTGCGCCGTTGCTGATCGCCGCGCTCGTCGTCGGTATCGTGATCGGCTTGCTGCAAGCCGCTACGCAGATCAACGAAACGAGCGTCGCGTTCGTCGGCAAACTCGGCGCGATGGCCGTCGTCGTGTTCGCGGCGGGCCCGTGGATGCTGAGCCGTCTCGTCGAATACGCGCACGATCTCATTCGCAACATTCCCGCGATCATCGGCTGATGAGCGCGGCGACGTCGATCGTTCTGAACGGCGGCGACGTGTTCGGTTATCTCGAACGCATCTGGTGGGTCGCGCTGCGCGTCGGTGCGATGTTTATGCTGGCGCCAATGATCGGCACGAAAATGAGTCCCGCGCGCGTGAGGCTGATTCTTGCGCTGGCGATTTCGGCGTCGCTTGCGCCATTGCT
>CAZZYA010000248.1:0-4889 GCA_964658115.1 uncultured Rudaea sp. | reverse complement strand
TACCAGGGTATCTAATCCTGTTTGCTCCCCACGCTTTCGTGCATGAGCGTCAGTGCAGGCCCAGGGGATTGCCTTCGCCATCGGTGTTCCTCCGCATATCTACGCATTTCACTGCTACACGCGGAATTCCATCCCCCTCTGCCGTACTCCAGCTCTACAGTCACAAATGCAGTTCCCAGGTTGAGCCCGGGGATTTCACATCTGTCTTATAGAACCGCCTGCGCACGCTTTACGCCCAGTAATTCCGATTAACGCTTGCACCCTACGTATTACCGCGGCTGCTGGCACGTAGTTAGCCGGTGCTTATTCTTCCGGTACCGTCATCCTCCCACGGTATTAGGGCAGAAGTTTTCTTTCCGGACAAAAGTGCTTTACAACCCGAAGGCCTTCTTCACACACGCGGCATTGCTGGATCAGGGTTGCCCCCATTGTCCAATATTCCCCACTGCTGCCTCCCGTAGGAGTCTGGGCCGTGTCTCAGTCCCAGTGTGGCTGATCATCCTCTCAGACCAGCTACGGATCGTCGCCTTGGTGGGCTCTTACCCCGCCAACTAGCTAATCCGACATCGGCTTATCCATCCGCGCGAGGTCATTGCTGATCCCCCGCTTTCACCGTTAGGTCGTATGCGGTATTAGCGTAAGTTTCCCTACGTTATCCCCCACGACTGGGCAAATTCCGATGTATTCCTCACCCGTCCGCCACTCGTCAGCACCCTTGCGGGCCTGTTACCGTTCGACTTGCATGTGTTAGGCATGCCGCCAGCGTTCACTCTGAGCCAGGATCAAACTCTTCAGTTGAATCGATAGGATTCTTGCGAATCCAATTCTTCTAAGAGAGTGACCCCAAGCTTTTTTGATTACTCAAATTGACTGTTCGATCTTGCGATCAAACGTCTAGGCTTGGGACGCTCTTGTATCTTCGATGGACATTCAAACATTCCATCCCAAGGCGCCCACACAAGTCACCTGCGCACACTGTCAAAGATCGTTCATCCCGCCGTAGTCGGTACTACCCGACTCCAGCGCCCAAACGTTTCGTCCGGGGAGCCCGCTATTATACATTCGATCGGAAACCCGTCAACAACCTGTCACACGGGAATTTAAACGCGTCGGCATCGCGTTGCGCGAAGCGATTCAAAAAGTGACGTGCACCCTATGTGGTAGCATCCAGCGACCTTTCAACCACGCACGACCATGGGCGAACTCTACGAAGAACGCAGGCAGGAACCGCGTTTCGCTGCTGCGGGCAAATATCGTTTGCAACTTCCCAAGTCGGGCGAAATGGAAGGCCGCATTCTCGATCTTTCCCTCAACGGCGTGCTGCTCGAAAGCTCCATCGCGACGCAGGCGCCGATCGGTTCCCGCATGCCCATTACGATCGAATTCGCCGGCCACGAAACGTTTCGCGGCGACGTCGTGCTCGTGCGCGCCGATGCGCAGCAGCTCGGCGTCGAATTCTACGATATGGATCCGAAAAACTTCGCCGCGCTGAGCGAACTCATCGAGTCGTTGCGCAAATCCAATCGCTCTTGATTCCGGAGCAGACAATGAAGACCAACAACACAGTGCGCGTCCTCGCGTTGTGCGCGAGCGCGATTATCTGCGCCCACGCATTCGCCGAGGATACGACCGTCACGCTCAAAGGCCACACATTCACCGTCGAGCAAGCGAACGATTCTGCTTCGCAAGAGCGCGGTCTGATGTTTCGCGACAGCATGCCCGCCGATCACGGCATGCTATTCAACTTCTCCGACGAACAGACGCGCGTGTTCTGGATGAAGAACTGCCGCATGCCGCTCGACATTTTATACTTTGATAAAAACTATAAACTGGTCAGCGCTCAGCAACGCGTTCCCGCGTGCCGGTCCGATCCGTGTCCGACCTATCCGAGCGAAGGGCCGGCGCAATTCGTACTCGAACTCAACGCCGGCATCGTCGAGAAAATCGGCGTCAAGCCGGGAGACGCGTTGTCAGTGGCGAAGTAAGCTCGCCGACCTGCACAACGCGCTCTGGGTCGCGCTCGCGCATCTGACGCGCGCATTGCACACCGTAACGATACGGAACGAACGGACCGACGAATTGCGGCGCGTCGAACAGCATTTCATCGGTCATCGGAACGAACTGTTTCATACATTGCCTGCGTGGTTGAACTGCAGTGTATTGAACCGTCGCGTTATGCATCGGCCATGACATCGAACTGACATTTTTCGGGCAAACTTCGCACATTTTTCGTCTTGCAGAAATCGCCGCATCGCGTAATATCGAAGTGCGCGGCCCGCTGCCGCGGGGAGAAAAAGTCGATGCAGAGTCCCTGGGTTGAGCTACGCGACGCCAACGATACGGACATCCCCCTTCTTTCCACCGCCCTGCTGATCGCCAAAGACGAATACCCGGACCTCGACGCCGATTATTACGACAGTCGCCTCCGCCGGTTCACCGACGAATTGCGTAAACCCATGGCCGACGCCGATTCGACGTCCGCCAAACTCCGCTGCATCAACCGCTATCTGTTCGAAGAACAAGGTTTCGGCGGGGACGATCTCGACTACTACGATCCGCGCAACAGTTATCTCAACGACGTGCTCGATCGCCGTCTCGGCAATCCGATTTCACTGGCGGTCGTGCAGATCGAACTCGCGCAACGTCTCGGCGTGCCGCTGCAAGGCATTTCGTTTCCCGGCCATTTCCTCGTGCGCTTGCCGCTCGACGAAGGCATCATCGTGCTCGATCCCTATCAGAAAGGCCGCTCGCTCGATGCCAGCGAATTGCGTCGCCGTGCCCGTTCGCATCTCGATACGCCGGACATCGACGATTCACGTCTCGCGCGCATGCTAGAACCGGCGAGTCATCGCATGATTCTCACGCGCATCCTGCGCAATCTGAAAGGTGTTTATGCCGAACGCGAGCAGTGGGACAAATCGCTTCGCTGCAGCGATCGATTGCTGACGCTCGATCCGCATCAGCCGACGGAATATCGCGATCGCGGTTCGAACTATCTGAAGCTCGGTCACGTGCGCGCCGCGCGCGACGACTTCGCGCGTTATCTCGCACTGATGCCACAAGCGGAAGACGCGGACACGGTGGCGACGCAGATCAGTGAACTCGGAAGCCGGTTGCCGCGACTGAACTGACTCGTTAGCGCGTTAAACCTCGACCATCTCGAAATCGGCCTTCGTCACGCCGCAATCCGGACACGTCCAGGTTTCGGGCACGTCTTCCCACCGCGTGCCCGGCCCGATGCCATCCTGCGGCCAGCCTTCGGCTTCGTTATAGATAAACCCGCACACCACACACATGAAGGTGCGGAACGGAATCTCGCCATCGTTGGGCTGTGCGCTCATTTAACCCGTGATCGAAAACTTTAAGCCGCGCATTGTAACGTTACACTACGCCGCATGCATCGATCGACGAACTTCCCCGCGCGTGGCGTGTATGCGATCACAAACGGACCGCGCCACGACCTCGCCGGCGCCGTCGATGCCGCGCTTTCTGGCGGAGCGGTCGTCGTGCAATATCGCGATAAATCCCCCGACCACGGCCGTCGACGCGCCGAAGCGCACGCGCTGAACGAATCGTGCTCGCGGCGCAACGTTCCGCTGATCATCAACGACGACATCGAACTCGCCGCCGACATCGGCGCCGCAGGCGTGCATCTCGGCGAAGACGACGCTGACATCGCCGCCGCGCGCGATCGTCTCGGAGCAAATGCGATCATCGGCGTTTCCTGCTACGACTCGCTCGATCGCGCGCACGCCGCCGCGAAATCCGGCGCCGACTATCTGGCATTCGGTTCGTTCTTCGCATCGCCGACAAAACCGTCAGCGCGCCACGCCACCGTCGAACTGCTGCGCGCGGCGAAACCGATCGGCCTTCCGCTGGTGGCGATCGGCGGCATTACTCCCGAAAATGCACCATCGCTGCTCGACGCCGGTGCCGATTTTCTCGCCGTCATCAGCGGCATTTTCGCGACGTCCCATGTCGAACAAGCCACGCGACGTTACGCCAACCTTTTCCCAACCTAGAACGATTCATGCCGACCAACCACGAACTTTTCCAGCGCGCCCTCAGGCTCATGCCGGGTGGCGTCAATTCGCCCGTGCGAGCATTCAAATCCGTCGGCGGCGAACCGTTCTTCACGCAACGCGCCGATGGCGCGTATTTGTGGGATGTCGAAGGCAAACGCTACATCGACTACGTCGGCTCGTGGGGACCGATGGTCGCCGGTCACAATCACCGCCACGTGCGCGAAGCGGTCGAACGTGCGTTACGCGACGGACTTTCCTTCGGCACACCCGCCCCCGCCGAAGTGACGATGGCAGAAACCATGACGCGACTCGTGCCGTCGATGCAAATGGTGCGCATGGTGAACTCCGGCACCGAAGCGACGATGGCAGCGATCCGCGTCGCGCGCGGATTTACCGGCCGCGAAACGATCGTCAAATTCGAAGGTTGCTATCACGGGCACGGCGATGCGTTTCTCGTCAAAGCCGGTTCCGGCGCGCTGACATTCGGCGTGCCGACATCGCCCGGCGTTCCGAAATCGCTCGCCGACCTCACGCTCACATTGCCGTACAACGATCTCGACGCCGCGCGCGAATTGTTCGCGCAGGTCGGCGACCGCATCGCCGGACTCATCATCGAACCGATCGCCGGCAATATGAATTGCATTCCGCCGCGCGACGGTTATCTCGCAGGCTTGCGAGAACTGTGCACCAAGCACGGCGCACTGCTGATTTTCGACGAAGTGATGACCGGTTTCCGCGTCGCACTCGGCGGCGCGCAGGCGCTGTACGGCATCACGCCGGATCTTTCGACGTTCGGCAAAATCATCGGCGGCGGCATGCCAGTCGGCGCGTACGGCGGACGTCGCGACATCATGGAGAACGTCG
>CAZZYA010000247.1:0-4899 GCA_964658115.1 uncultured Rudaea sp. | reverse complement strand
CGAAGAAAATTACGATTCACGTCAATTGACGGTTGTTGAGCTAGGTTTGATCGTCATTCTGCGCGAGCGAGAACTGCGGCGACTTGGCTTTCGGTTGATGAGATCGAAAGCTTCCCCTGCCAGCAGCGGGTAACTTTTTGCGCGACGGCAAAAAGTCACCAAAAAACGTCTTGTGTTTTTCGCGTAGGTCGGTTGTCCACAGACAGCACATCCCTGTGCTGACTGCGGACCTCGCGCTCCGAGCGCGGGGGCCGCATTCGGAAGGTGGATTTTTATTTTGACAGGTCGATCGCGTACGTCGAGGTGCCGTCGCCGTTGTCTTTTACGAGCGTTACGTTGAGGTTTTCGGATTTCGCGAGGTCGAGTTTGTTCGCGGCCGATGTGAATGTGATCGGGCCGCTCGTTTTCGTTTTCGCGAATTTCCAGTTGTGCGCGTTGGCGAACTGGTCCTTCGTAATATTCTTTTTATTTCGCACGTACGCGATCAGTGCGTCGCGGTTCGCGTCGGGCGCGGAGAGAACGATGGTGCTGCCGTCGAGATTCGGAAATTTTCCGCCGCCGTTGGCGCGGTAGTTGTTTGTGACGACGATAATCGGCTGGTCGTCCGCCAGAGACTTGCCGTTCAATTCCAGATTTCCGATACGTTGCTGCGGTGGTTTCGTCACGTCGATGGTGTACGTGAGTTCGCCCTGGATCACGTCGAAGTTGTAGGTCGGTACGCGTTTGTTGATAAGTTCTTGCGGTTCGGTTTTCGACGGCTCGATCTGATTGAACCATTCGGCGGATTTTTCCAGCCACGCTTTTACGCCGGCGCCATTCGTTTTCACCGCGGTGATGGTATTCGGATACAGATACAAATCGGCGGCGTTGTTGATGGCGAGCGGACCGGCGGGCACGTCGGTGTAATCGCGCGCGCCGCCGAAGCCAGCCTTGAAAGGCGAGGCCGCCGATAAAACTGGAATGCCGTCGAGTTGCGGCATGTTCGCTTCAATATACTTTTCCACATAGTCGCGTTGTGCGGCATTCACGAGCGTCAGCGCCGTCGTGTCGCCGGCAGCGACGAAATACGTGCTCATCTCGATGTCGCTGTTGCCGATCGGCGTCTTCACGTAATCGATCGTTGACTGATGTTCGTGCGCGACGAGCTTCTCGATCGGCTCGTCCACGTCGACCGGGAGCGTGTCTTTCGCGCCTTGAACCAGACGCACTTCGGATTTCGTCGCACTGCGATCGACCTGCCAGTGCCCATCCTTGTAGACGACAGCCAGGTCGATCACGCCGATCGCTTTGCCGAAATAGTCGCCCATCACCGCCGGCGTGCCGTGAATCGTGCCGCGCGTGTTGTCGACCTCGGGAAGATTCGCGTAATGCGATTTGGGATCCGTCGGATTCGGGAAAATGTCGTGCGAGTGCCCGAGTAGAACGACATCGATCCCGGGAACCTGCGCGAGATACCAGCCCGCGTTTTCCATGTGTTCGGTGTACGGTCCGATGTTGATGCCGCCGTGATTGATCGCGACAACGATGTCCGCGCCGGCTTTCTTTACGTCGGGCAGATATTTTTTCGCCGCTTCGACGACACCCATCACTGCGACCTTGCCGTCGAGATTGCGCCGGTCCCAATCCATGATGGCCGGCGGCGTGAAGCCGAGCAATCCAATTTTTATCGTCGCGGTTTGACCGTCGCTGGTCGTGAACGTGCGCGTAATCACACGCCACGGCGCGAACAAGGGTTTGCCGTCTTTCGCATTGAACACGTTGGAAAGAACGAGTGGATACGTCGGACCTTTGCATTTTTTCGAATCGATGCCGGCGATGTCGAACGTCGTGCCCGTGCTGCGGCTGAGATAGCCGAGTCCGTAATTGAATTCGTGATTGCCGATCGTGCCCGCGTCGTAGCCGAGCGAATCCATCGCTTTGTAAATCGCAAGTTCCTGATCGCACGGCGGCGGTGAAACGAGCGCCTGGTAATCGGCGAGCGCGGTGCCTTGAATGGTGTCGCCCGCGTCGAACAAGAGTGAGTTCGGGAATTCCTTGCGCGCGGCTTTCACCAGCGTCGCCGCGCGTTCCAGACCGAGGCTCGAATCGGGCGACAGTTTGTAGTAGTCGTAGCTCATCACGTTGGTGTGCAGGTCGGTCGTCTCGATGACGCCGATGCGCGCCCGCGCGCCGTCCGCCGGCGCGTAAGGCGCGGGGTTCGTCGCGCATCCGCCGATCGTCATGACCGTCGCGGCAGCGAAAGCGAGCATGGCCGAAGTCCAGTTCCGCATGAAAAATTCCTCGTCGAAGAGGGCGCGATTCTAACGCGCCGCGCGTTGCAATTTTCCGCTGCGCAACGCCGAATCTGCTACGCTTGCAGGCCGCACTTTTCACTCCTTTACGAATGACCGTACGTACCCGATTCGCTCCCAGCCCCACCGGTTATCTGCACATCGGCGGCGCGCGCACCGCGCTGTACTGCTGGCTGGAAGCGCGCCATCGCAACGGCCAGTTCATCCTGCGTATCGAGGATACCGATCGCGAGCGTTCGACCGACGCGGCCGTGCAAGCCATTCTCGACGGCATGAACTGGCTCGGCCTGCATCAGGACGAAGGCCCGTTCTATCAGACGCTGCGCATGGAGCGTTACGCGCAGGTCGCGCAGGATCTGCTGCGCGCGGGCAAAGCGTATTACGCGTACGAATCCAAAGAAGAACTCGACGGGATGCGCGCCGCACAGATGGAAAAAGGCGTGAAGCCGCGTTATGCCGGCGTTTACCGCGAGCGCAACGAGCCCGTGCGCGACGATCCGAACCGCGTGATCCGTTTCCGCAATCCGCAATCCGGATCGGTCGTGTTCAGCGACAAGGTTAAGGGGCGCATCGAGTGGAGCAACGACGAGCTCGACGACCTGGTGATGGTTCGTTCGGACGGCTTTCCGACGTACAACTTCGCCGTCGTCGTCGACGATATCGATATGAACATCGGCGAAGTGATTCGCGGTGACGATCACGTCAACAATACGCCGCGGCAGATCAACATCTACAACGCGCTCGGCGCGAAGATTCCCGAGTTCGCGCATCTGCCGATGATTCTCGGCAGCGACGGTCAGAAACTGTCGAAGCGTCACGGCGCGGTGAGCGTCACGCAATATCGCGACGACGGCTTTCTGCCGCACGCGTTGCTCAATTATCTGGCGCGACTCGGCTGGTCCCACGGCGATCAGGAAATTTTCTCGGTCAAAGAGATGATCGATTTGTTCGATGTCAGCAACGTCAACAAAGCCGCCGCGCGTTTCGACCTGGAAAAACTGAGCTGGCTCAATCAGCACTATTTGAAGAACGACAAGCCCGAAGAAATCGCGCCACATCTCGAATACCAATTGCGGCAGCAAGGGTTCGATCCCGCGCACGGGCCGCCGCTGGTCGGTGTCGTGGTCGCATTGCGCGAGCGTGCGCAGACGCTGAAGGAAATGGCCGAGAAGGCGAGCATCTGGTTCGGCCCGATCACGCAATGGGACGATGCGGCGGTCAGCAAGCATCTGAAAACACCGACGGCCGCGGCCGCACTCACCGCTGCGCACGAACAGCTCGCCGTCGTTTCCGAATGGAGCGTGCCAGCGATTCACAAGGCGATCGAACAGGCAGCCGCAGCGATCAACGAAGGCATGGGCAAAGTCGCGCAGCCACTGCGCGTGGCGATGACCGGCACGCAGGTTTCGCCGTCGATCGATCACACGGTTTATCTCGCAGGCCGCGAACGCGCGCTGCGCCGTATCGAAGACGCGCTCGCCAAAGCATCGACGTAGATGGCTTGCGACTTATCCGCGCTGGATCAGATCGACACGAGCGATCCGGGACAACTCGATTCGCTGATGCAGGAATGTACGTCTGCGATTTTTTCGCCGGAATTGTGGGCGTGGGCGATTGGTCTCACGGTGGCGGGGGCTATCGTTGGGGCGTGGATTGGGCGCAAGAGGAATTCGATGTTGCGCGATGCGCTCTTGGGCGCGGCGCTGGGGCCGGTCGGATGGGTGATTTCGCTGAGGCTTGCCAAGCGGCCGGCGGAGAGGAAATGTCCGGGGTGTGGGGTGGTCGTTGCGGAGTCGGATGCTTATTGCAGAAATTGTGGGCGGAAGTTGTTGAGGTAGGGTTGTTGGAAGCAGAGCTTCCGCTCGCTGCTTGCAGCGGAAGTGCAGTGTTCTTCAAATTCGCCACTTAAAAAAATCCGTTCCAAAGGCGTTATGATGAATTCACCTTGAACACCCGCTCCTCAACCCCAAAATCGGCGTAATGCCCCACAAGCCGCAAACCGAACATCACCACCATCCTCACGACGCCAAGCGTTTCGTGAAGGAAGTTGCTTCCGTTTGTGAATTACGCGGCCTACGTCTCACCGAAATCCGCATGCAGGTGCTGGAACTCATCGCCGATGCCGAAAAGCCGGTCAAGGCCTACGATCTCCTCGATCGCCTGAAAGACGACCGCAGCAACGCCGCGCCGCCGACCGTTTATCGCGCGCTCGATTTCCTGATCGAAAACGGCTTCATCCACAAATTGCAGTCGATCAATGCGTACGTGAGTTGCCACCATCCGAGCGTGGTGCATCAGGTTCCGTTTCTGATTTGCGACGTATGCGAATCGGCGGACGAAATCTGCGACGAACGCGTTTCCGGCCTGCTCATCGATCAGGCGAAATCGCACGGTTTCCGCGCGCGCTCGCAGACGCTCGAAGTGCACGGCGTTTGTAAGAGTTGCGCGAGCTGACTCAGAAGTTTTTCGTCAGTCCGACGTAAACGCCGCGACGCGGCCCGAACTGCGGCGCGCCGACGCCGATGCCGGAACCATCGCGAATCTCGTACACCTTGTCGGTCGACGTCACCAAGGGTCTCGAAGTCGTTGGCGAGGGCAAGCCCCAGAT
>CAZZYA010000246.1:0-4903 GCA_964658115.1 uncultured Rudaea sp. | reverse complement strand
CTTCCATTTCGCCGAAACGCTGTCCGCCGAACTGCGCCTTGCCGCCCAGCGGCTGTTGGGTGACGAGCGAGTACGGACCGGTCGAACGCGCGTGCATCTTGTCGTCGACCAAGTGGTTGAGCTTCAGCATGTGCATGTAGCCCACCGTCACCGGACGATCGAACGATTCACCCGTGCGGCCGTCGATCAGCGTGGTCTGTCCGGATTCGGGCAGATCGGCCAGCTTGAGCATCGCCTTGATCTCGGACTCGTGCGCGCCGTCGAACACCGGCGTCGACATCGGGACACCGTTCTGCAGGTTGCGCGACAGCGCCATGATCTCGTCGTCGGTGAGCGACTTGAGATTGATGCGCTGGCCGAACGCGTCCTTGTCGTGGTTGTAGATCTGGTCGAGCAGCTTGCGCACGTCGGCGACCTTCTCGTTGGCTTCGATCATCAACTTGATCTTCTCGCCGAGACCCTTCGCGGCCCAGCCCAGATGCGTTTCGAGAATCTGGCCGATGTTCATACGCGACGGCACGCCGAGCGGATTGAGCACGATATCGACCGGCTTTCCGTTGGCCATGTACGGCATGTCTTCCACCGGACGGATCATCGAGACAACGCCCTTGTTGCCGTGACGACCGGCCATCTTATCGCCCGGCTGCACGCGGCGCTTGACGGCGAGATACACCTTGACCGTCTTGAGCACGCCCGGCGCGAGGTCGTCGCCCGCAGTGATCTTGGCCTGCTTGTCCTTGAAGCGCTTGTCGAACTCGGCACGTTGCGCTTTCACCTGTTCCTGCGCACGTTCGAGGAAGTCGGCGGCATCTTCATCCTTCATGCGGATGGCGAACCACTCGTCCTTCTTCAGCGAGTCGAGATAGTCGGTCGTGATCTCAGCGCCCTTCTTGAAGGCACCCGGTCCGCCGTTGGCGACCTTGCCGACGAGCAAACCGCGCAAACGGTTATAGATCGCGCCTTCGAGGATACGGAACTGATCGTCGAAGTCCTTCTTGATGCGCTTGACTTCCATTTCTTCGATCTGGCGCGCACGTTTGTCTTTCTCGATGCCGTCGCGGGTGAACACGGCGACGTCGATGACCGTGCCGTCCATGCCCGGCGGAACGCGGAGCGACGAATCCTTCACGTCGGACGCTTTCTCGCCGAAGATCGCGCGCAACAGTTTTTCTTCCGGCGTGAGCTGGCTCTCGCCCTTCGGCGTGACTTTGCCGACGAGGATATCGCCCGCCTTCACTTCGGCGCCGATGTACACGACGCCCGATTCATCGAGACGTGACAAGGCCTGTTCGCTCACGTTCGGGATGTCGGCCGTGATTTCTTCCGGTCCCAGTTTCGTGTCGCGCGCGGCGCAGGTCAGTTCTTCGATGTGGATCGTCGTGTAGCGGTCTTCCATCACCACACGTTCGGAGATCAGGATCGAGTCTTCGAAGTTGTAGCCGTTCCACGGCATGAACGCGACGAGCATATTCTGGCCGAGCGCAAGCTCGCCCAGATCCGTCGACGGACCGTCGGCGAGCACATCACCCTTCGCGACGATGTCACCCACATTCACCAGCGGACGCTGATTCATGCATGTGTTCTGGTTGGATCGCGTGTATTTGGTCAGCGTATAGATGTCGACGCCCGCGTCGTTGTTCTCGATTTCCTTTTCATTGACACGCACGACGATACGGCCTGCATCGACCTGATCGATCACGCCGCCACGGCGCGCCATCGCGGTGACGCCGGAATCGCGCGCCACCGGACGTTCGATGCCGGTGCCGACGAGCGGAGTCTGCGCACGCAAGGTCGGAACGGCCTGGCGCTGCATGTTGGCGCCCATCAGCGCGCGGTTCGCATCGTCGTGTTCGAGGAACGGCACGAGTGCCGCGGCGACGGACACGGTCTGCATCGGCGAAACGTCCATGTACTGAATGTCGGCCGAGGGACGCAGTTCCGATTCACCTTTGAAGCGGCACGCGACGAAGTCTTCGACGAAGGCACCTTCTTTCAGCGGCGAGTTCGCCTGCGCGATGACGTATTCGCCTTCTTCGATCGCGGACAGAAATTCGACCTTGTCCGTGACCTTGCCGTGGTTGACTTTGCGGTACGGCGTTTCGAGAAACCCGTACGAATTCGTGCGCGCATAGACCGCGAGCGAATTGATCAGACCGATGTTCGGACCTTCCGGCGTTTCGATGGTGCAAACGCGACCGTAATGCGTCGGATGCACGTCGCGCACTTCGAAGCCGGCGCGTTCACGGGTCAAACCGCCCGGACCGAGCGCGGAGACGCGACGCTTGTGCGTCACTTCCGACAGCGGGTTGTTCTGATCCATGAACTGCGAAAGCTGCGACGAACCGAAGAATTCCTTCACGGCGGCCGCGACGGGCTTTGCGTTGATCAGGTCTTGCGGCGTCAGGCCGTCGGCTTCCGCCATCGACAGACGCTCACGCACGGCGCGCTCGACGCGCACCAAGCCGATGCGGAACACGTTCTCCGCCATTTCACCAACCGAACGCACGCGACGGTTGCCCAGGTGATCGATGTCGTCCACCGTGCCGCGACCGTTGCGGATTTCGATCAGCACTTTCATAACATCGAGAATGTCGGATGTCGCGCCGAGCTCTTTCACCAGCCGCTTCGACTCTTCGTCGTTGCGGCCGCCGAAATACTGCGAATCGAACAGCACGCCGGGTCCGGTGATTTCCTTACGCCCGACGCGGCGGTTGAACTTCATGCGGCCGACGCCCGACAGATCGTAGCGTTCGAACGTGAAGAACAAATTGTGGAACAGGTTCTGCGCGGCGTCTTTCGTCGGCGGTTCGCCGGGACGCATCATGCGATAGATTTCGACCAGCGCTTCGAGAGGGGTTTTGGTCGGATCGATGCGCAGCGTGTTGGAGATGTACGGGCCGCGGTCGAGATCATTCACGAACAACGTGCCGATCTGGTCGACGCCCGCGTTGCGGAAGCTTTCCAGATGCGTCGCGTCGAGTTCCGAGTTCGAAGCGGCGAGCAGTTCGCCGGTCTTTTTGTCGACGATGTCGTGAGCCAGGATGCGGCCGACAAGATAATCGTCCGGCACTTCCAGGTTCTTGATCTTGGCAGACTGCAATGCGCGCACGTGCCGCGCGGTGATGCGTTTGCCGGCTTCGACGATGACTTCGTTACCCGCGCGCAGATCGAAGTTCAGCGTTTCGCCGCGCAGACGTTCGGCGACGAGTTCAAGACGTGCACCGGACTTCTTCTCGAGGTGGAAAACGTTTTTCTCGAAGAAGATGTCGAGCATCTGTTCGTTGTTGTAGCCGAGCGCGCGCAGCAGCATCGTCACCGGCAGTTTGCGGCGACGGTCGATGCGCGTGAACAGTGCGTCCTTCGGGTCGAACTCGAAATCGAGCCACGAACCACGGTAAGGAATGATGCGCGCCGAATACAGCAGTTTGCCGGAGCTGTGGGTCTTACCGCGGTCGTGATCGAAGAACACGCCCGGCGAACGGTGCAGCTGCGACACGATAACGCGCTCGGTGCCGTTGATGATGAAGGTGCCGGTGTCGGTCATGAGCGGCAGTTCGCCCATGTAGACCTCTTGTTCCTTCACGTATTTCACGGCTTTGTTGCTGGCCGGAGAATCCTTGTCGTAGATGACCAGGCGCACGAGCACGCGCAGCGGCGCGCCGTAGCTCATGCCACGCGAACGGCATTCACGCTCGTCGAACGGCGGTTCGCCGAGGCGATAGCTCACGTATTCGAGCGCGGCATTGCCGGAATAACTGGTGATCGGGAAAACGGATTTCAGTGCGGCGTGCAGACCATGATCGTCCCGATGATTTTCGGGCTTCGAGAGTTGGAGGAATTCGCGATAGGAATCGGTTTGGATGGCCAGCAAAGGCGGCACATCGAGCACTTGTGGGCGCTTGCCGAATCCTTTGCGGATGCGTTTCTTTTCGGTGAAGGAATACGTAGCTGTTGACATGGCGTGCGAACCTCAACTGCGTGCGGCGGTAGACAAAACCCGCCTAGGTGGAGAAGCGAAAATCGGGAATTGCGAATCGTCGTAGCGACGATGAATCTCAATTCCGGATGTCCGACGGCATTTTTAAAAAAACAACAACGGGCGAAGCCCGGGCACTTTCGTACCCAGGCTCGCCTTGCAACTCTAGAAAAACAGACTCTGCAAAATAACCTTACTTGACCTCGACGGTCGCTCCTGCAGCTTCCAGTTCTTTCTTGAACTTCGCGGCGTCGTCCTTGTTCACGCCTTCCTTCACGGTGGCGGGAGCGGACTCGACCAGATCTTTCGCTTCTTTCAAACCGAGGCCCGTGATGGCGCGAACGGCTTTGATCACTTCGACCTTCTTCTCACCGGTAGCCTTGAGGGCGACGGTGAATTCGGTCTTCTCTTCCGCCGGAGCGGCGGCGGCAGCACCACCGCCAACGGCGGCAGCAGCCACCGGAGCAGCGGCGGAGACGCCGAACTTGTCTTCCATCATCTTCACGAGATCCGTGACATCGATGAGGCTCATGTTGCCAATTGCGTCCAGGATTTCTTCTTTGGAAACGGCCATTTCAAATCACCTTTAAATAGATTGATAAATGCCAAACAACGAATGGTTGATTAAGCAGCCGCCTTTTGATCGCGTACCGCAGCCACCGCGCGCGCCGTTTTGGCGGCGGGTTCGGCCAGCGTGCGCACCAGCTTGGTGATCGGCGCCAACATCACGCCCATCAACATCGACAGTGCCTGCTCACGGGTCGGCAGTGACGCGAGTTTCTCGACATGAGAACCCGGGTACATCTGCCCACCGATCGCAACGACCTTTGCAACCAGCTTGTCATTCGCCTTGGAAAACTCTTTGACCAACCGACCCGCAGCACCCGGATCTTCTTGTGAGAAGGCGTACAGCATCGGGCCCACGAG
>CAZZYA010000245.1:0-4906 GCA_964658115.1 uncultured Rudaea sp. | reverse complement strand
TTCCGCGTTGATGCGGCACTCGATCGAATGGCCGGTGATCTTAATGTCCGATTGCGTGATCGAAAGTTTCTCGCCCGACGCGATGAGCAGCTGTTCACGCACGAGATCGACGCCCGTGATGAGTTCCGTCACCGGGTGCTCGACCTGGATGCGCGTGTTCATTTCGATGAAATAGAAGCGGCCGTTCTCGAACAGGAATTCGAACGTGCCCGCGCCGCGGTAACCGATGCGGTTGCATGCATCGACGCACACTTTTCCGATCTGCTGCCGTTGTTCCTCGCTGATGCCCGGCGCCGGCGCTTCCTCGACCACTTTCTGATGGCGGCGCTGCATCGAGCAATCGCGTTCACCGAGATGGATCGCATTGCCTTGCCCGTCGGCGAGCACCTGGATTTCCACGTGACGTGGATTCTCCAGGAACTTCTCCATGTACACCTGATCGTTGTTGAACGCGGCCTTCGCTTCGGATTTCGTCATCGACACCGCATTGCTCAAATGCGCTTCGGTGTGCACCACGCGCATGCCGCGTCCGCCGCCGCCGCCGGCGGCCTTGATGATCACCGGATAACCGATGTCGCGCGCGATACGTCCGTTCTCGACCGGATCGTCGCCGAGCGGGCCGCCGGAACCTGGCACGCATGGCACGCCGGCGGATTTCATCGCTTTGATCGCCTGTACTTTGTCGCCCATGAGGCGAATCACGTCGGCGGTCGGGCCGATGAAGATGAAACCGGATTGCTCGACGCGTTCGGCGAAGTCGGCGTTCTCGGAAAGAAATCCGTAGCCCGGATGGATCGCCTGCGCGTCGGTGACTTCGGCCGCCGAAATGATCGCGGGCACATTCAAATAACTTTCCGAAGCGGGCGCGGGACCGATGCACACCGATTCATCGGCCATGCCGACGTGCTTCAGATTCCGATCGACCGTCGAATGCACGGCGACAGTTTTGATGCCGAGTGTGTGGCACGCGCGCAAAACGCGCAGCGCGATTTCGCCGCGATTGGCGATAACGACTTTGTCGAGCATCGCCATTTATTCGATCACGAACAGCGGTTCGTCGAATTCGACCGGTTGGCCGTTTTCGCCGAGCACAGCGACGATCGTTCCGGCTTTGTCGGACTCGATCTGGTTGAACATCTTCATGGCCTCGATGATGCCGAGCGTATCGCCCACTTTGACCACCTGACCGATTTTCACGAACGGCGGCGCCTCGGGTTTGGAGGACGCGTAATACGTGCCGACCATGGGGGAACGCACAACATGGCCCGGCGGCAATGCGCTTTCGACCGGCGCGGCGGATGCGGCGGGTGCCGGAGCGGGTGCGCGGGCTGGCTCGACGTGAACGTGCGTCGCCGGCGCCATCGGTGGCGCGAAGCCGCCTTTCGGCATGCGGCTCAGACGAACGGATTCTTCGCCTTCCTTGATCTCCAGTTCGGAGAGATTGGATTCTTCAAGAATGTCGATCAGCTTTTTTATTTTTCGCAGGTCCATGATGTCCTCGTCCGGCCTATGCCGGAACGCGTGATGATCAGCGTTTCTTTTTCTTCTTCGTGTTCTTGCCCAGACGTTCGATGGCGACATCCATCGCGAGCCGGTAACTGGTCGGACCGAAACCCGTGATGAGTCCGATCGCGATGTCGGACAAATACGAATGCCGACGGAATTCCTCGCGCGCGAGGACGTTGGAAAGATGCAGTTCGACGAACGGGATCTGTACCGACAGGAACGCGTCGCGCAGCGCGATGCTGGTGTGCGTGAATGCGCCGGGGTTGATCAGGATGATTTCAATCTTTTCCGATTTCGCGCGATGGACTTGATCGATGAGTTCGTGTTCGGCGTTCGACTGGACGCTTTCAATCGTGTGTCCGGCATCCTGCGCCTGCTCGCCGAGCATCTTTTCTATGTCGGCCAGCGTCGCGCGACCGTAGATATGCGGCTCGCGCGTGCCGAGCAAGTTGAGATTCGGGCCGTGCAGTACCAGAATGGTTGCCATCGCAAACAGCGTCCGGGGCTCAAGCCCGATTCAAGGGGGCGAAGTCTGCGCCGCCATTCGACGTTTGTCCAGCACGATCTCTGCAGGATCGGCGGAGATCGCCGACGTTAGTCAGTTCCGTGCAGGTTTTTCGACAGCCACGAGCGCAGAACTTCCGGCGTGAAACTGCCTTCGCGCTGCGCCAACAGTTTGCCGTCCTTGCCGATCAGCACGCTATATGGAAGCACGCTGCGGCGGTCGCCGAAAAGTAATTCCGGATTCGCCGCGTCGTCGGCGAGCAAAATGGGATAGGCAACCGGATTATCTTTGAGGAATTGCTTGACCGCATCCGGATCGTCGAGCGCGACGCCGACGATCTCCACGCCATCCGTTCCGCGCGTGCGATCCAGCAGCGGCATTTCCTCGCGACACGGACCACACCACGTCGCCCAGAAATTCAGCAAGACGATTTTTCCGCTCCATTCGCTGAGCCGGCGCGTCTTGCCAGACATATCGTCAAAGGAAAGATCGGGTCGCGCGTCGCCGAGTTTCAAGACGGTTACGCCCGGCGGCAACGAAATTTCCGCCGCCTTGTCGAAATGTTGTCCGACCAGAAGTCCTAGCGCCGCGCCGATGATGGCGACGGCGACGATCAGCAGATTCGCGCGATTGAACATCAGCGCATGTTACTGCGTCACCGACTCGATGCGTTTGACGAATTTGTCGGCGTCTTCCGGACCGGTCAGTTGCAAGTCGTGCTTTTCTTCGCCATTGGCGGCGAAGAACAGCGTGTCGGGCGGCGCGACGATGCCGTATTTTTTCATCAGTGCCTGATCGATGTCGTCGTTGGCGGTGACATCGGCCTGCAGCAAAACGAAATGCGACAATGCCGTCTGCACGTCGGGCTTGGTGAAGGTGAACTTCTCCATTTCCTTGCAGCTCACGCACCAGTCGGCATAGAAATCGAGCATCGCCGGTTTGCCGGCGGACGTTGCCGCGGCAAGTTCGCGATCGACATCGTCGGTCGACTTCACCTTCTTGAATACGATGGACGCGGCGTTCGCCGCGACACTCGATCCGCCGCCGCTCAAACCTCGCAGCGGTTGCAGCAGATCAGTCGATCCAGCCGCTGCGCCGAGCAGTTCCGCGACGCCGCCGATCAGAAACACGATGCCGAGTGCCTTCCACAACGTGCGCCATCCCGATGCGCCTTCCGGCACGCGTTCAAGCGCGCCGAGATAAACGGCGCTGGCGACAGCGAGCACGCCGGACATCACCATGATCCACGTTGCATCCAGCACGCGCGACAGCATCCAGATCGCGAGCGCGAGGAACGTCACGCCGAACACGGCTTTTACTGCATCCATCCATCCGCCCGCGCGCGGCAGCAATTTACCGGCACTCGCGCCGAACACGACGAGCGGTGCGCCCATGCCGAGCGCGAGCGTGAACAGCGCGAAGCCGCCGAGCACGGCGTCGTGTTTCTGCGCGATGTAGAGCACGGCGACGGCGAGAGGCGGCGTCACGCACGGTCCGACGATCAGCGCCGAAAGCGCGCCCATGATCGCGACACCGGATAGCGATCCGCCGGACTGCTTGTTGCTGACGTTCGCGATTTTCGACTGCCACGAACTCGGCAACTGCAATTCGTAAAAACCGAACATCGACAATGCGAGCAACACGAACAATCCGGCGAAACACCACAATACCCACGGCGTCTGGAATGCGGCTTGTAGATTCTTGCCGGCGAGACCGGCGATGACACCGGCGATCGTGAAGATCACCGCGTTGGCGAAAATGTATACGACCGACAAAACGATGGCGCGCCGCGTGGAAAGATTCTCGCCCGCGCCGGCGATGATGCCGGACAGAATCGGAATCATCGGAAACACGCACGGCGTGAATGCGAGTCCAAGTCCAGCGAGGAAGAACACGCCGAACACGAGCCAGATCGAACCGTTCAACGCGCGCTGGAACTGGCTGTCGGTCGATTCGTTGTTCGACGGCGCCGCGCTTGCAACGACCGCATCGGTTTTGCCCGCCGGCAACGGCACTGAAATCGTGCGCATCATTTCCGGATAGCAGACGCTGTTTTCAAGGCAGCCCTGGAACGTCGTCGTTATCGCGACATTCTGCCCCTCGGTTTTCGTGCGCGACAGCGGAATCGGAATCTCGATCTGATCGAAATAAACCGTCGTCGTGCCGAAATTCGCGTCGGTGTGTTCCTTGCCTTGCGGCCATTTCGGTTCGCCGAGCGTGACGCCGGGCGTGTCCGTCGTGAAATGCGTCTTGTCGCGATACAGGTAGTAATTCTTCGGCATCGTGAAACGTGCCAGCACGTCGCCGGGACCGGTTGCGATCGCCTCGAACGTGAACGCTTGCTCCTGCGGTAACGGTCCGCTGCCAAGCAACGGATTCGATGAGCCGCCGCCCAGCGAAATGGTCGGCGCATCGGTCGATGCCGCATTTGCGGCTTTTGGTAAATCTATACTGAGATTCACCTTCTGTGGCGGAAAACAGATCTTTGGCTCGACCTGGTGACAACCCTGATAACGCAACTCCAGCGAAACCTTCGAGGCGTCGGCAGGCGCGGTCAGATGCTGCGTGGCGGTGAAACCGTGGTGATACACCACGACGTCGCCCAAGAATTCATCGTGCTTTTTTTCGCCCGCCGGCAAATCGAGCGCGCCGAGCGCGACGTTCGCGTCGTTGCTTTTCACCTTCACGCGTTCGCGATAGAGGTAATAGTCGTCGGCGATCTTGAAGTCGAACTGCACCGCGCCGTGATCGATGGCTTTGCTTTGCACCGTGAACGCCTGTTCGACCGGCAACAAATTGTCGGCGTCGGCGGCGAGCGTGTCGCCGGCGAACAGAATGAGTAGCGTCGAAAATAAACTAAGTTTCATGCGCGGATTGTCGCAGAGTTCGAATCGT
>CAZZYA010000244.1:0-4965 GCA_964658115.1 uncultured Rudaea sp. | reverse complement strand
ATAGAACAGCGGCGGGAAAAAAAGCGTCGGCGCAGCGAAGGCGGGCGTGCGCAACACACGCAGGAATTCGTACTTGGCTTCGAGCGCGTAAACAACGAGCGCGCTGTTCGACGCGCGCGGCGTAACGATGGCGTTCATGCGGCCTCCTTCGTGATTTCGACAAATGCTTCGGCCAATCCGGCACGGTGGACTTCGAGTTCGCTCAACGTCGCGTCTTCGCCGAGCAGACGACGCACGACGTTCTCGGCGGCATCGGTGACGATCTCGATGCGTTCGCCGTTGCGATCGCTTGTGCGCACGTTGGGCCAGCTTGCGATCGCGGCGGCGTCCAGCGTCGAGATGCAACTCACGCGACGCTGACTGACGCGCGCACGAATCTGCTGCACGTTGCCTTCGGCGACGACGCGTCCCTTCGCCAGCACGCAGACACGGTCGGCGAGTGCTTCGGCTTCTTCGAGATAATGCGTGGTCAGCACGATCGCGCAACCGTCGGCGGCGAGCGTGCGAATGGTTTTCCACATGCGTTCGCGCGCGGAAATGTCGAGGCCGGTGGTGGGTTCGTCGAGAAAAAGAATCTGTGCGCGACCGACGATCGACAGCGCGAACTGCGCGCGTCGCTGCTGGCCGCCGGACAGTTTTCCGTAGCGGCGTTTCAGAATGTCGTCGACGCCGGACAACGTCACGATGTCGGCGAACGTGCGCGGATCGGGATAATAACTGCGGAACAGCGTGATCAGTTCGCCGACGGCGATCGTGTCCGGCACGCCGGCGGTCTGCAGCATCGCGCCGATGCGGCGACGCGCGGTGAGTGACGTGGGATTCTCGTCGAACAGTGTGGCTTCGCCCGCGTCTGCCTTGATGAGACCGAGCAACAGGGAAATCGCTGTCGTTTTACCCGCGCCATTTGGACCGAGCACGGCGAGCACTTCACCGGCGGTGACGGCGAGATCGACGCCATCGAGCGCCCGCACCTTGCCGTATGTCTTCGCCACCCCTTTGAGCTGCGCGACGATCGACTCGCTTGCGTTCATTTCCTTCTCCTGCAATGTGGGTACAGCGTAGGCGCGACCAGCCCTTGACGGCAGTCGCCGTCATCATCACTTGCGCATGACACGTGTCAGTTGGAATTGGCTCTGTCGCGGGCGGTCAAAGCGGTGCTGCCGCCGTACCGCCTTCGTGATAAAATTTCATGCTTGGAATCGTCTGTCCCGGCCTCGCGCAGCGCGGCCCTCGTGTGGAGAACGTCATGTCGCTCGTAGCCAAACTTGAACCCCTCCGCCGCACCGGCGGCGCGGCCCGCACGAAAGGATTGCCGGATGCGCTTGTCGAAAAACTCGGCGCGCAATATCCGGAAATCGGCGAAGCCATCGACGACGCCGTGAAGCTTCACGCGCAGCTCCGCCACGAATTCCCGGATATTCTCGAGGCCGACGAAACCACACAGCTCGCTCGCGTGCAGGCGGACTTCGTCAATTTCTATCCGGAAGACGCAGTGAATCCCTATGTCGCGCTCGCCGCGCGCGGTCCGTGGGTGATCACCCTCAAGGGCGCGCTCGTGCACGACTCCGGCGGCTACGGCATGCTCGGTTTCGGTCACACGCCCAAGGCCGTGCTCGAAGCGCTGGCGCGTCCCCAAGTGATGGCCAACGTGATGACGCCGAGCATCAGCCATCTGCGTTTCACGCGCGCACTCGAAGCGGCGGTCGGTCTGAATCGCAAAGAAAAACCGTTCAAGAAATTCCTGTGCCTGAATTCGGGATCCGAAACGGTGTCGCTCGCCTCACGCATCGCCGACGTCAACGCGAAGCTGCTCACCGAACCGGGCGCTAAGTACGCGGGCCGCACGATCAAGCGCATCGCTGTGAAAGGCGCGTTCCACGGCCGCACGGAGCGTCCGGCCGTGTTTTCGGATTCATCGCGTAAGGCCTACGTGCAGCATCTCGCGAGTTTCCGCGACGAGCACAGTTTGATCACGGTTGAGCCGTACAACGTCGAGCAGCTCCGTCAGATTTTCGCCGACGCCGACAAGAACGGCTGGTTTATTGAAGCGATGTTCCTTGAACCCATCATGGGCGAAGGCGATCCAGGCCGCTCGACCACGCCCGAGTTTTATTCGGCGGCGCGCGAACTGACCAAGGCGCACGGCAGCCTGTTCCTGGTCGATTCGATCCAGGCAGGTCTGCGCGGACACGGCGTGCTGTCGATCGTCGATTATCCCGGCTTCGAGAAATTCGAAGCGCCGGACATGGAAACGTACTCCAAGGCGTTGAACGCCGGTCAATATCCGCTGTCCGTGCTCGCCGTGAGCGAGCGCGCGGCGAATTTGTATAAAAAGGGAATTTACGGCAACACGATGTCGTCGAACCCGCGCGCGATGGATGTGGCGGTCGCCGTACTCGGAGAAATCACGCCGGCGGTGCGCGCGAACATCGTCAAGCGCGGCAAGGAATTCATCGACAAGCTCAACGCGCTCAAGAACGAACTACCGGGTTTGATCACCAGAGTCCAGGGCACCGGATTGCTGTTCTCGTGCGAGCTCGCCACGGAGTTCAAATGCTACGGCGCGGGCAGCACTGAAGAATGGATGCGCGAACGTGGTATCGGCGTGATCCACGGCGGCACGAACTCCTTGCGCTTTACGCCGCATTTCAACATCACCGGCGCGGAAGTCGATCTTGTCATCGACGGCGTTCGACAAGCACTGCTGCATGGACCGCGCATGTCGCAGGACACGCAAGCCGCCGCCTGATCGCCGCTCGTTAGCGCCGCGTTACGCGACACGCGCCGTGGAACAAAGTTGTCCGCATCTTGTCTATTGTCGGAATCGCGCAGCAGCGTAGACTGCGCGCGATCGGCCCGACACCTCGGCGCCGACCCGGACATCACTCAAGGAGATTGCTCGATGAAAGTCGTTACCTCGCTGGCCTTCGCGCTTGCCGCCACGCTGGGCGCCTCAGCGTTCGCCGCGGACAAAGCGCCGGCCGACCAGCTCACGCCGCAGCAACAGAAGATGAGCGGCTGTTCGAAAGATGCGCACGCCAAAAGCCTGAAAGGCGACGATTACAAGGCCTTCATGAGCACGTGCATGAAGGGCAGCGACACCGCGACCGCTCCGGCCAAAACAGCGGGCGGGAAAACCGCCACTGCGACCACGCAATCGCCACCGACCAACATGACGCCCGCGGGCGATGTGTCGACGTCGACGACATCGGCCGACAAAACGCAAGCCGCGGAACAGAAAAGCGCCGCCAAAGCCGGCGATCAGCAGTGGGTCGCGGCGCCGAGCAGCATGAATCCGCAGCAACAGAAAATGAAATCCTGCGCGACCGACGCCAAAGCCAAAGGCCTCAAGGGCACCGATCGTCGTACCTACATGAGCACATGTTTGAAATCTGGTGCCGCGGCACCGGCGGCAACCGCCGCGCCGGCGACGAACAAAGAAAGCGGCGAGCTGATCCGATACGCTCACAAGAAAAAACCGGGCGCCGCCCGGTTTTTTTGCTTCGGTTTTTTTCAACGACAATCAGCGAAACCGATCGGTCGCCTCGATCAATTGATTCGTAATGCCTGGCTCAAACGCGGAATGGCCTGCGTCGGCCACGATGCGCAATTCCGCTTCCGGCCACGCGCGATGCAAGTCCCACGCGCTACGCATGGGACAGACCACATCGTACCGACCCTGCACGATGACCGCTGGAATCTTGCGGATGCTCTCGATGTTGCGCAGCAAGCGGTCGTCGACGTCGAAGAAACCGCGATTCGCGAAATAGTGGCATTCGATACGCGCGAAGGCGATCGCGAATTCGTCGGCGCCGGTCGATGCAATGTAATCGGCGTTCTGCAGGAGATAGCTCGTCGCGCCTTCCCAAACGGACCACGTTTTTGCGGCGGCGAGTCGCACGGCCGCGTCGTCGCTGGTCAGGCGCTTGTGATATGCGGCGATCAGATCGCCCCGCTCATCGGCTGGGATGTGCGAGACATACGGCTCGAACGCATCCGGATAAATCGCATCGCAACCTTTCTGATAGAACCATTCGATCTCGGAGCGACGCAGTAAAAATATTCCACGCAGCACGATTTCCGTCACACGGTCGGGATGCGTTTGCGCATACGCGAGTGCGAGTGTCGATCCCCACGATCCGCCGAACACTTGCCAGCGATCGATCGTCAGATGTTGGCGCACGCGTTCGATGTCGGCGACCAGATCCCACGTCGTGTTGGATTTCAGTTCCGCGCGAGGCTTGGAACGCCCCGCGCCACGCTGATCGAACAGCACAATGCGATAGTGGTTCGGATCGAAGAAGCGGCGACTCTTGGCGTTGCAGCCGGCACCCGGTCCACCATGCAGGAACACGACTGGTTTTCCCTTCGGATTTCCGCACTGCTCGTAATACAAGGTGTGCACGTCGGACACGGGCAACATGCCGTGATCATACGGTTCGATATCGGGATAAAGCGCGCGCAGTTGTTCGGGCATCGTGCCTCCAAAAACGGTTCCGGCGCCTGATGGCGCCGGTCGGCTATATCGAGCGGACGTCATGCATCCGCGATTTGAAAAGACTATAGCACCAACCACGCGGCGCTCGCCTTGAGCCAGATTCGCACGCCATCATGAGATCGGATCGCCGCACGCGCACGAGGCAAAGACACTCGCTCGATACTCGAAAACGCGCCGAGGGCAGACGTCGCGCATTTCGTTGCACGCTAGCGCCGGATGATGATTGCTGAAGATGGTCGGGGCGGCGGGATTCGAACCCACGACCCCCTGCCCCCCAGGCAGATGCGCTACCAGGCTGCGCTACGCCCCGACTCTCGTTTGGATTCTAGCAGAAGTTTGATTGATGGCTTTCGCGGGCAGCTGGCGCGGTGAATTTCGGGGATGTAGTTTTTTCGAGCAAGAGCTTCCGCTACAAGCAGCGGGTAACTTTTTGCTCAACGGCAAAAAGTCACCAAAAAACGTTTTGT
>CAZZYA010000243.1:0-4985 GCA_964658115.1 uncultured Rudaea sp. | reverse complement strand
TGCCGGCATGCCCAGCCAGCGACGTGGCGACTACACCCGCGGTGGTCAGCACAGATAACGAAAAGAGCGTCGGTTTCACGATGGAACGGGATACGAACTTCGACATGGTTTTCCTCGAACAAAGGGTCGAAAACGGGGTTTCAGACCCCAAATTTTAGCGAGGGTTTCCGGCGCGCAAATCGTGCGTCCAGAACCCAAAAGACGGGTATAAGAAGTGTTCGCGTAACTTGCGAAACACACTGCGCAGGCCGTTGATGCTGATTGTAAAAAAAAATCCTTTGACAACCGATTTTGAGCGGCGTACTGTGCGTCTCCGGCACGATCAACACAATATATTGTGGTTAGGATCGGGTGTAACACTAGAACTTGGGTTTGCAGACGCGACGCGGAAGGGTCGGCCGGCTGCCTTAATCGGCAGCCGAGACCTGAATCTTCCGCAAAGAAGCAGCGCAGGGTCTAGGGGATTTGGTCCGGGCAAAACAGCTCCGGGCTGGAGAGACCATAACGACGAAAACAATCTGATAAGCGCCAAAAAGTCCGGCTTGCCGGCTCGGCGCTGACGGGTGCGTTTTTCCCGCGCCAAGGTGACTTGCGCGGCAAAAGAAAAAGAAAACGTCTGCACTGTTGAATTTGCGGCATTCTGGGAGGATAAAAAGAAGAATATGAGCACGGTCCGTATCGAAGCTCTCAATCGCGGTGCAGCGGAAATTCCGATGCAGCCTGCCTCTTACGACATCTGGGACAAGAAGTATCGCCTCAAGACCAAGCAAGGCGAACCGGTCGACGCGAGCATCGACCACACCTACCAGCGCGTGGCGAAGGCGTTGTCCGAAGTCGAGGAAACGCTGGAAAAGCAGAAGTACTGGTACGAGCGTTTCGTCTGGGCATTGCGCCGCGGAGCGATTCCCGCCGGCCGCGTCACGTCGAATGCGGGCGCGCTGGAACACAAGCCCGCCACGTCGACGATCAACTGCACCGTGTCGGGCACCATCGAAGATTCGATGGACGGCATCCTCGACAAAGTCCACGAAGCGGGTCTGACGCTGAAAGCCGGCTGCGGCATCGGCTATGAATTCTCGACGCTGCGTCCGCGCGGCGCGTACGTGTCGGGCGCGGGCGCGTACACGTCCGGCCCGATGTCGTTCATGGATATCTACGACAAGATGTGCTTCACCGTGTCTTCCGCCGGCGGTCGCCGCGGCGCGCAGATGGGCACGTTCGACGTGGCGCATCCCGACGTCAAGGAATTCATCCGCGCCAAGCGCGAAGACGGACGTCTGCGCCAGTTCAATCTGAGCCTGCTTGTCACCGACGGCTTCATGGAATCGGTGGAAACCGACGGCGACTGGCCGCTCGTGTTCCCCGTGAACCTGAAAGAAAAAAACGAAATCGCGCTCGACGATCCGACGCAAGTGATCTGGCGCGAATGGCCGACGCATCGCAATTACGTGACGCGCGACGACGGACTGGTCGCCTGCAAGATTTACGGCCACATCCGCGCCAAGCATCTGTGGGACATGATCATGACCTCGACGTACGACTACGCCGAGCCGGGATTCATCCTCATCGACCGCGTCAACGAAATGAACAACAACTGGTGGTGCGAGAACATCCGCGCGACCAATCCGTGCGGCGAACAACCGCTGCCGCCTTATGGCTCGTGCCTGCTCGGCTCGGTGAACCTGACCACGTTCGTGCGCGATCCGTTCGGACCGAAAGCGCGCTTCGACATGGAAGAATACAAAGAGGTCGTGCGCGTGTTCACGCGCATGCTCGACAACGTCGTCGAGATCAACGGCCTGCCGCTCGAACAGCAGCGCCACGAGATCATGAACAAGCGCCGTCACGGCATGGGCTTCCTCGGCCTGGGCTCGACGGTGACGATGCTTAAGATGCGCTACGGTTCCGAAGAAGCGTGCCAGTTCACTGAAGACGTGAGCCGCGAAATGGCCGTCGCCGGCTGGGAAGTCGCGCTGGGTCTCGCGCAGGAAAAAGGTCCCGCGCCGATCATGCTCGAGGAATTGGCGGTCACCTCGGAAATGCTGCGCAAACGGCCGGAAATGATCAGCGACGGCTGGAAAATCGGCGACACCATCACCGGAAAAGTGCTGCACGCCAAGTATTCGCGCTATATGCAGCGCGTCGCCGAAGTGGCGCCCGCGCTGGTCGCCGAACTTGCCGAACACGGCGCACGTTTCACGCATCACACCTCGATCGCACCGACCGGCACGATCTCGCTGTCGCTGGCCAATAACGCCAGCAATGGCATCGAACCTTCGTTCGCGCACCACTACAGCCGCAACGTGATTCGAGAAGGCAAGAAGTCGAAGGAAAAGGTCGAAGTGTTCAGCTATGAACTGCTCGCCTACCGCGAACTGATCAACGCCGAGGCGATGCCGTTTTCCGACAATGCGGAACAGAAACTGCCGGAATATTTCGTCTCCGCCGACGACATCACGCCGAAGGAACACGTCGACATCCAGGCCGCGTCGCAAAAATGGATCGATTCGTCCATCTCCAAGACGGCCAACGTGCCGACCAATTACGCCTACGAAGATTTCAAGGACATCTACACCTACGCGCACAAACAGGGACTGAAGGGATGCACGACGTTCCGCTTCAATCCGGCCGCCTTCCAGGGCGTGCTGGTGAAGGAAGCGGACCTCGAAAACACCCTCTACCGCTTCGAGCTGGAAGACGGTACCGTAGTCGAAGCCAAAGGCAACGAAGAGATCGAATACGACGGCGAAACACATACCGCCGCCAATCTCTTCGACGCCCTCAAGGAAGGCTATTACGGCAAGTTCTAAAGGATTCGTTTTTGGCTCACGGTAAATTGCCGCATTGTATAAATTGCTGCAATTTCGGCATTCATAACAGCTCATAGCAAATCGTCGGAGGCTCTATGCAAAGCGAACACACGCCGATGGGCGAAGGCGCCGCCAATGCAGTCGATGCGGTAGTCGAGAAAGCTCAGGAAGTCGGCGCTGCAGTAGTCGACAAGGCGCAACAGGTGGGATCGGCGGCCGTGCACAAAGCCGGTCAGGTGGCCGTGGCGGTGCGCGATGTCGCCGCGGACAAAGCCGTGCAGGTGAAGAACGCCGTGGTGAAAGGCGCAACGGCAGCCGGCAAGGCGGTCGCGAAAAAAGCGACAGCGGTGAAGAAGGCCGTCGTGAGTCGTGTGACCGGAACGACCAAGAAAGCCGCGCCGAAAAAGGCGGCCAAGAAATCCGTCGCCAAGAAAGTCGGCGCGAAGAAAGCGGCGGTGAAGCGCTCCGCGAAAAAGGCGGCGAAGAAGGTGGCGCGTAAAGTCGGCGCCGCCAAGCGCACGGTGAAGAAAGCCGCGAAGAAAGCGTCGAAAAAAGTGGCGAGCAAGAAAACGGCGGTAAAAAAAGCCGCGAAGAAAGTCGTGAAGAAAGCTGCGCGGAAAGCCGGCCGGCGCCGGTAAGCGCAACACCGCCGATCGGCGCCCAGCGCCCGGTCGGCGGTTATTTATAACGTCGATTAGGAGTTGAGACATGGCCATCAAGATTTCAAAAAAGATCAAAAGCTATAGCGTCGGCAAGCCTGACGTAACAGCAGCCGTGTCTCCCAGCGTGTTGCCGGATCCGGTCGACGCCATCGAACTTCCGCCCAAGGCCGAAGTGATCCAGATGCACGAAAAGGTGGAGCGTCCCGACACGCTGATCGGTGCCACCTACAAGATCAAATCGCCGCTGTTCGAGCACGCGCTGTACGTCACCATCAACGACATCGTGCTCAACGAAGGCACCGAATACCAGTTGCGCCGTCCGTTCGAGATTTTCATCAACTCGAAAAATATGGACCACTTCCAGTGGATCGTCGCATTGACCCGCATCATGTCCGCGGTGTTCCGCAAAGGCGGCGACGTGACGTTCCTCGTCGAGGAACTCAAAGCCGTGTTCGATCCGCGCGGCGGCTACTTCAAAGCCGGCGGCGTCTACATGCCGAGCATCGTCGCCGAACTCGGCGCGATCATCGAGCAGCACCTGAAATCGATCGGACTCATCCACGATCCGGAAATGAGCACCGAACAGCGCAAGCTCATCGCCGAGAAGCGCGCCGCCTACGAATCGCGCATCAGCGGCGACTCAAAAAAAAACTTTGACGTAAGCGAAGAACCGGCCGACAACGGCATCGGCGAATCCAACAGCTACGCCGACCTCGACGGCGCGCGTCGCGAGGAATCCAAAGGCGCGTTCCCGCCCGGCGCGACGATGTGCCACAAGTGCAATACGGTCGCGTCGGTGTTGTTGGATGGGTGTGCGACGTGTCTGAATTGTGGTTATTCGAAGTGCGGCTAACGTCTGATTTCGAGTTTTTCCTTGCACACGTCTGACGATTAGGAATAAAGATCGAAGTCAGCTCGAATAAAGCGATTAGACGCCGCTTCTGTATCGCCGGCTGCGAGTAGTCTTCGCAAATCAGATTCATGAAGGGCGTTTACGATTTCACCAGTGCCGAACGCAGCAGGTTCTATCGGCCACGCAAAGCTTTCGTAACTGCCACCTCCTTTCGACGTTGATCCCTGTCACTATGACCACCAACGCGACCGATTCATCTTTCGCCGTCGACGTTCTGCAGTCGGATGTACCGGTCCTCGTCGACTTCTGGGGTGAATGGTGCGGCCCCTGCAAAGCGATGGCGCCGATGCTCGAACAATTCGCACAGGAATACGCTGGCCGCGTGAAAGTAGTGAAAGTCGAAATGGACAAGAACCAGAAGACAGCGATGCAGTACCGCGTGCGCTCGGCGCCTACGCTGCTGTTGTTCCGCAACGGCGCGGTGCAAGCGACGCAGGTCGGCATGGTCTCGAAACCGCAGCTCGCCAAGATGGTCGACGCCGCGATTTAGGCGTCGGCCTGCACCTCGTAGCGGAAGCAACGAAAATTACAACAAACTGGCGGCGAAGTTGATCGTCAGCGCCAGCACGATGGTATTGAAGAAGAACGACAGCACGCTAT
>CAZZYA010000242.1:1169-5008 GCA_964658115.1 uncultured Rudaea sp. | reverse complement strand
TTGGTGACTTTTTGCCGTTGAGCAAAAAGTTACCCGCCGCTTGCGGCGGAAGCTTCTGCACCTAACTCAACAACAAAATCCACCCAACGCGCCCACCATCAAAAGCCAAACTCCGAAATAGAGTTTTTACAAATTGGCAATTGTATACATACCAAATAAGTATATAAGTACACACCCGATAGCGTGCAAATCATGCTGCAGTGCAGCAAACAGTCATAACAGCCACCGTCTCAATCCATGAGACAAAAATCTGAACAAAAACAATCAGCTTGAAAACGCTCCTCAGAAAGCACGCGAAACTTTAACGAAACCGCGCCTTTCCCCTTGATCTGCAAGCACTTTTCCCTTGACAGCCCGAAACGGCGGGACTACTGTTCGCCGGTGGTGGGAAATTGTGGGATTTGGTGGGATTAAGGGGTCAGCAGGCAGTCCGATGTTTCAAGGCGAAACCGCCATCACCCTCGACGACAAGGGCCGCTTGGCCCTGCCGACAGCTTATCGCGAGCAGATTGCGACGTCGTGCGGCAACCGCTTGGTGTTCACCTACAACCCCTTCGAGCCGGGTTGCCTCTGGCTGTTTCCGTACTCGGAATGGGAATCGGTGCGCGATCAGGTGAACGTGTTGTCGAGTGTCAAGCGCGTGCACCGCGATCTGCAGTTGAAGCTGGTCGGCGCGGCGACGGTGGTGGAACCCGACGGCAACGCGCGCGTTCTCGTTCCGGCGAGCCAGCGCATCGCGACCGGTATCGAGAAGAAAGCAATCCTGCTCGGCATGAACGCCAAGTTCGAGTTGTGGAGCGAGCAAGCGCATCTCAACAAGATCCGTCAGACCATCGGCGAGGAAGACGTCAGCAGCGAGATGCTGGATCTGAAATTGTGACGGCGGCGTGCGCCCGGAGCACTCACACGATGGCCTCTGACGCGCACGTCCCGGTGATGTTGGTCGAAGTGCTGGAAGGTTTGGCGATCCGCGCCGACGGGACCTACCTCGACGGCACCTTTGGGCGCGGTGGGCATGCGCGTGCGGTGTTGCAGACGTTGAACGAAAAGGGTCGGTTGTTGGTGATGGATCGCGATCCGCAGGCGGTCGCGGCGGCGCGAAGGGAATTCGGCGATGACGCGCGCGTGTCGGTTCGGCACGGCGATTTCGCGGACCTGGCCGAATGGCCGGCGACGCACGCCGGCCTCGATGGTGTGCTGCTCGATCTCGGCGTTTCGTCGCCGCAGCTCGACGACGCCCAACGCGGTTTCAGTTTCCGCGCCGACGCGCCGCTGGACATGCGGATGGACCCGAGCAGCGGCGAAAGTGCGGCGGAATTTTTGGCGAGAGCGAGCGAGACGGAGATTGCGGACGTGTTGTGGACGTACGGAGAAGAGCGCATGAGCCGCCGCATCGCGAAAGCGATCGTCGCGCGCCGTGCGGAAAATCCCGTCGCGCGCACGACGGAACTTGCCGAACTCGTCGCGCGCGTCGTCGGCGGACAGAAATCCGGCAAGCATCCGGCTACGCGAACGTTTCAGGGATTGCGCATCGCCGTCAACGGCGAACTCGATGCACTGGACCGCGGTCTCCAGGGCGCGCTTGCCCGTCTTCGGCCGGGCGGGCGTTTAGCCGTGATCAGTTTCCATTCGCTGGAAGACCGCGCCGTAAAACATTTCCTGCGCGACAAATCCTCACTGCCGCCGATGCGGCGCGGATTGCCGCCGCCGCCCCAGGTCGAACTGCCGTTGAAGCTTGTCGGCAACGCGCAATTCGCGGCAGAGCGAGAACTCCAGCGCAATCCGCGGGCGCGCAGCGCCGTATTGCGTGTGGCCGAACGGTTGAACACATGAAACGCGTCGGTGCTTTCATCGTCTTTCTGCTGCTGATCGCGGTGATCGCGAGCGCGACCGGCGTGGTTTATGCGCGCCAGCAAAGTCGACTGCTGTTCGGCGAACTCGTGCGACTCAACAACGAACGCGACGAACTCCGCGTCGAATTCGGGCGTCTCGAACTCGAACAAGCGACGTGGGCCGAACCGAACCGCATCGAACAGGTCGCGCGTGGACAGCTCGGCATGATCAGCCCGCCACCGGCGGCAACGGTGCTGATAAAAAAATGAATCAGCGTCCGACGTCGAAGAAAAAAAATGCGTCGTCGCCGGTGCGTGTGAAGCCGCGTCCGATCAACACGCGTGCGCGCTTGTACGTCGTGCTGATGGTGCTTGCGCTCGGTTCTACGGCGCTGATCGTGCGCGCGGTCGATCTGCAAGTGGTGCGCAAGGATTTTTATCAAGAACAAGGCGACGCGCGATTCCTGCGCGAGATGCCGATCCCCGTTTCGCGCGGCACGATATTCGATCGCAACGGTGAACCTCTTGCCGTGTCGACACCGGTCGCCTCGATTTGGGCCAATCCGCAAGAGCTGCTCGAACAGACCGATAAACTTCCCGAACTCGCCGCCGCGCTCGGCGTCGAAGCCGACGCGCTGGAAACGAAACTGCAGCAGCATTCGGATAAAGAATTCGTCTATCTCAAGCGTCAGCTCAACCCGGATGACGCCGACGCGATCGTGAAACTCGGCATTCCCGGCGTCAACGCACAGCGCGAATACAAACGCTATTACCCGAGCGGCGAAGTACTGGCGCACGTGATCGGCGTGACGAACGTCGACGATCACGGACAGGAAGGTCTCGAACTCGCGTTCGACGACTGGCTGGCCGGAACTCCGGGCGCGGAGCATGTGATCCGCGACAATAAAGGTCATACCGTCGAGGATGTCGAACTGCTGCGCGAGCCGAAGCCGGGCCGCGACATGACGTTGTCGATCGATCGCCGCATTCAGTACATGGCGTATCGCGAATTGAAGTCCGCGATCATCGAACACCACGCGATGTCCGGTTCGATGGTCGTGCTCGACGTTCAAACCGGCGAAGTCCTGGCGATGGTGAATCAGCCATCGTTCAATCCGAACGCGCACAACAACTCCGACATCTCGTATCGCCGCAACCGCGCGATGACCGATGTGGTGGAACCCGGTTCGACTGTCAAGGCGTTCACCATCGCGACCGCGCTCGAAAGCGGGAAGTGGAATCTCAAATCACACGTCGATACCAATCCCGGTTCCTACCAGATCGCGACATGGACGATCCATGACGTAAAAAATCATGGCCTGCTGGATCTGACCGGCGTGATCACGAAATCGAGCAACATCGGCGCGGCGAAAATCGCCGAGACGCTCACGCGCGACAGCCTTTACGACATGTTTCGGCGCTTCGGTTTCGGCGAATCGACCGGCAGCGGATTTCCCGGCGAATCGCAAGGTTTGCTGCCAGTGGTGACGGCGTGGGGTCCAGTCGAAAAAGCAACGATCTCGTACGGCTACGGCCTCAACGTGACGCCACTTCAACTCGCGCAAGCGTATGCCGCGCTCGCCAACGACGGTCGTCTGCGCGCACCCACCTTCGTCAAAGGCGCGCGCAATCCCGATAACGCCATAATTGATCCAGAAATCGCGCACACCATCGTGAAAATGTTGGAGACGGTGGTGCAGCCGGGCGGAACTGCGTATCCGCAAGCGGTGATCGCCAATTATCTGGTCGGTGGAAAAACCGGCACCGCGCGCATGGCGCATGCAGGCAATTATCAGAACAAATACGTTTCAACGTTCGTCGGCTTCGTGCCGGCGAGCGCGCCGCGGCTGGTCGGCGTGGTCGTGATTCACGACGCGCAAGGCCCTCGCTATTTCGGCGCGGACGTCTCCGCGCCGGTATTCGCCAAAGTGTTGGACGGTTCGCTGCGCATCCTCGATGTAGCGCCGGACAACGTGCAGCGCTGGTACGCGGGCGGCCCGGCCGTGG
>CAZZYA010000242.1:0-1159 GCA_964658115.1 uncultured Rudaea sp. | reverse complement strand
CAAAGGGCTGAGCGAGGATGTCATCAGGCGCCTGTCGACGATGAAGGCGGAGCCCGTTCCGCCGGCCGCGGCGACCGACGACTCCGCGGAGGAAGTGCCGTGAGCGCGCGTCTTTCCGAGTTGTTGCGCGGCATCGCGACGATCGATCCGTCACGCGACATTTCCGTGAGCGGTCTTTCGCTCGATTCCCGTTCGATCCATTCCGGCGATGCCTTCGTCGCACTACGCGGCGGCAGCCTGCACGGAATCACGTTTGCCCCGTCGGCGTTGGCGCGCGGTGCTTCGATTGTGTTGGCTGAAGCACCGCCGCCCGCCGTTTTCGATGGACGCGACGCCATCTGGATCGACGACCTGCGCGCGAATCTCGGCGAAATCGCCGCGCGGTTCTTTGGACGTCCATCCGCCCATCTGAAAATGATCGGCGTCACGGGCACCAACGGCAAAACGTCGATCGTGCAGTTGATCGCCGCCGCGTTGCAAAGCCTTGGCGCGACCTCCGCGACAATCGGCACACTCGGCGCCGGTCTGTTCGGCACCCTCGCGGAAGGCGCACGCACGACACCGGACGTGATCAGCGTGCAACAGCTACTCGCCGAATTCCGGAGTGCGGGTGCGTCGCACGCGGCGATGGAAGTTTCGTCGCATGCGCTCGATCAGGGCCGCGTCGACGGTGTCGATTTCGATGTCGCCGTGTTCACCAACCTCACGCGCGATCATCTCGATTACCACGGTACGATGGAAGAATACGGCGCAGCGAAACAGAAACTGTTCGCGTGGCCGACACTGCGAGCCGCGGTGATCAACGTCGACGATGCTTTCGGCCGTCAGCTCGCCGACGGGTTGCGCGACGATATCAAGCAGATCCGTTACGCCGTCGACAACGCGGCGGATGTGCGCGCCGAGAAAGTGCGCACGAGCGATCGCGGCTTGGAATTCCAGTTGATCACACCGTGGGGCGGAGGTGCCGTCGCCACGCCGCTGCTCGGGCATTTCAACGTCTACAACCTGCTCGCCGTCGCTGGTTGCCTCGGCGCACTCGGATATACATTTAAACAAATCCACAATGCTCTAACGCAACTGACGCCCGTTGCCGGACGCATGAATCGGCTCGGCGGCGGCGATGCGCCGCTCGTGGTCATCGATTACGCGCACACACCCG
>CAZZYA010000241.1:0-5056 GCA_964658115.1 uncultured Rudaea sp. | reverse complement strand
GACCAATCGATGCAACCGCTGCGATTCGTCGAGCGTAGAACGCAGCAATTCGCGCCGGCGCGACGGATCGAGATTATTCGACGCATCGTCGAGCAGCGTCGATGTCGAACCGATGATGCTTGCCAATGGTGTGCGGAAATCGTGCGAGATCGACGCGAGCAATGTGCTGCGCAATTGCTCCGACACGATCTGCGTATCCGCTGTCTGCGCCGCGTGCGCGAGCTGCACGCGCTCCATCGCGATCGCCGCCTGATTGACGAACGATTCGAGCAGATGCATCTGTTCCGGAATACTCAGTTGGCGCGGCTCTTTCGGGCGAAATCCGAGCACGCCGATGCAGCGGCTAAGCGCATTCAACGGAAAATAAATCGCGTCCGCACTCGCCAGCGTATCGGTGCCGTGCCCGGATTTCTGTCGATGATCGTACGCCCACTGCGCGATGCCGAGATCGTTGCCCGGCACCGGATAGCGCGTTTCCGATTTGCCCGGCGTGCCACGCGTGCAAAAATGGGTCGGATCGAGAAGATGATCTTCCGCGTCCGGCAGCAACACGGCGGCTTGGCCTTCGATCATCGCGGTAACGTGACGCACGAGAATCGCGTTGATTTCCGGCATGTCGAGCCGCCGCGAGAGTTCGCGGCTCAACGCGTACAACTCGCCCGTGCGACGTTCGCGTTGTTGCGCCACGCGCGCCTGATGTTTGCCGCGCGCGGCCAGCGAACTGATGATCAATCCCGTCGCGATCATCACGCCGAAGGTGATGAGGTACTGCGCGTCGGACACCGCGAACGAATCCAGTGGGGGTACGAACAGGAAATCGAACGCCGTCACGCCGAGAATCGCCGCGAGCACGGATGGCCCGCGGCCGAAACGCACCGCGACCAGCACGATGCCGAGTAGATACAGCATCACCAGATTACTCAGTTCGATGCGCCTGAACAGCAGCGCGCAAAGTCCCGTGATCGCGATGATGACGCCGACCGCTTTCACGTACGCTGGCCACGTGCTCGATCGTTGCAGTTCGCGCGGAGGACGAACCGTCGGCGCGCCGGCTTCGCCGCTGATGACGTAGACGTCGATGTCGCCGCTGCTGCGCGCGATCTCGTCGACCAGCGAGGGTCGCAACCGATCACGCCAGCGCGGCCGGCTCGGCTTGCCGACGACGATCTTGCTGATGTTGTGCGAGCGCGCGAAATCGATCAGCTCGGCGGCGACACTTTCGCCGCTCAGGTTTTCGGTTTGCGCGCCGAGCGATTCGGCGAGTTTCAGGTTCTGCAGCACACGATCGCGCGCCTCGCGCGAAAGTCGCACGAGATACGGCGTTTCCACATAGACGGCCATCCACTCCGCGTGCAAGGCGGTGGCCATTCGCCGCGCCGCGCGAACGAGCCGTTCGGACAGCGGATCCGGCCCGACGCAAACCAGAATGCGATCGCCCGCCGCCCACGTATCGCGGATGGCGTGATCCTGCCGATACTCACGCATTGCCGCATCGACTCGATCGGCGGTCGCGCGCAACGCGAGCTGACGCAAGGCAATCAGGTTTCCTTTGCGGAAAAACGAATTCAGCGCGTGGCGAACTTTTTCGTCGACGTATACTTTTCCTTCGCGCAGCCGTTCCAGCAATTCGTCGGGCGGAAGATCGATCAGTTCGACTTCGTCGGCGTTATCGAATACTTTGTCAGGCACGGTTTCGCGCACGTGAACGCCGGTGATCTGCGCGACGATATCGTTGAGGCTTTCGATGTGCTGCACGTTGACGGTGGTGTATACGTCGATGCCCGCGTCGAGCAATTCCTCCACATCCATCCACCGCTTCACGTGGCGTGCGCCGGGATGGTTGGTGTGCGCCAGTTCGTCGACGATGACGACGTTCGGTGCGCGAGCGAGGCATGCGTCGAGATCGAATTCGGCCAACGTCACGCCGCGATGCTCCAGGCTCAGCGGCGCCAGGATTTCCAGACCGTCGAGCAGCGCTTCGGTTTCCGCGCGACCGTGCAGTTCGACATAGCCGACGATCACGTCGACATTTTCGGCTTTCAGTTCCCGTGCCGCGCCGAGCATCGCGAAACTTTTGCCCACGCCGGGCGCCGCGCCGAAAAAGATGCGCAGATTGCCGCGCCGCGCATGGCGTTCGGCTTGCTGGACGTGCGCCAGCAGCGTATCGGGATCGGGTCGTTGATCGGCAGGATTCGGCATGACATGCGCTCTGGCGCGCGCATCATGCCGCAAACGTAGCGCGCGTTACCACCGCGCGTCGAGCATCAGGTTGAGCTTGAGCACATTGACGCGCGGTTCGCCGAGTAACCCAAGCTGCCGCCCTTGCGTCGCTTGTTCCACGAGCTTGACCACGTCGTTCGCGCTGAGGTGCCGCACGCGCGCGACACGCGCGATCTGGTAGTTCGCTGCGGCTGGCGAAATATCCGGATCGACGCCGGACGCCGACGCAGTGACGAGATCGATCGGCACCTGCGCGGTGTTTTCCGGATCGACCGAATGCAGCGCGTCGATGCGCTGCTTCACCGCGTCGACGAGCGCCGTGTTGGTCGGTCCGAGGTTCGATGCGCCAGATGCTGACGGATTATTCGGAAACGGCGAGGTCGCCGACGGCCGCGACCAGAAATATCTCGGATCGCTGAACGCCTGACCAATCAGTTCGGATCCGAGCGCTTTGCCGTTGCGTTCGATCACGCTTCCGTTTGCGGCGCGTGGAAATAGCAGTTGCGCGATGCCGGTGACGGCGAGCGGATAAACGATTCCGGTCGTGATGCTCATCATCAACAAAAGGCATAACGCCGTGCGCAGTAATTTTCTCATGACGGCTCTCAGAAGTGCAGGATCACGTCGAACAACGCGGTGGCTTGGTTGCGTTTTCGCCCGCCGTCGTAGGCGGCCACGTCATACGAATGTTCATAGCGCAATTCGGGGCGCAGCTCGATGTCGGGCGACAGCCAATGAGTGAGGCCAAGCGTGTGGCTCGTGTAGTGCGTGGCGAAGCCGGTGCGCTGACCTTTTTCGTCGTCGTACCACTCGTTGCGAAACGAGATCATGTTTTTCTCGTCCAGTTCGACGTTGAAATAATTGACGATGCCGAATTCGCCGGCCGTTCCGGCGGATGCGATTTGTGTCGCCGGATCGATCGGTCCGAAGCCGGGAATATTGCGGCCGTACATCTTGTACGCTTCGGTGAGGATGTGGATTTTGTCGCTGAAACGGTGGCCCCACGTCATCACGTACATCTGCACGTTGTTGTAGTTGTAGTCCGAGCCGTTCACGTTGTTGATGCACGGGTACAGCATGTCGTCATTCGATGCGGATACCCAGCGCACGCACGTCTGCAACGTCGGTCGCGCGGCGGAATTCCAGACGGCGACGTCGTTGCTCGCGTTCACGCCGACTTGTACGGTCCATTGATCGCTGAGTTTCGTCGTGGTCATCACGCCCATTTGCGTGTAGGGATCGACCGTGTAAAGAATCGAATGCGTCACGAGATAATTGTTCGGAGAAAATTGCGCCTCGATGTCCGGCAGCGATAGCCAGCGGCCGATGCGGATGTCCATGCCTTGCGCGATCCACGGCACGTAAATATCGCCGTAGAACAGCATCGGATCGTAGCCGTAGACCTTGCCGGTGAGCGGCTGGTTCGGGTCCGGATTGTTCAGCAGTTGATTGCTGACAACACCTTTCATGGTCGTGAAGTGATAGTCGTAGCCGTACAGATTGTCGACGTGGAAACCCCAATCGATGTTGTCGGTTTGCACGGTGTCGGGAATGCGCTCGACGCGCAACAAAAACTGGTCGAATTCCACGCGGTTGGGTCGTGTCGCGTAGGACAGCGGATAATTGGTGCGGTTCGACGAACTCAGATTCATCGACGGATTGATCCAGCCATACACCTCGATGCGATTCGCCTGCATCCACTGTCCGAGCGCCGTGCATGCCAGCGCGCGTTCGAGCGGATATTGCGAATTGAGGTTCGGCACGCCGATCGGATACGACACACCGCCAAGCTGCCATTCGGCGGAAGGAAAAGGCGGCGACGAAAACGGCGAGTCCATCGCGCGGCGCTGTGGAGCAGGCGCCGCCGGATCGCCGGATGCCGGATTCATATCGTCGCGATAAGCGGCCGCGAGACGATCGGCGAAGCCTTGCGAACAATCGCCGGCGATGGTTTTGTCTTCGGCGTAGGCAAGATCGCTGACGCCAGCGAGGAAAAACAATGCACAAATATACTTTTTCACACCGTTTTCCTTACGTCAGTCCGAGCAGGACGAGCAGCCAATCGATGAGCTTGATGCCGATGAACGGCACGACGAGTCCGCCGATGCCGTAAACCAGCAAATTCCGCCGCAGCAGCGCGCCCGCGCCGAGCGCGCGGTGACGTACGCCTTTGAGCGCGAGCGGAATCAGGAAAACGATGATCAACGCGTTGAAGATCACCGCCGACAGAATCGCGCTGCGCGGTGTGGCCAGATGCATCACGTTGAGCGCGTTGAGCGACGGATACGTGCTCGCGAACGCCGCCGGAATGATCGCGAAATATTTCGCCACGTCGTTCGAGATCGAAAACGTGGTCAGCGAACCGCGCGTGATCAGCATCTGTTTGCCGATCTCGACCACTTCGATGAGCTTGGTCGGATTCGAATCGAGATCGACCATGTTGCCGGCTTCTTTCGCCGCCTGCGTGCCGGAATTCATCGCGACGGCGACGTCGGCTTGTGCCAGCGCCGGTGCGTCGTTTGTGCCGTCGCCGCACATCGCGACGAGACGCCCTTCGGCCTGAATATCGCGGATCAGTTTGAGTTTGGCTTCCGGCGTCGCTTCGGCGAGGTAGTCGTCGACACCGGCTTCGGCCGCGATCGACGCGGCGGTGAGCGGATTGTCGCCGGTGATCATGATCGTGCGGATGCCCATCGCGCGCAGTTCGGTGAAACGTTCGCGGATGCCGCCTTTGACGATGTCCTTGAGTTCGATCACGCCGAGCGCTCGCGCTGTGTCGGGCGACGTCGATTCGCTGACGACGAGCGGCGTGCCGCCCTTGCGCGCGATGTCGTCC
>CAZZYA010000240.1:0-5124 GCA_964658115.1 uncultured Rudaea sp. | reverse complement strand
CGCAAGATGTCGTAGACCCGCTTGCCTTCGATCAAACGTTTCGCATCGTCGTCATCAGATGATCCGCCGATCATCAAAACGAATTCGCCACGTTGTTGATCTGTGTCGGCGACGACGCGCTCCACTAATTGCGACAACATCCCGCTCAGCACGGTTTCGTAGAGTTTCGTCAGCTCGCGTGCGATAACCGCATGACGATCGCCGAAAACATGCGCCGCATCATTCAATGTATCGACGATGCGATGACTCGATTCGTAAAAAATCAGCGTCCGCGATTCGTTGCGCAATGATTCGAAATGCGATCGCCGCGCCGACGATTTCGCCGGCAAAAATCCTTCGAACACGAATCGATCTGATGGCAGTCCGGCAATGGACAACGCGGCTATGGCGGCGCATGGTCCAGGCACCGTGCTCACGTCGACATCAGCCTCGCGCGCGGCGCGCACCAGCCGAAACCCAGGATCGCTGATCAGCGGTGTGCCAGCGTCGCTGATCAGCGCGATCGATGCGCCATCCTGCATTCGCCTGACCAGTTCGCCACTCGCTTCGCGTTCGTTGTGCTCGTGCAACGACACGCATTTCGTAGCGATGCCGAAGTGACGCAGCAGCTGCGCGCTATGACGCGTGTCTTCGGCAGCGATGAGATCGACGCTCGCCAGCACCTCGCGGGCGCGCGGCGACCAATCGTCGAGATTGCCGATCGGCGTGGCCACCACCCACAATTTGCCGACTTCGGCCATCGCTGTTTCCTCCGTGAACGAAGACACAAGCTTAGCGCGTTGCGCGGCACGCGCCGCGCGGCCGATCCGGTATCATTGACGGGCCAACGACCAGGAGCGGTCATGAACCGGCACCGTCTGCCCCGTTTTTCTCGCCACGCATTGATCGCCGCCTGCGTGCTTCTGGGCGGATGCGGCGAGATGCCGACGCAGGAAGAAGCGCCGGCCGCCAATGCCGCCGCCGCCGAACAGGCCTACAACCAAGGCGATCTGGATCGCGCCGCTCAACTCTTCCTCGACGTTTCCTACGCGAATCCGCGCGACGCCGCGCACTACAAGCTGCGCGCGGCCGAAGCATATCGCGAGAACGGCGAACTCGATCAAGCCGCGCAAGCACTGTCCGGAATCAAACCGCAGCGATTGAATCCCGAGGAAAGCGTGCGGCTTGCGCTGGTGCAAGCGGAGATCGCTTTGTCGCGCCGTTCGCCACAGCAAGCGCTACAAGCACTCGACATGGCGCGCATGGATGCAACGGTCGGACCGAACCTGCGCGTGCGCGCGATGGAATTGCGCTCACGCGCGTTCGCAGCGAATAACGATCCGATCAACAGCGCGCGCACGCGGACCGAGCTCGATCGCTATCTCGCCGGCTCGGATCGCGCGCAGAACGAACAGCAGATCATCGCCACGCTGCAACAGGCACCTGCGCCGACACTCAAAGCGCAAGCCGCTTCGCTGCCGGCGGGCGATCCGTTACGACGCTGGCTCGATCAGGCCTTGCGCCGCGGCGGCAACGAGCCGCTGCCGCAAGTCGTATTACGGCCTGACGCGCCGGTCGGTACGATGGTGCCGAACACCCAGGGCGGCACGCAACGTGAAGGATATCGATCATCGCACCGCGTCGCGCTGCTGTTGCCCGACGATGGTCCGCTGCGCGCGGTCGCGCAACCGGTTCGCGATGGATTCTTCGCCGCGCATTTCGCCGACACGAATCCACAACGCGCAGAAGTACACATTTATAATTCGGGCGCGACGCCCCCGGAAGCCGTTGCCGCGTATCAGCATGCCGTCGCCGATGGCGCCGACCGCGTCGTCGGCCCGCTGACACGCGACGCGGTTTCCGCCATCCTCGCGCAAGGTCGGCTGCCGGTGCCCGTGCTGGCGCTGAATCAACCCGACCGCGGCGAGATCCCGCCGGCCGGCAGCGCCACATTCGGACTTACGCCGGATAGCGAAGGCGCCCAAGCTGCCGAACACATGCTCGAACGCGGCATTTCGCGCGCGGTAATCATCGCCGCCACGCCGGACTGGGCCGAACGCGCGTCGCTCGCTTTTCGCGCGCAATTCGAAAACCGCAACGGCCAGATCCTCGGCGAAGCGCGCGTCACCGACACCGAAGTCAATTTCGCCACGATGATCGCGAAAGCGATGAGCGGCGTTTCACGCACCGGCACTGCGCCGTCGCTGCCCGGCGCCGCGCCGTTGCCGGATGCGACGACCATCGAAAGCGACGTCGGCATTTTCATCAGCATGCGTCCACAACAAGCGCGTCTGCTGCTGCCGCAATTCAAGCTCGCCGGCTTCACGGGAATTCCCGTTTTCGCCACCTCGCATATTTACGGCGGCGACTACAACCCGGGTCTGGATCGCGATCTCGACGGCGTCGAATTCTGCGACGCGCCATGGCTGTTCGATGCCGTGCCGGGGTTGCCGCCGCACAGTTCCATCTCGAAAAATCTCGACAGCGCGCGCGGCGCCGGTGGCCGACTTTTCGCGATGGGCCTCGATGCGTACGCACTCGTGCCATACATGGATTGGTTGATGCAGCATCGCGGCAGTTATCTGCCCGGCGCGACCGGACAGCTCGCCGAGGACAATGATGGTCGCATCCAGCGCCTGCTGAGCTGGGCGCAATTCGACAACGGTGCGGCGCGGCCGGTCAGCGGTGCGTTGCAGATGAGCGGCCTGTAGCAATGAGACGTCACGGATGCGCAAAACGGGATTGGCGTGGGAAAACGCCGTGGAAACATGGTTGCGCGGTGCGGGATTGCGCTCGCTGGCGCGCAATTATTTATGCCGATACGGCGAGATCGATCTGATCATGCGCGACGGCGACTGTGTCGTCTTCGTCGAATCGCGCTATCGCAACACGGGTGACGGCGTGGCGTCGGTCGGCGCCTCGAAACGGATGAAACTGCAACGCACAGCTTCGATGTACCTGCAGGCGAATCCCGCGCTCGCTAATGCGGCGTGCAGGTTCGATGTCGTAGGTTGCCGCGGAACGCCGGACAAACCGGTATTCGACTGGGTGAGAGGCGCGTTCGACGCCTACTGAAAAATACTGAGACCGATGAATTATACAAAGTTGTTTTTTATCTTTTTACTCATGCCGCTGTTGCACGGCTGCCTATTCGTCGTCGCCGGCGGCGCGGTTGCCGGCGCGAGCGCGGTGCACGACCGGCGCGGCACCGGCACGGTCGTCGATGACCGCAAGACGCAGCTCACGATCTACGACCACATCAATCAGGACAAGGATCTGGTGCGCGGCAATTACCGCGTGAAAGCGGTGGTTTACAACGGCGCGGTACTGCTGATCGGCCAGGCGGCGACGCCGGAACTGAAGCATCGCGCCGAAGACATCGCGCGGGCAAACAGCGATGCCGCGCGCATCGTCAACGAAATCGAAATCGCCTCCGAACCGGAAGGTTTCTGGCGCCGGCGTCAGGACAATGCGATGACGCTGCGCGTGAAAACCGCGCTGCTCGACATCACCAGCATGCCGGGTTTCGATCCCTCGCGCGTCAACGTGACGGTGTGTAATGGCGCGGCATTCCTGATGGGTTCGGTCAAACATGACGAAGCCGAAGCGGCGGTGCAGATCGTGCGCGACGTCAACGGCATCGATCGCGTCGTCAAGGTTTTCGAATACACGGACTGACCGTGCCGCTCGCATCCGCCACCGTCGAACGCCTGCGCGCGATTTTTCCCGGCGACGCGATGACGACCGACGCGGCGGAATGCTTAAGTTACGGCTACGACAATTCGCGTCGTCAGGCGCAGCCCGATGCGGTGGTATTCCCGACGACGCACGAGCATGTCGTTGCGCTGGTGCGCACGTGCCGGGATGCGCGCGTCGCCATCGTCGCGCGCGGCTGCGGAACGAACACCACCGGCGCGACGGTGCCGGTCCAGGCCGGCGTCATCGTGTCGTTCGAGCGCATGAACCGCATCGTGCGCATCGACACCGACAATCGCATGGCGATCGTCGAACCGGGCGTGCTCAACGGCGATCTGCAAACAGCGCTCGCCGCGCACGGATTTTTTTGGCCGCCCGATCCGACATCCAGCCCGTATTGTTCCGTCGGCGGAAATCTGGCGTGCAACGCGGCCGGTCCGCGCGCGGTGAAGTACGGCAGTTGCCGCGAGAACACGCTCGGTCTGCGCGCCGTTGCCGGCAGCGGCGAAGATTTCCGTTGTGGCACGTACACCACGAAAGGTGCGACCGGATACGACCTCACACGCCTGCTCATCGGCGCCGAAGGCACGCTCGCCCTGATCACCGAAGCTACGCTCAAACTCACCGCGAAGCCGCCCGCCAAACGCACGTTGAGCGCGACGTATCGCGATGTGCGCTCCGCCGCGGCCGCCGTCGCGCGCGTGATGGCGCAGCCGGTCGTGCCGTGCGCGCTGGAATTCCTCGACGATCAGTCGCTCAAAATGTCGCGCGATCACGGCGGGCACGACGTGCCCGACGCGGGCGCGTTGCTCATCATTGAAATCGACGGCAACGAAGCCGAACTCGATCACGCCGCGGACGCCATGGCCAAAGCCGCGCGTGGCGACGGATCGATCGACGTGCGCCTTGCGAAAAACGCACGCGACACCGAAACGCTGTGGGCCGCGCGCAAAGCGCTATCGCCGGCATTACGTTCGTTGTCGCCGAACAAAATCAACGAAGACGTCGTCGTGCCGGTGTCGCGCCTGCCCGGTCTCATCGACGGATTGCGCGACATCGCGAAACGCCACGACGTGCCGATCGTCAGTTTCGGCCACGCGGGCAACGGCAACGTGCATGTGAATCTGCTTCCGCGCACCGACGACGAACATCGCCGCGCCGATAAAGCGCTCAGCGACGTGTTCGATCTGGTGATTTCGCTCGACGGCACGCTGTCCGGCGAACACGGCATCGGCCTTGCGAAACGCGATTTCCTCAGTCGCGCCATCGATGCGAATGCGCTTTCGCTCATGCGCCGCATCAAAGCGCAATTCGATCCGGACGACATCCTCAATCCCGGAAAATTACTTCCGGCAGTCGCGCACTGACACGCGCGCCGCGATGCTCGGCGCATGGCGGAGGATCGACGATGCTGATCAGTTCGATGTTGTTTGTCGTTGCGATGCAGGC
>CAZZYA010000239.1:0-5146 GCA_964658115.1 uncultured Rudaea sp. | reverse complement strand
AAACGCGAATGGGCAGCGCTCGATGAAATCATCGGTGCCGTGCTCGGGCGGTTGCGCGACGCCGTGGCGAAACGCGAAATCCGTCTGCAGATTCCTGACGATCTGCCGCTCGTTCGCTGCGACGAAGTGATGATCGAACAGGTGCTGTTCAATCTGATCGAGAACGCGATCAAACACACGCCGCCGGAATCGCCGATCCGCATCACGGTGAAAGCGTGGCCGGCGGTGATGGAAGTCACGGTCGTCGATAGCGGCCCCGGACTTCCCGCCGGCGAAGAGCAGCTCGTGTTCGACAAATTCCATCGCGGCCGGCGCGAAGCAGCGCAGAGCGGCTTCGGTCTCGGCCTCACTATTTGCAAGACGATCATCGAAGCGCACGGCGGACAAATCAGCGCGCGCAATCTTGCAGAAGGCGGCGCGGAATTCCGCTTCAGTCTGCCGCTCGATCCGGCACCGCCGACCGTATGAGCACGTCGCGCGCGCGCGTTTTGATCGTCGAGGACGATCCGCAGATCCAGCGATTTCTCACCGCCGCGCTCGAATCGCACGATTACGAACCGGTGTGCGCCGATAACGGTGCGGACGGATTGCGGCTGGCGACGACGCGTCAGCCGGATGTGATCATCGTCGATCTGGGGTTGCCGGATATGTCGGGACTCGACGTGATCCGGCGCCTGCGCGAATGGTTCCATCGACCCATCATCGTGTTGTCGGCGCGCAGCCGCGAGAGCGACAAGGTCGGCGCACTCGATCTCGGCGCGGACGATTACCTGACCAAGCCGTTCGGCGTGGCGGAGTTGCTCGCGCGCATGCGCGTTGCGATGCGGCATCGCGTGGGCGGCGAAACGCAGCCGCGCGTGGAAATCGGCGGACTCACGATCGATCTTGCAGCGCGGCGCGTGACTCGCGGCGGCGCAGAAATCCATCTAACGCCGATCGAATACAAATTGTTTGCGGCGTTGATCCAGCATCGCGGCAAAGTGCTCACGCATCGGCAATTGCTGCGCGAAGTGTGGGGTGCCGCGCATGTCGAATCGCCGCAGTACGTGCGCATTTATATGCGCAGCCTGCGCCGTAAAATCGAAGATGATCCGTCGCGGCCGCGCTATCTGCTCACGGAGATCGGCGTCGGCTATCGCCTTTCAGACGCGTAGCTACGACAATTCGGCCATGTCCGAATCGCTCGCCACGCGTATCGATGCGCTGTTGCCGCAGACGCAGTGCACGCGCTGCGGGTATCCGGCGTGCCGCGATTACGCCAACGCGATCGCGGCCGACGTCGCGGACATAAACCAGTGTCCGCCCGGCGGCGAACAAGGCATCGCTTTGCTCGCGACGTTGCTCGATCGCCCGCGCAAACCGCTGAATCCGGTCAACGGGATGGAAAAGCCGCGCGAGATCGCGGTCATCGATGAAGCGATCTGCATCGGTTGCACGAAATGCATTCAAGCGTGTCCGGTCGACGCGATCGTCGGTGCGTCGAAAGTGATGCATACGATTCTTGGCGACGAATGTTCCGGATGCGAATTGTGTATCGCGCCGTGTCCGGTCGATTGCATCGCGATGATCGCGGCGCGGGACGACGGACGCAGCATTCTGGATCGCTCGGTGCATTATCGCGCGCGGTTTTTCGCAAGGAATGCGCGTCTCGTGCGCGATGCAGAAGAATCCGCCGAAGAATTGTCGGCGAGCAAAGCGGCATCCGCCGATTCGGTGAGCGACGCTGTCGCGCGTGCTCGGGCACGCAAAGCCGCGCGCGGGAATGTCGCGTGAATCCACAAATGCGCGATGAAATTTTTCGGCGTTTTCAGCACGTCGATCCGCATCCAACGACGGAACTGAAATACCGATCGCCGTTTCAGTTGCTGATTGCCGTGATTCTGTCAGCGCAGGCGACCGACGTCGGCGTGAACAAAGCGACGCGCCGATTGTTTCCGGTTGCCGGAACCCCAGAAAAAATTCTCGCCCTCGGCGAAAATGGACTAAAGCATTACATCGCGACGATCGGACTGTTCAACGCGAAAGCGAAGAACGTGATCGCAACCTGTCAGCGACTGGTCGACGACTTCGGCGGCAAAGTTCCGCGCACGCGCGAAGACCTCGAATCGTTGCCGGGTGTCGGCCGCAAGACGGCCAATGTCGTGCTCAACACGATTTACGGCGACACGACGATCGCGGTCGATACGCACATTTTCCGCGTCGCCAACCGTACAGGACTCGCGCCGGGCAAGAATGTGCGCATCGTCGAAGACAAGCTCAACAAGCTCGTACCGGATCGATACAAATTGCATGCGCATCACTGGCTGATTCTGCACGGACGTTACACGTGCGTGGCGCGCAAGCCGAAATGCCCGCAATGCGTCATTCGCGATTTGTGCGAGTTCAAGTACAAAACCACCGAAGCCGATTTCGCCGATTCGAAATAAAAAAAGGCCGGAGGACTCACGCCCGCCGGCCGATCGACGTGTGACGTTGGATCTATACGATCAGAACTGGTAACGGATGCCGAGCATCGGGTCGACGGTGTTGGTTCTCAGGTAACCGTTGGCGAGGCCGTCCTGCACTTTGGAGAACATGGCGCCGAGGTAGGTATCGAGATGCTTGGTCCAGCGATAGTCCAAACGCACCGAATACGCCCATTCCGTGCCGCTGCAGTTGCCGGCACTCGTGTTGGAGCATGCAACCGCGCCGTAGTGGTTCTGGTCGTAGTGGTAGACCGCGCCGGTGATGTCGAAGTCCTTGCTCACCAGCCACTTCACGCCGCCCCATGAGACGTCGAGTTGCTTGGTGTGCGGGAAGGCTGCGTTGTTGACAACGCTGATGAAGTAGCCGCCCTGTCCATTGAACGTGCCCGATTGCAGCGGCAACGACGGATTCTTGAAGTCGATGTGTTCGAAACCGCCGTAGATTTTCAGCGGATCGAAACTGTAGCTGGCGTCGAGGGTCCACGATTCATTGTCGGAAATCGTCGCTGCGAGCGAATCGTGCGGCAGTCCCGGCGTGGTGCTCGTGCCAGCAAGTTGCGCGGCGCTCAATGACGCGAGAGCCACGGCATCTTTGGTCTTCGTGTACACACCGTCGACCGACAACGGACCGAAATCGCCGCCGGCATTGCCCTGCCACGCTTCGCCTGGACGCGAGTCGGTCTTGCCGAAGCCCCAAAGAGCAGCAGCGTGGAACCAATCGTACTTGTAGTTGTATTTCAGCGAATTGTCGAAGCGCGAGTCTTCCGTGTCGCCGCCGCCGGGCGTCGTGCCGGACGCGCCGATAACAGAGAACGCGTACGAACCATTCATCGGATCGTATTTGCCGATGTTGTCGAGCAACACCGTGTTGTGGCGTCCGGCCGTCAGCGTGCCCCATGTCGGCGACGAGAAGCCGAGATTGGCTTGTCCATTGAACGCCTGACCGGCGCGCGACGAGTCGGCGGCTGATTCCTGCTGCGTCAACGCGACGCCGTTGTTGTTGACCAGAGACTGCGGTCCGTTCGACAGCTTGCCCGAGGTCGGATTGAAGCCGGTTTCGAGATTGAATACGAAGTCCACACCTTCAACCACGTTTTCCTTGCCACGCAAACCGATGCGCGACTGGCTGAGGCCGCTCGGGGCCAACGTCGTGATCGACTTGTTGCTGCTCTTGGCGAGCAGGTACTGCACGCCTTCGGCCCAATCCTGGGTCAGCGGTGCACCGTGGGTTTGATAGACGAGGCCGATGTCGACTACGCCATAGAGCGTGATGCCGGCCCAGGTCAGTTGGCTGTCATTGTCGGCGGCAGCGGCCACCGAGCTCAAAGCGATGCCGGTCAGCACCGCCGCACTCAAAACCGACTTCTTCACGTTGGATTCTCCTCTAACCGATTTGACCGCGTTGATCCGCTCGTTGTCGGACAAAGCCGGATGGTTGATAAAGATGGACATTCGATGTTTCCCCTCGGGACAGACTTGGAAGCGAAGCGGCGCGGACGTGGACAAGCACGCACCGTTAAATTTCCGTGGAATAGTATGAAGCAAATGTTGCAGTTCGGTGACTACGGGCCCGCTAGACCTTAGTAGGATTTACCTTCCAAATCAGCGTATTGCAGCGCAGCATCCGCATCGCAGCGCGATTCTTTTACCTGGGACTGGCCGCTGCGGTGCGCATTGTAGCAACCATTTCCGTACCCGACCTGCGATTTTCGCATTTTGCCGCGACGCAACGAATAGGCGGCGAACTGTTTCGCGATTCGATTTTTTGCGCGGCTTTCGACGCAACGTTCCACGTTGGAGATTTTCAGCTTCAGCGAGAACTAAACACGCGCGTCAGTATCATCAGCCCATGCCGCACGCCGGCGCGCCTATATTAGATCTGTTGTCGACGAATCGAGTGAGCCGGTCGATGCGACCGAATAACATCCGCATCCATCCGCGGTTGTCTCGCCACTGAATTCGCTGGATTCGATGCAGCAAAAAACAAATGTGATACCCAACCAAAGTTGGTATCCAAATTCCGTTGAAAGGTTTGGTGCGTCCACGCGTCTGATTGACCGTGCCTTCACACGAACAGGAACAGCATTCGATTCGGCGCATGCAAGCAACGGCTTGGCGCATTGCAGCACCGATATTTCTTGTACATGCAATGCAGCGAGCATAGTGTCGCCGCTGTCGGGAATGACCTTCGCGGGATTGAACGAAACGTTCGTGAGTTAGCACGCACAGGCGAAGTCAATTTCGTCATACAACGGCCGCGCGAGCGGTCAACGTTGGCGGGGAAACACCCGCCACAACCACCATGGAGCAAAAACAAATGTCGAAGAAATCGATCAAACCTCTGACCCTCGCCGTCGGCGCCGCGTTCGTCGGAACCGTTGCGCTGGCTAGCCTTGCGCACGCCAACACCGCGTTCACCGTGAAGCCTCTCGTCTCGGGCTACATGCTCGCGGGCGCCGAAGGCAAATGCGGCGAAGGCAAATGCTCGGCCGCCAAGATGGATGCGAACAAAGACGGCAAGATCACGATGGACGAAGCCAAAGCCGCCGGCTGGAATGAAGCACAGTTCAAGGCGATGGACGCCAACCACGACGGCATGCTGACCGCGGACGAAATCGCCGCCGGCCACAAAGCGCACAAGAGCGGAGCGGAAGCATCCTGCGGCGCGGACAAGAAAGGCA
>CAZZYA010000238.1:0-5149 GCA_964658115.1 uncultured Rudaea sp. | reverse complement strand
ACAATCGCGCACGCGGCGCCGCCATCTTCTTCTTCGGCAAACGAACGACGGGGCATTTCATGAATCGACGCGACTTGTTGAAAGGAGCCGCCGCGCTCGCAGCATTTCCGTTGGTCTCACGTGCAGCGGTTGCGACGGCATCCTCGCAACCGTTCGACTACGCCTGGCTGAAAGGTCACGCGCGCGCACTGGCGTCGCGACCTTATGACCCGAACGGACAAACACCCGCGCCGGCGTCGCTCACGCGATTGAACTGGGACGAATACCAATCGATTCGTTTCCGCTACGAAAGCAGTTTGTGGGCGAACGAAAAACTGCCGTTTCAAATCCAGTTTTTTCATCTGGGCCTGAATTTCGGCAAGGCCGTGCGCATGCACGAAGTCGTCGACGGACGTGCGCACGAGATCGTCTACGATCCGGCGATGTTCGATTTGAGCAAGCTGAAAAACATCGGCACGCTGCCCAAGAATTTGGGATTTGCCGGATTTCGACTCTTCCACAAACCCGATTTCGTGCGCGACATCGCCGCCTTCCTCGGCGCGAGTTATTTCCGCGCGGTCGGCGGTGAGATGCAATACGGATTGTCGGCACGCGGACTCGCTATCAATTGCGGGTCGGCCTTGCCTGAAGAATTTCCGGATTTCACGGCCTACTGGATCGAACGTCCGAAAGCCGACGCGGCGGCGCTTACGATCCACGCTTTATTGGATTCACCGAGCGTGGCTGGCGCTTATCGCATCGACATCGTGCCGGGCGGCGTGCAAACGATGCGCATCGATGCCGCGCTGTATCCGCGCAAAACCATTGAGCGCATCGGCGTCGCGCCACTGACGAGCATGTTTCTGTGCGCGGAAGACGATCATCGCGTCGCCGACGATTGGCGTCCGGCGATTCACGACTCCGATGGTCTCTCCATGGCCGCCGGCGATGGCGAATGGCTATGGCGTCCGCTCGCCAATCCGGCCGCTCCGCGATTCAACAGCTACCTCGACGATCATCCGCATGGATTCGGATTGCTGCAGCGCGACCGAAATTTCGATCACTACGAAGACGACGGCGCGTTCTACGACAAGCGGCCGAGTTTATGGGTCGAACCGTTGTCGGGATTCGGCAAAGGCGCGGTGCAACTGCTCGAATTGCCGGCGGAGAACGAAACCGCCGATAACATCGCCGCGTTCTGGACCACCGATCGGAAGCAGAACGCGGGCGAGGAACATCTGTTCGCCTATCGTCTGCACTGGGGCGAAAACATGCCGGTCAATCCGCCGCTCGCCACGACCGAAATGACATGGAGCGGCATCGGCGGCGTCGTCGGATGGAAGCACACGACGTTCTCGTGGCGCTTCGTCGTCGACTTCGCTGGCGGCGATCTCGCAATGTTGCCGCACGATGCGAACGTCGAATCCGTGGTCAACGCTTCGAGTGGAAAAATCGAACTCGTGTCGGCGCGGCCATTGCTGGCGATCAACGGCTATCGCGCGATGTTCGATGTCGTTCCTGCCGACGAAAAACCGGTCGACCTGCGCCTCTTCCTGCGCAGCGGCGAACGTGCGCTTACGGAGACGTGGCAGTATCAGTGGACTCCGCCGCCACATAAGGCGCCGGTGTAAGCTGTTCGCGCGGCGGCAACACCTGCCCGACGATTTCGGCGCCGAAGAAAAACACGACCGCCGAGTAATACAACCACACGAGCAAAACGATAAATGCACCGGCGGGTCCATACGATCCGCCGATGTTGCTATGCGCGAGATATTGCCCGATCAGAAATTTGCCCAGCGCGAATAGCGCCGCGGTGATGAATCCTCCTTCGAGCGCATGCCGCACGGGAATGCGCGTGTCCGGCAGGTAACGGAACAATCCGGCGAAAATTACAGTAAGCAACACCAGCGCGAAAACCTGGTTGATCACTTGCCAGGTGATATCGGTGCGGCCGAAAAGCCATGTCAGCACCGCGCTGACGAATAACGTGACGATCAACAAAAATATCGTCGCCGCGAGCATGCCGACCGATAGCAAGCGATGACGCAGCCAAAGCCACACGAACGGCGACGGCGGCGCCTTCACTTTCCATAACGCATTCAACGACGATTGCAATTGTGCGAATACCGCGCTCGCGCTTATCACGAGCACGAGGATGCCGATGATGCCCGCTACCGTTCCAGCGCCGGGATTCTGCTTCGCGTGATCGACCACGATCTGCGCGGCGACACGGACGTCGCTGCCGCCCAGCAGTTCGAGTTCACGCAACAGCGATTGCTGCGCATCGCCGCCGAGCGAGGCGGCGATCCACAAACTCAATGCGATGGTCGGCGCGAATGCGAGCGTGACGTAAAATGCGAGCGCGGAGGACAGCGTCAGATCATCGTGATCCAAAAAAGCGATGCCCGCATTTTTCAACGTTGCCCAAATCGATGACTGCGCCACGGCATACTCCCTTCAAACGCGGCTAGCACAACGCGTACCGCGCGAACTCCCTACACGTTTTCATGGCGCTGTACTAACCCGAGTGCAGTTTGCAGATTCGCTAGTGAAACTGCCGTGCAAATTGCTGAAACGGCGTCTTCGACCCCTGTAATTATTTGTTTCGTCCTCGACGCTACCTTGCGTGGCACGGCTCATGCTCCTGCGCGCCTATTCGCCGGTCTCCGGCACACGTTACCAGGACGCGTCTCATGCAATGCACATCATGCCGACTGCACTCGGACACTTTGCGGGAATATTCGCGCGCTATCGATCTCGGCAGCAACCGCAAAACCATCGAAACGATTTTGTTATGCGCGGCGTGTCGCGTCATCAATGCCATCAATCCGAAATACGTCATGCGACGCGTGCACGCTGATCCAGCGACGGCGATGCATCCTGCATAACTCGAGCGCCGCGTCGATCACGTGTCTGCGCGGCTTTCTTTGACTCGCCGCAGGCGCTAGGCTCGCCTGCATGAGCGAGGTTCAACATACCGACGATACGGTCAAATTCGCCGACGCCATTATCGTAGCCGCCGCCGGCTCGCGACGCAGTGCGCTGAGTCATGCCGCACTGATTGTTGCGATCGTAATCGGCGTCGCTGGCATAGCGGTGCTGTGGGCGTTTACGCCGCTGCGGCATTGGCTCGACATCGACCGGCTCGGTTCGATGATGGATGGCTTCGCCGATTCGCCGTTCGCGCCGCTTATCGTCGCCGTCATGTTCGTGCTGGGCGGTCTCCTGGTAATCCCCGTGAACGCGTTGACGGCTGTGACGATCCTCGTGTTCGGTCCACTCGCCGGCGCACTTTATTCGCTGATCGGATGCACCATCAGCGCGATCGTCTTGTACGAAATCGCACATCGAATTCCGATAAAACGTTTGCGACGCCAAGCAGGTGCGCGCATGCAACGATTCCATCATCATCTGGTTCGCCACGCCGTGTGGGCGGTCGCGCTGGTGCGACTGGTGCCGGTCGCGCCGTATTCGATCGTGTGCTTGCTGCTCGGCACGACGAAGATCCGTCGCGCGCCTTACATCGCGGGTTCCGCACTCGGCATGGCGCCAGGCATCGTGGTCAACGCGTTTTTCATCGATCGCGTCATCGCCGCGATTCGGCATCCGTCGCTGCTCACGGCGGTATCGCTGGGACTGGCTGTCGCCGTTATCGCCATGGTTGCCTGGCTGATCCGCCGGCATTTCGCGAACGCGTGATGCGACTCACGCTTGCGACTTACAACACACACGGCGGCATCGGCATGGATCGACGCTTCGATCCTCAACGCATCGCGGACGTTGTTCTCGAATTGAACGCCGACATCATCGCGCTGCAGGAACTCGAATTCCGCATGCACGCCGACATGCTCGACATCCTGCGCGATCGCACTGGTTTTCACGCGATCGCGCAGCGCACGGTCGCGCGCGAAAACGGCGCGTTCGGCAATGGACTGCTGTCGCGCTGGCCGATTGTGACGTCGGCGATGATCGATCTGAGCGTGCCCGGCCGCGAACCGCGCGGCGCGATCGACGCGACGATCGATTGCGAAGGGCCACGATTGCGCGTCGTCGCCACACATTTCGGTCTGCGTCGCGCGGAGCGCGTCGAGCAGGCGCGTCGGCTCGTTTCCGCCATCGCAACGAGTACGCCACCGACCGTGCTCGCTGGCGACATCAATGAATGGTTGATGCCGCGACGCGCGTTGCACGTGCTGCACGCCCATTTCGGAGAAACTCCCGCGCGAGCGACGTTTCCTTCGCTTGCGCCGCTGCTCGCGCTCGATCGAATCTGGACATCGCCGCAATCCCTGCTGCGTAGCGCGCACGTCAATCGCAGTGCGTTGGCGCGGCGCGCGTCGGACCATCTGCCCCTTGTCGCCGAGCTGGCGTTGCCGCCCGCCTGAACGCGGCCAAACCGTCGCGCCGGCTTGCCTTGCGTTCGCGTCGCGCGGTGTCGAAAATCGGCCCCGGAACCAGGACGGGCCTCTCATGCGACATCGTCAACCCAAGGATCGCAGTTTCGCGAACGCGCGGCGCATCGGCGTGATCGTCGCTATCGCGCTGCTGACGGCGTGTTCTTCGCTGCGCACGAGTTACGTCAAACCCTATTCCGCCGCATTCTCGCCGCCGAAGGGAACACCAACCGCTCAGTATGTCGCGGACACGACGGCCGATCACTCCAATCAGTCCGGCTTCCGTTTGCTCAGCAACAACACTGACGCGTTGATGAGCCGCGTCGTGCTCGCCGATCGTGCCGCGAAGTCGATCGATCTGCAGTACTACATTTTCGACGCGGACCCGACCGGCAAACTCGTCGCGCAGCGTCTGCTGGCCGCCGCCGATCGCGGCGTGCGCGTGCGGCTGCTGGTCGACGATCTGGATTCCGGCGATGCCGAACACATGCTCGATGCGCTGGATGCACATCCGAACATCGAAGTGCGGTTGTTCAATCCGTTCCACACACGCAATCCGTCAATGCTGTCGAAGATCGGGCAGTTCATCGTCAATGGATCTCGACTCAATCGCCGCATGCACAACAAATCGTTCATCGTCGACAGCACGGTGGCCGTCGTGGGCGGACGCAACATCGGCGATGCATATTTCGAAGGCGGCAACACGCAGCATTTTCGCGATCTCGATGTGATCGCCATCGGTCCGGTCGTCGCGGAAACAGCGCGCGCTTTCGACG
>CAZZYA010000237.1:0-5177 GCA_964658115.1 uncultured Rudaea sp. | reverse complement strand
CGCGGCCAGACCCGCGCGCACCAGTAATGCGGGCGATGCATGCGGCTGCGACACTTTGGGCTGCAAGCACACGTACGCCGTATTCGCATCGCCGGCGCCTTGCCAAACAGCGGCTTTCGCGGCGAGCAGTGTTTCGTCGTCTGCGAACATGCGGAGCGCCTCGTCGAGCATCGCCGTCGATTGCGCGATGTCGCCCGTGCGCATCCAGACCAGACGCGCAAGACTATTCTGCGCATCGACGTTGCGTGGCGCTTGCCGCACGCAATCGCGCAATGCGGTTTCGGCGCGTTCGAATTCGCCGAGCGCGATCAAGCTGCGCGCGTGGGTGTAGTGGACGGCGGCGAATTTATTTCCTGAAGCGATCGCGTTCTGTGCAGCGCGTTCGGCATCGGCGGGACGATTCGCGGCGTCGAGCGCGATCGCGAGCGCGTGATTGGCGACCGGATTGTCCGGCGATGCCGAAGCAAGGCGTTGATAATGTTGAACCGTTTCGTCCGCACGTCCGAGCGACGCGAGCGCCACGACATGTTGCGTGACGAGTTCGGCGTCGACGTTTCCATTCATGCAAAACGGCGCGAGTACGTTCAGCGCTTCCTGAAATTGGCGGCGATCGTTGCAATACCGCGCGAACACCAACGCGGCGCGCGGATCGCGCGTCGCGGCGCGGCGCAGCATCGATTCTGCTTCGGCGACGCGACCGGATCCGAGCAGCAGTTCGCCGAGCGTGGTCAGTGTTGGCGCCCAGTTCGGATCGATCGCAAACGCGCGGCGCAGCGAAACTTCCGCGCCGCCGGCGTCGCCAAGCGCAAGCTTGCAGCCGCCGAGCAATCGATGCGCTTCGGCGAATCGCGGATGTTCCGCGACGACGCGTTCGAGCTGCGCATGCGAATCGGTGTAGCGGCCCGCCTGCAGCAGGCCGCCGATGCGACGCAGGGTGTCGACCGGCGCGGACACGGTCACGTCGTCATCAATGCCCGAGATGCCGATCGAAGAAATGCGCCATCACCGCGTACGCTTCACGCGACTCGGGCATTTCCGGATCGGAGAAAAACGAATGCCACATTCCGTCCCAGATGTGCATTTCCGTTTGGACGCCGGCTTTCGAAAGTACGCGTTCGCTTTGCACCACGGTGCTCATCGCGAAGTCGCGCGTGCCGCTGATGAGCAGCGTCGGCGGAAACTGCGCGAGCACTTCCGGCGAACTGGCGGGAACGACCAACGGATCGTCCGCCTTGGCACCGATGAAATACGGCAAGTCGTACAACGTGAACAGCGACTTCGGCGCGGGATCGCCGGTCAGCACGGGCGTGACCCAGCGCGAGTCGCCGTCGAACGCGGAAACCGAACTGCAAAACGTGCCGATCGCGCCGGGCACCGGAATGTGTTTCGACAAGAACCACGCCACCGATTGTCCCGTCAGCGCAGCGCCAGCCGAACAGCCGTAGATGCCGATGTTCTTCGCCGGATATTCCTTGAGCAACGCGATGTAGACGGCGGCGACGTCTTCACTCGCCGCTGGAAATTTGTTTTCCGGACCTTCGCGATAATCGACCGTGACGACTTTGATGCGGCCCACGCTCGCGACAGGAATCGACTCGACCAGACCACCGGAACCCGCACCCCAAAGAAAGCCACCGCCGTGCAGATTGATCAGCACGCGATGTTTTTGCGCCGGCGCGATGCCCTGCTTAGGCGTCACCACTTGCGTGGGAATTCCGCCGATCGATTGCGAGGCGATGTCGACCGGATACAACGCTTCCATGCGATGCGCGCGATCGGTGTTGATCTTGTCGTAATACGCGCGGCTATCCGGAAACGATTGGCCGAACGGCGGCGCTTCGCGGCCGTACTTCAGCATCAACTCGAAAACCTTGCGCGATTCCGGCGACGCAAAGCTCGAATAAGGCACTGTGTACGACGGGATCGTCGAATTGAGTTGCGCATCGACGGTCGGTGATTGCGCGGCGGCGAGTCCGCACGTCAACGTCATTGCGATGGATAGAACGATGTTCGATTTCATGGCATCTCGCTCCGTTTTCGTCACAGCATCTTGCGCTGAAGTCGTGCCTTGCCGCCCGCGTCGCGATCGACGCGGATGTCGTAACGCTTGCCGCGAAACGCGACATTTTTCAGTGTTACCGCGTTCCACGCCGGTGGCAGCGCGGGCGGATACGCGGCGTCGAGTCCGTTGTCGTCGATGCGCAAACCCGTCAGGCCGTAAACGAAACTCTGCACGAATCCGGCGGATGTCGCGAGAATGTAGCCTGCGTTGTTCGCTGCGGTTTCGGTGCGAACGTTGAACGGCGCCTTGAGGAATCCGACGAGATTGCGTGCGATCCACGCGCCCGCCGCATCCGCGTCGCCGATTTCGGCGGCGCCGACGGCAAGCATCACCATCATCATCTCGTTGGGATCGTCGCCATGCACTTTCAGTTCTTCGAGCTGGAAATCGAAATCGTTGCGGCGTACCTGCGATGACATCGCCAGATCGAGATTCGGATACATCAACCACACCAGCGACGAGCCCATCCAGGTGATTTTGTCGTGCGGCACGGAAGCGTCGAAGTCGAGATGGCGCTGATTCTTCTCGTCGAACGGAACGAACATCTTGTGCGCGATCTCGCTCCATTTGGGATCGGCTTTCTCACCGACGATCGCCGCCGCTTTCGTCGCGATCTCGAGCGCCTTGCGCGCGGCGGCGTTGGTGAACGAATCGTTCGGCACATCGTTGTACGCTTCGTCGGGCGAGGTGACGTGATGGATTTCGTAGCGATCGTGCGCGCGGTCGTAAACGACGCGGCTGGTCCAGAATTCCGCGATGCCGCGGATAACCGGCCAGCCGTTTTCCTTCAGCCATGCCTTGTCGTTCGTCGCGAGCCAGTATTGCCATTGCGCGATGGCGATATCGGCGTTGACGTGCACTTCGCGATACACCTCGTACGCGAAATGCGGCGTGTGATCGGTACCCGTTTCCGGATCGGATTCCCAAGGGAACATCGTGCCGCTCGCGTCGAACTGTTTGGCGCGCGCGCGTGCGGGCTCTATCGTCCGATGCCGGAACATGACGATGGGTTTCGCACGTTCCGGATGCAGCAGCAGCAACGCGGGGAATACCCATGAGTCCGAATCCCAGAACGCATGGCCGGCATAGTTCGGCGTGAGCGCGCACGCGCCCATCGGCCATGCCGTGCCGACCGTCGTGTTCGAAAGGAGGTAATACAGATCCGAATGGAGCGCCTTCTGAACGGCGGGATCGCCGTCGACGACGATGTCGGATTTCCACAGCGCATGCCATGCGGCCGTGTGCGCGGCGAGGAGGTTGTCGAAGCCACTCGCGCGCGCGGATTCGGCGAGTTTGCGCGTGGCCGCCGCGTCGCTGCCCCAGCCGGCGCGCGACAGCGCGGCGAATTTTGTAAACGTATACGTTTTATCTTTTTCCACAGTCGCTGTTAGGTTCAGCGAAAGCTTGTACGGGCCTTTTTCGAGCTTCACGTCGTCGGCGACGAATCCCTTCGGCAATGCGACGGCCACCGCCTCGGACATCGCCGGCCCCTGCTCCGCCCGCCCGTCGAGCCAGAGCACGAGTTGTTGTGTGTCGCCATCGTCGGAGGCAACGCGCGTGACGCCGGGATACCAGACCGCATCGCGATCGGACATCGGAATCGGTTTGTTTTCGAGCGTCTGTCCGCTAGCGATCACGGCGGCGATCATGTCGTCGCCGCTCATCGTCGCGATCGGAAAGCGCGGTTCGTGTTCCGACCACAACCGCACCGGAAACGTAAGCTGCACGCGTCCGCTGAAATGCGGCGTCAGCGTGAGTTGCGTGGCGCCGATATGGCCGTCGGCCTGGCTCACAAAGGTTTTCACGGCGACATCGGTCGATTTATTGGCGTAGTTGAAGCGATACCGTGTGGCCAGCGTCGCGTCGTACATATCGAGCGTTTGGGAATAATCGGCGAATATCTGTGGCGCGACGCGTGTCGAATTCAACCAACCGCCGCCAGGGTTGTAGTCGATCTCGCTCCAGCCCGGCACAGCGGCGGGGCGCGCGATGTCGTCTTTGGCGTAGTCCATGAACGCGACCATGTAGCTACGCGCGGCTTCGGTGCCGCGCACGGACGTCATCGTCGAGAAATAGCCGTTGGCGAGATAGCTCGGGAAATACGTGCCGAAATTTTCCGCGGTGCCGGTGAGCACGAAACTCGGATCGGTGTCGGCGTGCGCGAACGCAGCGGCGAGTGTAAAGGCGATCGCGGCAAATCGGCATGTGTATCGCATCGGTCTTCCTCCTTAATGTTGCGGCGTAGGCGCGGCCGGCGATGGCGCGCGTTGTCCGTAGACGATGTCGTTACGCACATCGTACTGCGCCGGCGGCGCGCAGCACGGCGGACCAATCCCGATCGTGGCACGGTCGAGCTGTTTGACGCTGGCATCAGACGATGCGGCAAACGTTGCAGATAATGGTGCATCCATCGGTTCGACGCGATACGTCGCCGATTTTTCGAACGTCAGCGTGAAGTCGCCGCCGACAACAGTCGTCGGAGAAATCCCATCCCGCGTGACGCGAATGGTCTTGCCGATCCACGGCGTCACGAAATGCATCGCGGTGCGATCGCCGCTGTGCACCGTGAATCGCGCGAGTTTTCCGTCGACCGCATCGACGTCGATCGTGCCGCGCGCGGCGATGGCGACGCTGCCTGATTCATTCCAGTGCGGCGGAATCGCGGCACCGATGTAGACGATATCGCCATGTTCCTGCGCCAGCGTTTCGCTCAGCGCGAGCGCGGCCACGCCCGCTTGCTCGAAGGAAAAATCCGGGATGCCAAAACCGAGATCGCCAAAACCGTTCGGATAAACCTGGTAATACTGGATCAGGTTGTACAGCGCGTCGCTGACGTCGGCACCAAGGCCGAGCCGCGCCGCTTGCACCGGATCGCTGCTCCATCCAGCGAGATAGCGAAACGGACGCAACGCGTATGTGCGGCGCGCGACATCGAACAACGGCGATGCAGGTCCGATCAGTTCGTATGGCCAAACGGATTCAAGCCCGATATTTTCGGCGTTGCGATAGGGCGCGGTCGTGTCGTAGCTGGCGGCAAGTACGCTGCCGCCGGCGACATCACCGCGCGCCGGCGCGGACATTTGCGGCAATTCCGGTGTCTTCGCCAGCGCGCCTT
>CAZZYA010000236.1:0-5177 GCA_964658115.1 uncultured Rudaea sp. | reverse complement strand
CATCCGCGAAAGAAAAACAGGAACAGAAAACCGACGCCGAGGTTGAACCACATCGCCGCGCGCGGCACGCCGTAGACCGGATGCACCGTTCCGAAAATGGCCGGCATCGTGCCGTTTCGTTGCATGCCGAACAACATGCGCGCGGTCGTCGCGGTGTACGTGATGCCGGTTCCGCTGGGGCTGATGAACGCGTCGGCGTACAGCAATGTCGCCAGCCATTGCAGGTTGACGAGCAGCGCGAGTTCGGCGAACGGCGAACGGAAATCGATGCCGTGCCAGCCACCTTTGGCGAGCAGTTCCGGCGGCACCGAACCGAGATACGCGGTTTGCAGCAACAGATATACGATCGTCGCGAGACCGATCGCACCGAATATCGCAAGCGGGACGCTGCGTCCCGGATTGCGCGCTTCGCCAGCGAGATTCACCGGACTCTGGAATCCGTTGTAGCTGAACACGATACCCGCAGTCGCGACCGCCGTGAGAACGGCGGCGAGATCGAACGTGTGCGGTCCGCCGTTGATGCCGACATCGAAATTCTCGGCGTGAAATCCGCTCGCGATCAGCGCAACGGCGGTGAGCGCCGGCACCACGAGCTTGAACACGGTGATCGCGCTGTTGGAACGCGCGAACAGTTTTACGCTCCAGAAATTCAGCAGGAAATAGACGACGACGAGCACCGCCGCAATTGCGAGTCCGGCGTGCGAAAGTTCACCGTGCCCGCCGGGCATGTGCGCATAGAGATCGTGCGCCCAGGGCCATGGCCACGACGCCATGTATTGCACGGATGCTTCGGCTTCGACCGGAATCACCGATACGATCGCGATCCAGTTCGCCCACGCGCCGATGAAGCCGACCAGCGAACCGTGCGAATAATGGCTGTAGCGCACCATGCCGCCGGATTCGGGAAACATCGCGCCGAGCTCGGCGTACGTCAGCGCGATCGTGGTGATGACGACGGCGCCGATCACCCATGCCCAGATCGCATCGGGGCCGGCGAGTCCCGCCGCGCGCCACGCGCCGAACAGCCAGCCCGAGCCGATGATCGAACCCAAGCCCGTAAGCATCAGCGCGAAAGGCCCGAGTTCGCGGCGCATGGCGGATGAAGACTGCATCGTATTGCCTCTTCGGAAAGCGAAACCGCATCGTCGCAGAATTCCGATAAAACGTCTCGCGTCAACCACGCAGCGTCGACCGCGTTCTCCGATCAACGACGACGGAGGGCAACGGACATGCGCACATCGATAGGCTTCGTGCTCGGGATCACGTTCGCGACGGCCGCTGCGGGCAGTTGCGATTTTTCGGCGATCGGCACGCGCACGCAGCAGGCCATGCAGGCGATCGGTGTGCCCGACGGCGGCATCGTTATCGGCACGCCGCGCGGCATTGTATACAAAAGCTACTTTGGCGCATACGACGATTCGAGCGTCATCGCACTCGCGTCCGCGACGAAGATGTTATCGGGTGTGCGCATCATGCAGTTCGTCGATCGTGGATCGATCGATCTCGACACGCCGGTGTCGACCTATCTTTCGGAATTCACCGGCACGAAAGGAACGATGACGACGCGCGAAATGTTTTCGCACACGTCGGGCTACGGCGACGATGAAGATAGCGCAGTCCTCGCCGCCGATACCACGCTCGCCGGCGCGGTCGCGTACATCGCATGCTGCATGGCGCAACCGTATCCGCCGCCCGGCGCGAACTTCGCCTACGGCGGCATTTCGATGCAGGTGGGCGGCGAGGTGGCGCAAGTGCAAAGCAGCGAGGACTGGCAAGCGGGGTGGATCGCACACGTCGGCGCGCCGCTCGGCATCACGACCATCGATTGGCAAGGGCTCGGCGCCACACAGAATTACCGCATCGCCGGTGGCGGTGAAACCAGTTTGCCCGATTACGCGCGACTGCTCGCGATGCTCGCAGGCGGCGGCGTCGGCAACGGTTATCGCATTCTAAGTGCGGAGGCCATTGCGACGATGAACCACAGCCAGACCGGCGACGCCGTGCTCGCGTACGCACCGCCCGCGGCAGACGGCAGCACGGCGTATGGCATCGGCGCGTGGATCGAAACGACGTTGTTCACCGATCCAGACATGCCGGTGATATCGAGTACGGGCAAATTCGGTTTCGTGCCCTGGGTGGATTTCGGCTACGGCTATTTCGGCGCGCTGATGGTCGAGCAGCGCACCGAAACCGCGCCGGTCACGGTTGGTGAAAAAACGCACGACGCCATGCTCGACATCAGCGGCATCGTGCGGGCGCAACTTGCCGCGTCGTGTCCGCTCATCGAAACATTTGACGAAATTTTTCGCGATGGCACGGACGGACTGCCCTAAAACGCATTTCTCACCGCGTCGCGGAGCGCATCGACGAAGATCCGATCCGTAAACGCGCGCATTTCGCAAGGCGCCAAGATCGCTCGGCAAAGAAGGCCGTCCGTGCTCACGACGTTCTCCCGATTTCCGCGCTAATTTTGACGCGGGTGGCGATGTGCGATCAGCCTGCGCCGCGAAGCCGCGCCAGGATCGCGCTGCGTGCCTCGCGCAAAATCGAATCGCGATCCAGACCCGCGACGATATCCGACACCGCACGCTTGGCGCCTTGATCGCCCCACGATTTGCCGTGCAACAAATAATGTTCGGCGGCGCGGCCGACGATTTCCGTCGCATACCACGCCAGCGCACCCTGCGCGCCGGCGGTGACGAATGTGGTCAATCCGGCGCTGACGCCTTTCAATGCGCTGGAAACCAGATGGATGCCCCAGATCGCACCCATCAGCGCGGCGAGCTGCGCGCAGATGGTGCCGATCAGCGTGCCCGCTTCGGCACGCGTGAGTGGCTGTCCGTATACTTTTGCCAAATGCAGCACGAGGGCCACATCGAGCGATGCGGCAGCGAGCAGATCGGCGACCGGAATCGGATTGAGCGCGACCGCGACGCCCTTGGCCAGACAGTAATTGCGAATGATGCGATCGGCCAATTCGCGGCGCGCGGCGGCGACACGCAGCGCGACGCGATCGGACAATTCGCCGGCGAACAATCCCGCGTTGAGCGCGGCGAGTGTTTTGCCTTCGCGTTCGGCGATCGTGCGAACGCGGCGGTCGAGATCGGCGACGTCGGGCGTTTGTTCGATGCGGTTTTCGGTTTCCTTGCCGTCCGCGCCGACGACGAAAACGCGCTTGGCCGCCGGTTTCGCCGCGCACGCGACGACGTCCTCCGCGCGCACGCGTCCGCCGGCGTGCTCGCGCAAGCGTGCGAGCAACCGATCGCGTTCGTCGTCCGTGTATCGATCCGCTTTATTGAGCGCGAGCAGCAGCGGCCGTTGTGTTTTCGCGAGGATCGCGATCGCGTCGACTTCGCTTTGTGTCATGTCGCCGTCGACGACGAAAATCACCAGATCGCTGATCGCGGCGACGTCGAACGCGAGCTTTTCGCGCTCCTCGCCGGACAATTCGTTGATGCCCGGCGTGTCGATCAGATGCAGACCTTGCCCGGCGACTTCCTGCCAACGCTGCGCGTCGCGCGATTTCGTCGTACCGTGCAGCACGCCGGTTTCGAACGCCTTGCGGCCGAGCAGTGCGTTGCCGAGCGCGGACTTGCCGACGCTCACGCGGCCGAACACGGCGATGTGCAATTCACCGGCGGCGAGTTTGCCGAGCAGCGATTCGATCTGCGCGAAATCGTCGCCCAGTTCGTGGCGCACCGCATCGGGAATGCTTTTGTCGTCGAGCAGCGATTGCAGCGCTTCACTCGTTTGCGCCACGTGCGTCTCAGGCGCCGTCGCGTGCGAGGCGCCGCCGCCGAGGCGGGCGCGCAGGCGCGTCCACCAGTCGGTCATGCGTTACTTGCCGATCAGCGCGAGATGACCGTGCACGGCGACTTCTTTGCCAATGTCGACCCAGTCGCTGCCGGTGCCGAGGTTGAAATCCATGCGGTTAAGCGTGGTGTCGACGTCGAGCGTGCCGCTGTCGCCGCTGGCGACGAATTTTACTTTCAGCGTGACCGGTTTGGTCTGGTCGCGAATCGTGAGCTGGCCGTGCGCTTCGAGTCCGCCGTCGGCGCCTTTGCCGAACGATTGCGTGACGAAATGCGCCTGCGCGAATTTCGCCGGGTCGAAGAAATCCGGTGTGCGTAAGGTGTCGTCGCGTTCGGAGCTGCCGGTGTCAAGGCTCGCGATATCGACTTTTACGTCGAAGCTGTCTTTCGACACATCGCTGTCGTCGAGTTTGATTGCGGCGTCGAACTTTTTGAATTTTCCTTCGAACGGACCGTTCTGATACGTGTCCTTGAAAGTCAGCGAACTTTTTGCGTAATCGACTTGCCAGTCACGCGCGGTCGCCGTCATCGGCAACAGGGCGAACAGCGACAACAGGATTGGTCGGTGTAGGTTCATCGGTAAGCTCCGGTAACGTCGGTTCGGGCGATACGGACGGTGGGGGCGGCGCACGCCGTTGCAACGAGGCCGGCCACATGCGCGCGAGTACACCGTCTTTCGATACCACCTGATGATATACCGCGACGAGTGCATGTCCCGCCGCCACCGCGACGACGGCCCAGAAAAGCCAGTCGTGATAATTGCCCGTTACGTTCTTGAGATCCGGATTGGACGGATCAGGACTTCCCAGCGGCGGCACTTGGAACAGACCCCAGAAATACAACGGCCGCAGTGCAGAGACGGAATCGTGCCACCAGCCGGACAGCGGCAACAGGAACAACAACGCGTACAAAAGACCGTGGCCGAGTTTCGCGAACACGACTTGCCAATGCGGCATCGACACCGGTTCGTCCGGCCGCCGGTCGAACAATTTCCAGGTCAGACGTAGCACGGCAAGCAGCAAGATCGTAAGGCCGAGCGATTTGTGGAACGAAAAATACGGAATGATGCGCGGCGTTTTCGGCAAGTTAACCATCAGAAGACCGACGGTGGCCTGTGTGAGGAGCAGCAGCACGATCGTCCAGTGAAAAAACTTCGCCACACTGCCCCAATGTTCGCGATCGCCTTTCAGCATCACTGCGCCTCCGTTACATTGGCTTTCTTTTCGGCGTCGCCGTCGCGCACGCCTTCCACTTCGATATGCACCGATACATCGTCGCCGATACTTTCGGCGCTGCGCGTGAGTCCGAATGCCGATCGTTTGAACGTCGCGGTGGCGGAAAATCCGGCGATGTAGCGCATCGTAT
>CAZZYA010000235.1:0-5196 GCA_964658115.1 uncultured Rudaea sp. | reverse complement strand
AGCGCGAATGCTGCCGAACTCGCCAACCAGCTCAAGAAACTGACGCCGCACGCGCACGCGATGCGAACGAGCGAATCGAAAATCGATCAGAGCGGTCAGGGATTTTTCATGTGGCTGAGCATCGAAGCGCTGCGGCCGATGGCGTCGATGGCGTTGGCTTCCCCGGACAAGAAGCTCGCCAACGACGTCGTCGCGCAAACGCGTAGCGTCGCGCTCGGCTGGGGGACGGTGAACGGCAAGGGCCGGGTTAGTCTGCTGATCGATGCGCCGGGTGCGAAATTGCTGCGCTATCTGCCGCGCAGCGCGAAGCAGACGACGGTGGCATCGAGCGGCGAGCCGCGTTGGGTCGGCACGATGTCGATGCCGACGGCGGAGGAATTTGCGCAAATCCAGCAAGCGGTCGGCGAGGATTTCGGTCCGCAGGCTGCGCAGTCGATGGCCGACGGCTTAGGAAAGATTCAGGAAAACCTCGGTTTCGATCTGAAGGAATTGCTCGCCGTCATCGGGCCCGAAATCGCGTTCGTCGGCGACGACGCGGGAAGCTATACCGCCGTGCGTCTACGCGACGCCGCGAAGTTCGACGCGCTCATCGAGCGCATCGTGACGAAATTCAAGCTGACCTATGAGACGCGCGACAGCGCCGGTATACAAATCCACTATTTGACAATGCCGAGCACGGTCGGAGCATCCTTGCCGAAGGATCAGAATATTTTCCTCGATCTTTATTCACGCGTGAGCCGGCATTATTACTGGATGGAAAGCGACGGCAACCTGCTGGTCGCGGACATTCCGCAGACGCTGATCGATTATCACAACGCGAAATCGCACACGCCTGTCGGCGCGTGGCTGACACAACGGCAAGGACTCGACGACAAGCAGTCGCTTATTTCGCTGAGTACGCGCACGCAGAACACGCAGCGCGCGTTGTACTCGATGTACCTGCAGGGCCTGCAGTTACTGGCCGATGTGTCCGGCGCGAAAATCGATCTGTTCGCGATGCCGACACCCGATCAGATCGCGCTGCCGCGCGACGGCGCGCTCGGCATGCAGGTCCACGCTTCCAACGACGATGCCGGCATCGATTTCGTGTTCGAACAAAGTCCGCTCGAAGTGTTGACCAGCGGCAACGGCAGCTTGGTCGGCGTCGCCGCGGCGGCGATTGTCGCGGCGATCGCGCTGCCGGCCTATCAGGATTACACCGTGCGCTCGCAGGTTTCGGAAGGACTTGTGCTGAGCGACGCCGTGAAAATCGCCGTCGCCGAGTACTACACCACGAACGGCAAATTGCCGCGTGATCTCACCGCCGTCGGATTGACGGATTCGATTGCCGGCAAATACACGAAGAGCGTACGCATCGAAAACGGCGCGATCGTCGTCACGTTCGGCGACGCGGCGAATGCGTCGATCGCTGGAAAGTCGACGCGTCTTCTTCCGTACGCCGGCGCCAACGACACGATCGTGTGGCAGTGCGGTCTGGCGTCGCCGGCCAATGTCGCGCGCGCGCTAGTTTCGCCGTTACCTGCTAGCGGCAGTCAGGACGTGCCGGCGAAATATCTGCCCGCCGCGTGCCGCGCGACCTCTGTTGTGCATTGATAGTCGGGGCGGAACCAATGATGAGAAATCGCTGGCTACCACGTTGCTGCTCGTTTTTTTCCGCGTCGTTGATCGCCGTCGGCGCCCACGCCATGACGATCAACCCGAACGGAACCGGCCAGGTTTTGATCTATCCGTATTACACCGTCAATGCACATCAGCAGACGATCTTCACCGTCGGCAATCCGACTCAAGCCGGCAAGGCGGTGCAGGTGACGTTCCGAGAAGGCTACGACGGCAACGTCGTCTACGCGATCGACGTTTTTCTTGGACCCAACGCGACATGGAGCGCCAACGTATTCGCGCCGGAAGACGCCGGCCAAACGGGCAGCGGCGCGGCAATCGTTTCGACAGACACAAGCTGCACATATGCTGCGGTCCACACAGCGCCAGCCACGACGCCATCGGGTTTTTCATTCGACGACTTTAGCAACGCAAACTATTCGGGTGTAGAGGCGGACAGCGGACCGACGACCGATGCGCGCCAGCGCGAAGGGTTCATCGAAGCGATCGAAATGGCGGAAATCCAGGGCGATACGTTGCAGTCCATCTCGGTTGCGGACGGCACACCCAATTGCTCACAGCTTCCACCCGCCACATCGAACAGCGCGGACTTCAGCGCGCCCAAAGGCGGACTCGTCGGCGGCGCGGCGGTAATCGATGTGCCACAAGGCACGTTCTTCGCGTTCGAACCACGCGCGATAGACGGGTTCCGTGACGAGGCTGTCGTGCCGCCAAACGCGATCTCACTGTCGGACGCGGGCGACTCGGCATCGGATAGCGTCAGCGCATCGATCAACTATCACGGCGACTATCTGACGCTAACCTTTCCGCGTGCGCGGGCGATCGATGCCGTCAGCGCATTGTTCATGGCCGATACGGTCTATGGCGATGTTGATCAAACACCTTCCATCGGCGCCGGTACCGCGTGGGTGCTTACGTTTCCGACCAAGGAGTATTACCTCAACCGATCGCTGGCATCGCCGCCGTTCGAATCCGCGTTCAGCAATGGCGGATCGCCGGTGCGCACGTCGTACCAGATCAATGTCCGCGACGGTACTTTTCAATCCACCAACACGTGCGGTTTCAACGAATGTCCGCAGCTCGTTCCGCTCGTTCAATATCAGACGCAGGTCATCACATTCCTGCCGCAAACCAGTCCACCATCAGCCGTACTCGGCTCAGCGTTGGTGACGGCCGCGCCCGCAGCGGGCGATGTCGGAGCCGCGCTGTTTACCTTCAGTCAGGAAATGGACGCGTCGAACGAAGGATACGTTCTCATCGGCATACCGGTGTTCGGCATGCAGGCGATCAACTACGTCAACAGCAACGTCACCGCGGGCGTGCTTTCCAATTACAGCGGAACCGCTGCGCTGCGCACGACGGTGTCGTGTTCGAAAAACGACGCTGCGTGCGAGTGAAGGAGCCGATCGTGAAATATCGCATGAAACACGCGCGCATTTTCACAGCGCTGTTATCGCTGTTGGCTTCGTCCGCTTTCGGCATGACGATCAATCCGAACGGTACCGGACAAGTGCTTATCTTTCCGTATTACACGGTCAACAAGAGTCAGCAGACGCTGATTACCGTCAGCAATCCGACGACGGCGGCGAAAGCCGTCGAAGTGCTTTTTCGCGAAAGCTACAACGGCAAAGTCGTCTATGCGATCGATGTGTTCCTCGCCCCGCATCAAACCTGGGCCAGCGGACTTTTCGCGCTGGCCGATGTCAACGAGCCAAGTAACGGCGTGGGCATCCCGGTCAATCTCGACGTGTGTTCCGAGCCGCAAGTGTATGTGCCGCTCGCTCAAATGAATCCGGGGCCGACGTACGATACATTCAGCGACGCCGCTTTCACCGGTGCGAACGTAGACGGCGGTCCGACGGACGATTCGCGCGAGCGCGAGGGATTCATCGAAGTGTTCGAGCTTGCCGAGATTCACGGCACGACAGCAACGACCGTGTGGCCGAACACGTCCACCGAAAACTGCGTTGAACTGGCTCCGCCGACCATACCTTCGGACTTCACGGCACCGACGGGCGGCCTGCTTGGCAACGTCGCCGTCATCGACGTCGCGCAAGGTACGTTCTTCGCATTCGAACCGAAAGCGATCGACGGTTTTCGCGTCCAGCCGATTCTGCCGCCCGCGAACGAGACGCTGGAAATGGGCGGGGACGACACGTCCGATACCGTGAGCGCATCGATCGTCGACCACGGCTCGATCCGGAAGCTCACGTTCGACAGATCGTTCGGCATCGACGCGGCGAGCGCGCTTTTCATGACCGACGCGCTGTACGGCGAACTCGATGAAACCCAAGCGATCGGTGCCAACACCGACTGGGTACTGACGTTTCCGACCAAACAGTATTACGTCGATCCGCAACTCGGCGGCGCGGCGCCACCGTTCGCCTTCGTGTTCGGCGATCCGACCGATCCGGGCCACGGTTCGTACGTGCAGTCGTTTTATGGACTGTATGCCCACGATGGCACGTCGCTCAATTCCTGCGGTTTCAGCGGCTGCCCTATCTCGCCACCGTTCATCGAATTTCAGACTCAGGTCATTTCGTTCGCGGCTCAGCAGGCGATTACGTCCGCCGTGCTCGGATCCGCGGTGGTCACGCCAGCGCTTGCGCCCAATGGCTCGGCCTCGGCCACGTTGAGTTTCAGCGGCGAACTCGACGCATCCAACGAGGGCGACGTGCTCCACGGCGTGCCGGTGTTCGGCGTGCAGGCGATCGACTACGTCAACAGCAATGTGTCGGCCGGCGTACTCGCGAATTACTCCGGCACCGCGCGTCTGCGCGCTAACGTGACCTGCAGCAACGGCGCAAACGCCTGCGAGTAGACATCGAATATCGATGCCGACTCGCAGTTTCCGCGTCACTTACTTCTGATCGAGTATCGCGTTCCACTGCGCGAGACGGGTTTTTTCCTTCTCGAACAGCGGCGCGTAGTCGCCACGGATCGTGATCGAGCCAATTTTCTCGCCTTGGCGAACGCTGTCGACGATGTCGCGATCTTCGCTGCCGAGAATGTGTCCGAACACGGTGTGCTTGCCGTCGAGCCACGGTGTCGCGGCATGCGTGATGAAGAACTGGCTGCCGTTCGTGCCCGGTCCGGCGTTCGCCATCGACAGCACGCCCGGCGAATCGTGCTTGAGCGCGGGCACGATCTCGTCTTCGAAGCGATAACCCGGTCCGCCGCGTCCGCTGCCTTCGGGACAACCGCCCTGGATCATGAAATCGGGAATCACGCGATGAAACGCGAGGCCGTCGTAAAACTTACGCACGGCGAGATTCACGAAATTCGCTACGGTGAGCGGCGTCTGGTCGGCGAACAGGCGCAAATGGATGGTGCCGCGGCCGGTGACGATGTGGGCCTGCAGGTCGTTCGAGCTCATGGATCCGCTTCCTTGTTGAATACGAACCACGAATCATAGCGAAATTGACGGTTTTCAATGTTGCGATGCGGCAGCCCGACGCGATATCGGGTATAATTTCCCGTATTCCCGGTCACTTACGCTCGCCGCTCGGCGCGCTCATCGCCATGTCTATCGAAAACCTTCGCAATATCGCCATCGTGGCGCACGTCGACCACGGCAAA
>CAZZYA010000234.1:0-5199 GCA_964658115.1 uncultured Rudaea sp. | reverse complement strand
CGGCGCGAAATCGGCCACGGCCGTCTTGCCAAGCGCGGCGTGCAGGCGGTGAAGCCGTCGATGGAAGCGTTCCCGTATGTCGTCCGCGTCGTCTCGGAAATCACGGAGTCGAACGGTTCGTCATCGATGGCATCGGTGTGCGGATCGTCGCTCGCCATGATGGACGCCGGTATTCCGTTGAAGTCGCCGGTCGCGGGCATCGCGATGGGTCTGGTCAAGGAAGGCGACAAGTTCGTCGTCCTGTCCGACATCCTCGGCGACGAAGACCATCTCGGCGACATGGATTTCAAGGTCGCCGGCACGTCCGATGGCATCAGCGCGCTGCAGATGGACATCAAGATCGACGGCATCACCGAAGAAATCATGCGCGTGGCGCTCGAACAGGCCAAGCGCGGTCGACTGCACATCCTCGGCGAAATGAGCAAGGTCATTTCCACCTCGCGCACCGAGATGAGCGAATACGCTCCGCGCCTGCTGACCATGAAGATTCATCCGGACAAGATCCGCGAAGTGATCGGCAAAGGCGGCGCCACGATCCGTTCGATCACCGAAGAAACCGGCACCACCATTGATATCACCGACGACGGCACCGTGATCATCGCCTCGGTGAACCGCGAAGCCGCCGAAGCCGCGAAAGCACGCATCGAGCAGATTGTCAGCGACGTCGAACCGGGCCGCATCTACGAGGGCAAGGTCGCAAAGCTTATGGACTTCGGCGCGTTCGTCACCATCCTGCCCGGCAAGGACGGTTTGGTGCACGTTTCGCAGATTTCCAACGAGCGCGTCGAGAAAGTGTCCGACAAGCTCAAGGAAGGCGACATCGTCAAGGTGAAGGTGCTCGAAGTCGATAAGCAGGGCCGTATTCGTTTGTCGATGAAGGCTGTGACCGAAGATGCTGGCGCGGCGTAAGACGCTCTTCGTGTGAGGCGAATGAAAGCGGACTTCGGTCCGCTTTTTTTTGACGTGCTGTTGTCGGCTTCTCGTCCTGATGGTCGAAGCGACTATAGGTATGATTAAAACTGCCCTCACTGACAAACTGAGCGTGGTGTCGTCATGAGAAAAACCGCAGCGTTGCAGATGCGGCAGCTGGAGTTGCTGTTGCACTTCCGGGACCACCCAATCTCGATCGCCGGTTTGATATGGTGCAGTCGGCAGCAATACATTGCCCTTTTAACAATGATGGTTGCCAGCACTGTCGTAATTTATTGGAGATTCCGTTTTATTGGCGTCGCTTTCGCCGGAGCTGCTTATGGCGCCACGTTCATTCGTGATCTCGCATATATGCGAAGCTCAAAGGCTTCTTGGCCGGTCCTGCGAGAGATAATCGATTGGGAAAAAGTGGAAGTTCTGAAGCAGGAGTCTCGAGCGAGTCGCTAGTTTTGTCGTTCAAATACGCGTGCTAGCATCACTCGCTTGTCGGAGAACGCATCATGATCGGTACGAAATCACCTCAGGATTGGATGAACGACTGGCAAGCGCTGCAGCAGCAGTATTGGACGGCCTGGTCCGACGCGACGCGCGGTGTCGTTCAGCCGCCGAAGGTGAGTACGCCGTGGCAGGAAGGTTTGGAACAGTGGTCGAAACTGTTCGGTAATTCGGGCGCGCAAACCGATGCCGCGGACCGCCTGATTTCAAGTGCGAAGAATTACGTCGGGCTAATGCAATCGCTGCTGGGTGCGGCAGCCGGCAAGATGCCGACGGGCTTCGCCGTGCCGGACTGGACCGAAGCGCTGCGCAACGGCTTCAACATTCCCGGCGCGGATGCGATGTTCAACAATCCGTTCGCCAAGATATTCGCCGACATGCGCGGACCGCACGCGCAAGGGTTCGATCAATTGCCCAACAGCTTCGCGCCGTTCCTCAATCAGATGAAGCAGGAAGGATTGTCGTGGCTGCACGCGCCGGCGTTCGGTTTCGCGCGCGAGCGTCAAGAGCATTATCAGAAAATGGCTGCGGCGTTCGTCGAGTTTCAGGAAGCGCTCGGCAAATATAACGCGATGATGCTGAAATCGAGCCAGCGCAGTTTCGGAATTTTCGAAAGCAAGCTTGGCGAACACGACGAGCCTGGACGTCAGATCGAATCGATGCGCGGACTGTACGATTTATGGGTCGATGCGGCGGAAGAAGCCTACGCGGAGATCGCGTTGTCGGACGAATTCCGCAAGGTATACGGCGACGTCGTCAATTCGCAGATGCGCGTGCGGCAGGCAATCCAGCAAGAGGTCGAGCGCATGAGCACCGACTTCGGCATGCCGACCCGTTCCGAGTTAAACGGCGTGCACAAACGGCTGCACGAGTTGCGCCGTGAAGTTCGCAACGGACGTTCTCCGGAATCGTCGCGCGACATCGACGAGCTGCGTGACGAAGTGCGCGAGTTGAAACGCGCGATGAGCGAGCGAGAAAAAACACAGTCACCGCAGTCGGAACCGACGAAACACGCCGCGCCGCGCGCGGTGGCCGCGGCACAGCTCGCAACGCCGGTCGAACGAATTGCGGCTACGCGTTCGCAGAAAAAACGTCCGAGTCGAAAAGCGGCCGTGAAGCGCGCGACGGCCGAACGTTCGCATACACGTTCTGTCAGCGTCCATGCGGATGCACCGTTGTCGTTCGCCGATGCGATCAAGGCGATGCGCCGCACGGTTGCGAAGAAGACGGCCAAGCGCAAACCCATCGCCGCGGTAGCGAGCGTGGCCGTGAAATCGTCGCGTGTACCGAAGCGCAAACTCCGTCCCGCAAGGAGTCGCTGAGATGGACCCGATCCGCATCGATCCGCAGCGCGCCATCGAAGAAGTGACCAAGTTCAACCAGAAACTCGCGGCAGGTTTGAAGACGCTGCGCACGCTCGACGACGTCGATTTCGGCGTCACCGACCGTGAGGAAATCTATCGCGAAGACAAACTCGTCCTGTATCGCTTCAAAGGCGCGAACAAGCCGACGTCGAAAGTACCGCTGCTGATCGTCTACGCGCTAGTCAACCGGCCGTACATGGTCGATTTGCAAGACGACCGCTCGCTCGTGAAACATCTGCTCGCGCTTGGCGAAGACGTCTACATCATCGATTGGGGCTATCCGGATCAGTCCGATCGCTACCTCACGCTCGACGATTACATCAACGGTTATATCAAGCGCTGCGTCGACATCGTCGCGCGCCGGCACAAGGTCGAAGCGATCAATTTACTCGGCATCTGCCAGGGTGGCGCGTTCAGCCTGTGCTTCGCCTCGATCTATCCGGAAAAGGTCGAGCACCTGATCACGATGGTCACGCCGGTGGATTTCCACACCAAAGACAACATGCTGTCGCACTGGACGCGCGGCATGGACGTCGATCTTTTCATCGATACGCTGGGCAATGTGCCCGCCGATCTGATGAACTGGTGTTACCTCACGTTGAAACCCGTGCGATTGTTCCAGCAGAAATATATCGGCATGGTCGACATCCTCGACGACAAAACCGAGCTCGAAAATTTCCTGCGCATGGAAAAATGGATTTTCGACAGTCCCGATCAGGCGGGCGAAGCGTTTCGCCAGTTCGTCAAGGATTTTTACCAGGGCAACAAGCTGATCGAAGGCGGCTTGCGCATCGGTGACAAGGATGTGGATTTGAAAAAAATCACGATGCCGGTGCTCAACATTTTCGCCGAGCAGGATCATTTGGTGCCGCCGTCGGCATCGCGGCCGTTGAAGAATGTGATCGGAACGAACGACTACACTGAACTGGCGTTCAAGGGCGGCCATATAGGCATTTATGTGTCCGGACGTGCGCAACGCGAAGTGCCCTCGTCGATCCATCATTGGCTGCGCAAATAGCCCGACACGATCGCGCACCGATCGTGCTAGATTGATCATCCAATCGAGCCGTTAATCCAACAGGAAGGAGACAAGCTGTGGCCGACCAACCGTTCCTCACCGATATCAAAACTATTCGCGAGCGCGCCCGCAAGCACATCGAAGATGGCGCGATCACGGCCGGTTATTCGGCTGATCGCTCCAAAGTCATCGAACTGCTGAACGAGGCACTCGCGACGGAAATCGTTTGTGTGCTGCGCTATCGCCGCCATTACTACACGGCGAGCGGCATTCATTCCAAAAGTGTCGCGGCCGAATTTCTCGAACACGCGAACGAAGAGCAGGAACACGCCGACAAGATCGCCAAACGCATCGTGCAGCTCGACGGCAAGCCGAACCTGAATCCGGAGGGCCTGCTGTCGCGCAGCCATTCCGACTACACCGACGGCGACAACCTGATCGACATGCTCAAGGAAAACCTGATCGCGGAACGTATCGCGATCGACAGTTATCGCGAGATCGCGCAATACCTCGGCGACAAGGATCCCACGTCACGCCGGGTGATCGAGGAAGTGCTCGCGCAGGAAGAAGAGCACGCCGAGGACATCAGCAGCTTGCTCGAAGACATCGGCCACGATCTTCGCGCCGACGCGTCGAAAGGCAAATAAAGTTCTAGTCCCCGCGTTGTAATCGCCGCATTGCCAGGCGCAGTGCGGCGAACTGATGCGACACGTTCGTGCACGCATCGCAGATCATCAGATGTAACCGCAGACGCAACCGCTGACCGAAAGGCAGCGGTTCGTCTTCGCGCTGCGAAAGCAGGCGCGACGCATGCTGGCAGCTGAGCCGCACGGCCATCGTCATTCCACCTGTGTCCGGCCGAAGCCGCCGCGTTCCAGGCATTCCCGCAACATCATTCGCGCCCGATAAAGTTGTACCCAGACGTTGGACGAGGTCATGCCCAAATCCTTACACAGTTCCTTCGTATCGGTGCCGAACACTTCGCGCAATACGAACACCTGACCGATCCGCTTGGGTAAGCGGTCTACGCAGCGTTGAACGGCGCCGAGAAAATCGTCTTGCTGTGACAATTCCGCCGGATCGCGCACATCGCTCGGCATGTGGATGTAATGACCACTCTCATCGAATATGCGGTCGATGGCGTCGTCGTCGGGCGAGGACGCCTCCAGCGACTGCTCGCGCCAGCTTTTGCGCAGGAAATCGACAATGCGGTTTTTGAGGATCGATGTCAGCCACGTGCGCAGCGAACTGCCGCCACGAAACTGGGCGCGACGCTCGAATGCCTGCGCCAACGCGTCGGCGACAAGATCTTCCGCGAGCGTTTCGTCGCGAAGCTGGATGCGCGCGATTCGCAGCAGATAGAGGCGATGTCCGGCGAGCGCGTCGCCGTCG
>CAZZYA010000233.1:0-5306 GCA_964658115.1 uncultured Rudaea sp. | reverse complement strand
CTGCGCCAGCGACAATGCTCGTGGTCTTCACCGTGATCTGCGTGCCACTGTTGTCTTGCGTGACCTGACCGATAAAGGTATGCGTGCCGTCGCTGACGACGACGTAGCTATTCACCGGATACGCCGACGAATCGGCGACGTTGATGAGCTGTGTGGAACCAACCGCGGAGACGGCAAACGGCGTCGTCGTCGTGCTTGAACCGTGACCATTGGCGCCAGTAGCACCCGTAGCACCGATTGCGCCCGTTGCTCCATCGGCGCCGGGATTGCCCGTCGCGCCGGTGGGACCCGCAACACCCGTCGCACCGACGGGCCCTTGCTGACCCGCAGCGCCGGTCGTACCCGTTGCGCCGACGGAACCCGTGGGCCCCGCGACGCCGGTCGCGCCCGTGGCGCCGGTGCTGCCACTAGCACCTGTTGTGCCCGTTGGACCTGTCACGCCCGTAGCACCCGTGGCGCCCACAGTACCGGTGTCGCCGGTAGCGCCGGTCGCACCCGTCGGACCTTGCGGACCGCGCGCGCCGGGAGGCGAGTTCAACGCGTACTGTGCGACGGGAACGACATTAATGATCTGGCGATCGGACAACGTCTGCGAACCGATTTTGATCTCGAGCCAGTACTGCGTACCGTTGAAAACCAGACCAAAGTCGAGATCGGTGGTGAACACACCGTTGACGACGTCGATCGACTGCGTTTGCGGCGTGCCGATAACGTTGCCGCCCGTGGCGGCGTCGTACAAGGTGAACGTAAACGAATAGGTCCCCGTCGCAAGCGTACCGCTGGCGTCAAGCTGACCTTGATAGGTGAACGCGGTGGTCTGCGCCTGCGTAGTAGCGGCGGCAAGATCCCCCGCGGTGGCCGCGAGAAACGCGGCGGCGATGATCGCACTCAATGGGTTGCGTTTCATGATCAACATTCCTCAAAACCGTTAAAGAAAATTTCGTCGCGATTCTTCGTGGGCGCAGCGGCCTGGAAACCTTCCGTTAGCGCATAGCTGGCGGAACTCGAATAGCCTGGCACCGGCTGCCCGATAGAGCCCGAAAGGTGAAAACAGGAATTGCGCAGCAGCTTGCCGCCGCCGGAATCGATGATGTGGAAATCGACGGCTGGTGGACTGGACTGCGCTCGCGTGTCCGACCACGGAACGGCCGAAACGCCGATCCATGCAGCAGCCAGCAATAGACCGCCCAAGGCTGGCCGCCTAGAAATATTGCTCATGTGTACCCCTACGTGTTTATTCAGGCGCAGCGACCTCCGTCGCAACGCCCGCTCGCTTTAAAGTTTCTCGGCCGTCTGCCGATACCTCGCATAAAACAGTTCACGAACAACGCTTTGTGATAGCCAGTTGAAACCTGTCCGGTCCGACTGCAATTACGCTGCCAAGTCGATCCGCGACTAGCGTGTGCGTTGTTACGAGGAGTCCGCTATCCCCAGCGGACATAAGAACTATATCAGCGAATCGCTTTTTGTCGATTAGGTCACAAAAACGTGACTTCCCGCGTCAGGTTGTTGCGCAGGACGGCGAAACGTTAAGCGGGTCAACGAGTTCCGCCACTCACGCGGGTCGGGTACAGCGGTGGCAAAATCGCTTTTCCCTGCTCGCCCAAGTCGCGATGAACGTGGGGTCCATCCTTGAAGGCCGAAGTAAGAGTGGATCCCAATTCTTTCGCCGGCACGCCGGCGTACAGCACGCGCTGAAGAACATCGACGGCAGCGACTTGGCCAGCGTCATCGAGCGAGCGCGCCACCTCGCCCAGATTCCGAGAATTCACGCCGCGCGCCGATGTCCAGGCGATCAGCGCGTTTGCTACGGACGTCCAATCGTTGTTCAAGCAGGCGCTGCGGAATCGCGCCTTGAGCAGGACATTTTCGGGAAGCGTTCGCAGATCGGCCGCCGGCGACGGCCGGCGCGCGCGACGATTTCGCAAGAAGAGGATCGTGATTACGCCGACCGTTGCCAACCACAACGCGAACGCAGCGATCGCAAGCGAGCGCCACACGCGACTATCGTCCGACGACGTGACGATCTGCGTGGGCGTCACAGGCGTGTGCTCCGATGGCTCTAGCACCGGCGTCGCAGCCGGCGCTACCGCCGGCGGTGACGCGCCGGTGGCGCCGGCGACATCGAGGGTCACTTCGGGAATCGACGCGGTTTCCGGACGATCATGCACCACGTCCCACCAGGCGATACCAATCGCTGGAATCGTCAACGGTCCCGCACGCTTCGGCATGATCGCGAACTTTCGCACGCGTTCGCCGGTAACGACATCGCCCGCGTCGCGATTTTGTGTGCTCGCCTTGTCGGGATAGATTTCAGCGCCGTCGATCTTCGGCAGCGCCAGCTCCGGCAATTGCTCAAAGCCTAAACCAACGGCCTGCAATCGCAACGTAAGCGTCAGCGGCTCGCCGACGCGGGCGCTCGCGCCGGGATTCAGACCGTCGGCCGCCAGCGTCACCGATTGGGCCGGTAACCACGCATCGGTTCCCGACGTCGGCGGGCGTGGACGCACATTCAGCGTAATGGCTTCCGCGTGCGCGGTGACGTTGCGTCCACGCGTGAAAAAGCTATTCATGTCGTTCCGGTCCATCGCGTGACCGCGAAACAGTATTGGCGCAAGCGTGACCGTTCCACTGCGCTCGGGCTGCAAAACATAACGCCGTTCCAGCACCCGATAATGACGGCCACCGACATCGGCCGAGAAGTTCGCGTCTTGTCCGCCTATGCGTTTGACCACGACGCCCTCTGCCTGCGGATCGTCCAGCGTGCCGTCGACGAGATTCACGGCGAAGAACAACTTAAGCGTCAGCGTGACCTGCTGCTGCACGTAGGGCGTCTGCGAGCTCGCCGTCGCTTCGATATAAACGTCGTCGCCGGCCTTCGATCCGTCGGGTGCGATCGGTTGGACGGTGAGCGCGATCGGTTGCGTCGCTTGTCCAGCTATCGTCAGCGCGGGAATCATGATTGTGCCGTCGCGCTTGGGCTCCAGCGCTACCGCCCAAAGAAGTTTGGCGCTGGTACGACCGTTGATGATTTCTACGCTGTTGGAACTCTGTGTCCCGCTGAGCGCGAAATCCTGCTGCAGCGCCGTGAAGTCGGGCGCGGACGTGGGCGCGCTGTCGCTGACTTCGATATTCAGCGTGACCGTCTCGCCAATCTGCATCGTGGTGCGATCCAGCCATGCGCGCACTTGCGCTGCTTGCGCGCTTGCGTTGAATATCATCAGTACGAGCGCGATTATAACTTGCACAAACGTATACTTTTTGACAAAGCGATTATTCATTGGCCGTCGTCTCCGGCATGCGGGCCTTGCTGGCGTCGCTGGTATTCGAGCAAGAACTTACGCCGCAAGAGTCCGCCCGGATCGTCGGGCACACGCTGCAGCCATTGCTGCACGGCCTGCTGACGTTCGTCCTGCGCGCCGTCGTGCTCGTTCGCGCCGAGTCGGATCGGTTGTCCTTTCTTCGTTTCCTTGTCTTGCTGCACCGCCTTGTCCATTTTTTGCGCGAATTCCTTCTGCGCTTGCGCGTCGGCTTTGTCCGCGCCGGCTTGCTGCGGTGCGCCGTTCTCGTCACCGCGATCGCTCTGTTGGCCCGACGACGAACTCGATGACTGGTCTTGTTTCTGCTCGCCGCTGTTCTGGCCATTCTGTGTTTGCTGATTCTGTTTCGAGTCCTGCGGCTGATCGCCCGACGACGCGGATTTATCGGATGGCTGACTCTTCCCACCCCTTTGACTGCCTGACGATCCTTCGTCCTGCTGATCTTTTCCTTGATGATCGTTCGCGTCCTGCGGGTTGTCGCCGGCTCCGTTCTTGTTCTGCTGTTGCTGCTTCTTGAGCCACTCTTCGATGGCCTGTTTATTGGCTTTGGCGTCGTCCATGTTCGGATTGCGACGCAACGCTTCGTCATATGCGGCAAGCGCTTCTTTAAAGCGCTGCTGTTTCGCCAGCGCGTTGCCTGCGTTGTAACGCGCGTCGGCATCGTCGCGCCGTGCGAAATCCTCCGCCGCGTCCGCCATGTCGCCGGCACGATAGGCCGCTGCGCCGCGTAATCCCGGATCCTGCGCGATCGCTTGCGCCTGTTTCGCATTGCCCGCATCGAGCTGTGTCTGCGCCTGTTGATCCGGACGTTGCCAAAGATCGGTCCACGCGAACGCGGCGGCGGATTGCGTATGCAGCGATAGCACCAGCGGCACGAGCATGAGCCAACCGCGACGGAATCCGAGCAGCGCGACCGGAACGAGGAGCACAGCGAGCCACGGCCCGCGGTCGAGATAACGTGTCGTCGTCACTTCCTTGGCCACGGCGGCGTCGCTGGAATGCGTCGTGAGCACGTCGACCACTCGATCCAGATCACTTGAATCCGTGCTTATCGGCGTGTAACTGCCGCCACCGTCCTGCGCCAACGACGACAGCGCGTTATTGTCGAGTTTAGGTACAACGATATCGCCCGACGCATTTTTCAGAAACCCACCCTGCGGCAAGGGAACAGGCGCGCCTTCGGCGCTGCCGACACCGATCACCGAAACGCGCACGCCTGCCGCTTGCGCGCGTTTCGCCGCTGCATCGGCATCGTCGCCGACGGCATCAGCGAGCAACAGAATATCGCCCTCGTGCAAACCGGCGCCGCGAATCAGCGACACCGCCAAATCGATTGCTTTGCCCGTGTTGTTGCCTTGAACCGGCATTACTGTCGGCTCCAGCGCATCGAGGAGATTCGATACGGTATTCACGTCGTCCGTGAGTGGCGCGACGACGAAAGGTTCTCCGGCGTACGCGATCAATGCCGATTGTCCATCGGCGGTGCGCTGCAGAATGTCCGCAATTTTGTACCGCGCACGCACGAAACGGCTCGGAGTTATATCCTGCGCCTGCATCGTCGCGCTGAGTTCGAGCGCGATCACACGCGCCGACCGGTTCTGATAAAGCGGTTGCGGCAACTGTTCCCATGCCGGCCCGGCCAGCGCCAGACAGGCGAGCGCGAAAGCCAACACCGCGATCGTACGCGGCGAACGCGAAGGCGATGTCGCATCGTCGCGCACCAGCAGATGCGGCAGAAGATGTTCATCGACGACACCACGCCACGCTCCCGCGCCGGCACGGCCTTGCGACATCGCGCGCCAGATCAACGGTAGCGCGACGAGTGTCAGCAGCCACCATGGTCGCAAAAAGTGGAAATTGATAAAAAATATACTCATGACATCGCACGCATCAGTGTCAAGCGATCACGAACGACACCACCTGCCATCAAGCCGAAACCGAAAAGCAAGGCCGCCGACAGCGGCCAGTAGAACAGTTCGTCGACGG
>CAZZYA010000232.1:0-5362 GCA_964658115.1 uncultured Rudaea sp. | reverse complement strand
CGGTTTCGCCAACTCCGCTTTCGCTGCCGAAGGCACCGCACCGGGCAAGAATGCGGAGGAATTGTCGAAGTCCTGCGCGGCCTGTCACGGTGCGGACGGCAACTCCACCAACGCGCAATACCCGCGTCTGGCCGGTCAGTATCATGACTATCTCGCGCGCGCGATGCAGGAATATAAAACCGGCGAACGTCAGAACGCGATCATGCAAGGCTTCGTCAAAACGCTGAGCGAAGCCGATATCCAGTCACTCGCGAGTTACTACGCTGAGATGCCCGGCAAGCTTGACGACCTCGCGCACCACGAGCAAGGTTCTGAAAAATAATTCGCGTCAGCTCACCGCGGACGCACCTTGGTGCCCGCGGTAATACGGATTGTGTCCGCTGGTGTGATCGGTCGCGTCGCGCACCGCGGTGATCTCTGGCAGGCGCGAACGCAACGTCTTCTCGATGCCCTGCTTCAACGTCACATCGGCCATGCCGCACCCGTGACAACCGCCGCCGAAGCGCAGCACGACGATCGAATCCGGCGTGATTTCTTCCAGACTCACTCGACCGCCGTGCGAGGCGATTTGCGGATTGATTTCGCTGTCGATCACATGACGCACGCGGTCGGCAAGACTCGCGCCCTCGCCCGGGACAACGCCTTTCAATTTGGGCGCGCGCACGGTTAACTGGCCACCGGTTTGGTTCGTCTGATAATCGATTTCGGCGTCGTCGAAATAACCGATGCTCGCGGCATCGACATAAAACATGAATCCCTCGCACTGCAGCGCCCATTCTTCGCCGACGAGTTCATCCGCGGCGCAGAACTCCAGCTGCACATCGCCTTTCGGCGTGCCCCCATTGACGGCCTGAATGCGGATACCGACATCGCTCATGCCTTGCGACGCGATGAGCTTGCGGAAATGGGTCTGGGCGTTGTCTGTCAGCGTGAGCATGCGATTGGATTCCGAAACAGGACTAGCGTAGTCCTAAATAGAAATTCAGTCATCTTCGCGGCGGTATACTGACGCGATGATGCCAAGGAGAAGGTCATGAAATTAGATGAGTTGCGCCGGCAGAATTGCAAGCCGCTCAAGGGCAAGGAAAACGCCATAGCGTCGCCCAAGGCACACGAATTGATCAGGCAATTGCCGGGCTGGACGTTCGGCGACGTTGAAAACGTGATCGAAAAAAAATACACGTTTTCAGATTTCGCTCACGCGCTGGCGTTCGTAAACGCAGTTGGTGCGATCGCCGAACGCGAGAACCATCATCCGGATATCGAGCTGAGCTGGGGCAAAGCAGTGATTAGGTTCTCGACGCACGATGTCGGCGGATTGTCGATGAACGATTTCATCAGCGCCGCAAAGGTTGAATCGATCGAAACCGGATAATCAACTGCGTTTCTTCGGCAGGTTATCTAGCACCACGGCAAGTTCCGGGGCGAGCGGCGCGGAAAAACTGTATGTCTTATCGTTGCGCGTGAATTCGAAGCGTGCCGCATGCAGGAACAATCGGCGCAGGGCGAAGTCGCGCAAGCGCTGATTAATTTCCTTCGTCCCGTATTTTTCGTCGCCCGCGAGCGGAAACCCTGCGTGTTGGGCGTGAACGCGAATCTGGTGGGTTCGTCCGGTGTGCAACGTCACTTCCGCCAGACTCGCGTCGGCGAACGTGTCGATGATCTTGAACGACGTCAGCGCCGCTTTCCCTGCTTCATCAACGCGCACCATGCGCTCGCCGCCCTGCAAGATCGATTTCCGCAGCGGCACGTTCACGTCGAACTTCGCGCGCGGCGGATGGCCGCTGAGCAATGCTAAATACTGTTTCGTGGTTTCGTTGTCGCGGATCAGGTTTTGCAGACCCAGCAGCGCACTGCGTTTGCGTGCGAGTACGAGCACGCCGCTCGTATCGCGATCGAGTCGGTGCGCGAGTTCCAATGTCTCGTTCGGCCGGGCGGCCCGCAATAATTCGATCGCACCGAAGCTGACACCACTTCCGCCGTGACTCGCAATTCCCGCCGGCTTGTTCAGAACGAGGTATTGCGCATCTTCGAAAATGATCGATTCTTCGACGCGTTTGATCTGCTTCGACGGCGCTGGCGTGTGGTCCGGATCGCTGACCCGCACGGGCGGAATTCGCACCTCGTCGCCGCCGCTGACTCGCGTATCGGGCTTCGCTCGCTTGCCGTTCACACGCACCTGTCCGGTCCGCACGATGCGATAGATCAGGCTTTTCGGCACGCCCTTGAGCTGACCGGTCAAAAAGTTGTCGATGCGTTGACCGTCGCGGTCGTCGGGTACCTGGACTTTACGTACGCCGAACCCGCCGTCGGACTTGGTTTCATTCATTGGTAGATAAATATCGTGCAAATCGCTAATATGGAAAGGCATTTCGCGCCAGCGACCGACCAACACTGTAGTTGAGTCGATCCTTGGCGCACGCGGTCGCTGTGATACGTCAGCGCCCGGCGCGGGTCTCCAGTAGGAGCGCGTCGAGGCCGCTGCGACATCGTAACGGTTCGCGTCGCCGATTGCCCGCCGCCGTCATGGCGAACGGAATCGCGGTCGTGCAACTAAAGGGCATTCATTAACAGGCCAGGCGCGAACGAAAACGCGCGGGCTACCAAAGCGCTCCCGTGGATGCGTACCACGCCCACGGTTTGCGCGAATCCGCCGCCGGTATATCGGCGCGGAGTCGCGGCGACGTTCGCGGTCGAGCGCGTGAGGATTTTTACAATGAAACGTATGTTGATCAACGCGACTCAGCGTGAAGAGTTGCGTGTGGCTATCGTCGATGGCCAATCCCTCTACGATCTCGATATCGAGATCCCCTCCAAAGAACAGAAAAAGGCCAATATCTACAAAGGCCGCATCACGCGGGTCGAACCCTCGCTTGAAGCCTGTTTCATCGATTACGGTGCGGAGCGTCACGGCTTCCTTCCATTGAAGGAAATCTCCAAGCAGTATTTCCACCAAGGCGTCGACCACAACCGCGCTGGCATCCGCGAGCTGCTCAAGGAAGGCCAGGAATTGCTCGTCCAGGTCGACAAGGAAGAACGCGGCAACAAGGGCGCTGCTCTAACCACGTTTATCTCCCTCGCCGGCCGGTATCTCGTGCTGATGCCGAACAACCCACGTGCGGGCGGCGTGTCGCGCCGGATCGAAGGCGACGATCGGGCGAATCTCAAAGAAGTGCTCGACCAGCTCAACCTTCCCGAGGAAATGGGCCTGATCATCCGCACCGCCGGAATGGGTCGCGAAGGGGAAGAATTGCAGTGGGATCTCGATTACCTGCTGCAAGTGTGGAAAGCGATCGACGAAGCGGCGCAATCACGCCCTGCACCGTTCCTTATCTATCAGGAATCGAAACTCATCATCCGCGCTTTGCGCGATTATCTGCGCAACGATATCGGCGAAATCCTGATCGACAGCGAAGAGCTTTTCAGCGACGCCAAGGATTTCGTGCAGCAGGTCATGCCGCAAAACCTGCGCAAGCTGAAGCTGTATAACGACACCGTTCCGCTGTTCTCGCGTTTCCAGATCGAAACGCAGATCGAAAATGCATTCGATCGCAGCGTGCGTTTGCCCTCCGGCGGTTCGATCGTCATCGACCAGACCGAAGCGCTCACCGCCATCGACATCAACTCGGCGAAGGCGACCAAGGGCGGCGACATCGAAGAGACGGCGCTCAACACCAATCTCGAAGCGGCAGTCGAAATCTCCCGGCAGCTTCGCATCCGCGATGCGGGTGGATTGATCGTGATCGACTTCATCGACATGGAAAGTCCGAAGCATCAGCGCGAAGTCGAAGACAAATTGAAAGACGCACTGCGCCACGATCGCGCTCGTGTGCAGATCGGTCGCATCTCGCGTTTCGGTCTGCTCGAGATGTCGCGTCAGCGCTTGCGCCCGAGTCTCGGCGAATCGACGCAGCTGGTTTGTCCGCGCTGTGAAGGTCATGGACGCATCCGCGGCGTGGAATCGCTGTCGCTGTCGGTTCTTCGCCTCGTCGAAGAACAGGCGATGAAGGAAAACTCCGGGCAAGTACTTGTACAAGTGCCCGGCAGCGTCGCCAACTTCCTGCTCAACGAGAAGCGTAAAGCCGTCGCTGAAATCGAACAGCGCCATCAGGTGCCGATCATCATCGTCGCCGACGACAAACTGCATACGCCGCATTTTGAAATCGAGCGCATCCGCAAAGCGGAAATCGCCGAAGACGTGAAACCGAGCTACGAGCGTGTCACGGCAATCGTTGTCGCGCCGCCGCCGCAGGTTGCCAAGCCCGATGCGGAACCTGAAAAGCCCGCCGTCAGCGGCGTGAAGCCGTCCTCGCCCGCGCCGCAAATGAAAGCCGATGTCGATGAAACGCCCAAGCCCATCGCCGTCGCGAAATCGACAGGTGGTTTGTGGGCGTGGCTGAAGAATCTTTTCTCCGCCGATTCCACGCCGGCAGCGACGGCACCGAAGGCTCGACCGCAATCGCCGCAGCGTGCGGAAGGTAATCGCAGCAGGAGTCGCCCGAACGATCAGCGTTCATCGCGCGGATCAGATGGTCGCTCTCCGTCAGGCGATCGTCATCGCAACGATCGCGCGCCGCAAAAGGAACAGCGTCCTAAAATCGAACCGCGCTCCAACGAACAGCGCGCCAGTCAGCAACCGCGCAAGCCGCAACAATCGGCGAAGCTGCCGCCCACCGCCGTCGAGTCGACAGCCGCACCGCGTCGACCGAAAGAACCGATCGCCACACCGGTCGCGGCGACCTCGCCCGTTGTGCCGGCAATCCCGACAGCGCCTGGCGATTCCGCGTCGGCCGATGAGACACCGCGGTCGCGTCGTCGCGGTCGGCGTGGCGGACGCCGCCGCCGCAAACATGACGAAGCCGCTACAACGATCACGCCGTCGGATGATCAATCTGTCGTTTTCGATTTCGATGACGAAGATAGCGATCACCGTGACGACAACGGAAATGCAGAAACTTCGCCGCGACCCGCACGGCCGCGCGCGACGGATGTATCCGCCGATATGCCGGCCGTCGCTAAACCGATCGAAGAACACAAACGTGTCGTGTCTGACGCGAAACCGGCGGTCGAGAAACAAGTAGCTTCCGAATCAAAATCGTTCGACGAGAAACCGGTCGGAGAAAGCAAGCCGATCGTAGGCGACGAACGTATCGCGCACGAAAAATCTGTCGAAACTCGCAAGTCGATTCCGCCCGATTCGCCAACCCCTGTCGCGACGCCTCGCGTGGTCATACCTGCCGTCGAAAACAAATCCGACACGTCAGTGAGTTCGAGCACCGCGACATCACCCGCTCGGAATGACGCAACAATGGTGTCAACACCCGCATCGACACCCATTGCCGCCCCGGGGTCGGTTGTCGCT
>CAZZYA010000231.1:0-5368 GCA_964658115.1 uncultured Rudaea sp. | reverse complement strand
GTAAGCCGCTTCGATCTTCGCCGGATCGTATACTTTTCCGCCTTTGATGGTGACGTCGATTTTTTCGATGTCGGCCATATTCGCGACCGGATCGCCGTCGACGAGAATCATGTCGGCCAGTTTTCCCGCGGCGATCACGCCTCGATCCTTATTCACGCCCATCACATTCGCCGATGTCCACGTCGCCATGCGCAGCACTTCGGCATTCGGGATTCCAGCGCGCGAATAAAGTTCGAGTTCGTGATGCAGCATGTAGCCGGCCAGTCCGTCGGTACCGGGAATGATCGTCACGCCGGCCTCGTGCAATGCTTTGAGTAGGTTGAGCATGGACGGAAACGCCTGCGCGTAGGCGTCTTTTTTGTCGGCGGGCACATCGATCGCACCGCTCAGCAAGCCGCGACGAATCTGCGGCGGAAAACGCGGTGCGATTTTCTCGAGGCCCGGCGTCGTCGCTGCCGCATCGCCATAGAACAGACCTTCGAAAACGTCCATGGTCGGATCGAGCACCGTGTGATGCGCGCGCAAGAATCCGATGAATTCCTTCACCTGCGGTTTATCCGGTGTGAATTCGTGCGCGCGTTCGGCGACCTTGATGAAGCGATCGCGATTGCGCGTTTCGCTGACTTCCGGAAACATGAAGTTCAGTTCGATGAAATTCAGATGCTGGATTTCATCCGCGCCGCCGTCGACGAATTGCCGCGCCGACATGAAGGCCGGCACATGGCCGCTCACACGTAACCCGCGCGCGTGCGCGCGATCGGCGATGATCGGCACGAGTTCGGGTTTCATCGAGGAATAGATCTTGATTTGCGCGTAGCCGTGATCGGCATACCAGTCGACATCCTTGATCGCGTCTGCGGCGTTGTCGGCGCGCATCTTGGTCGGACCGGCGAACTCGCCGACGCCATCGATGATGCCGGCCTTGAGCACGCGCGGACCCAGTTCGCTGCCATCGTCGAAGCGTGCGACGCGTTTGAGGAAACCGTCCGTGTCGTTGGCCATGTCGCGCGCGCTGGTCACGCCGGCGATGAGATCGAGCGCGCCGTCGTCGTCGCCGAAATGCTGATGGTTGTCCCACAAACCCGGCATGAGAAAACGGTTTTTCGCATCGATTATTTCCGCGCCTTGCGGCACGTTCAACGTTGCGTCCGGCGCGATGCGCACGATGCGCTCGCCTTGAATCAGTACGCTCGTGCGCGGCGTGACCGACAAATCGCGCGGATCGAACAATCGCGCGTTGCGGATCACGAGTGCGCCGTTCGGTGTGTGCGTCAGCTCGTGCGCGACGCGTTGGATCCAATCGGCATCAGTGACATCTTGCGCGCTTTGCAGATCCGCGACGTGCGGTGCGGCGGCGGCGTCGATCACGGTAAACCAGCTCGCCACCTGCGCGGCGGTGCGGCCATCACTCGCAAGCCAGATCGGCGTCGGCGAGAAACCGAGTCCGACGATGCGATATTGCGTCAGCTTCGTTCCGCCAACGTCGATACTGCCCGCCGCCTCGATGCTCGCCTCGCCCGCCGGCAACAGCGGCAGTGTGTGATTCGGCGATTTCAGGAGAGCTCGCGCCAAAACGCCTTGAAGCTCCGGCGGCGCGTTGAGCGGCACATAGAACGCGTGGCCTTTCAGGGCTTGTTCGCCGTGCTCGGTGCGATTCTTCCACGTCGCCTTGCCATTCGCGATGTGAAAACTTTCGTCGACCGGCACTTTCATGTAGTCGTTGCCCGAGCCGGTGTAATCGGTGATAACGCCAGCGGCGTCGAGCTTCCACGAAGCGGTAATGTGATCGCCCCGTCCGCGGTCGCTATAGGAATATTCGGCCGAATTTCCGTCGGCCGAAATGGTCTGTTTACCGGCGACGTTGCCCAGCAGAATGATCTGATCCTCGCGCGCGAATGCCGGCGCGCTCGCGGCAATCAGCGCAACGCAGCCGAATGCGAAACGTATGGACATGAGCCGCTCCCGATACAAGAAGCGTCGATTATGCAGTAGCGCCGCCCGCGAAATGCCCGCCATTGGTCACGCCCGCGCCCGGCGGCGCCGCAACCATACGGCGCAACGGCGAAACCGCTAAAATGACGCGTTGAGGAGAGAAAACGATGTGCGGAATCGTGGCAGCCGCGGCGCGGCGTGACGTGGTCGGAACGCTGATTGCGGGGTTGAAATCCCTGGAATATCGCGGTTACGACTCGGCCGGTATCGCACTGCTCACCGATACGGGTTTGGAACGCGTGCGCACCAAGGGCAAGGTGCGCCAACTCGAGGAATTGCACGCATCGCATCCGATCACCGGACACACCGGCATCGCGCACACGCGCTGGGCGACGCACGGCGCGCCGAACACGGTGAATGCGCATCCGATCGCCTCGCGCGATCAAACGGCGGTGGTTCACAACGGCATCATCGAAAACCACGAAGAGTTGCGCGCCGAGATGAAGGCGCTTGGTTATGCGTTCGCGACGGAAACCGACACGGAAGTCATCGCGCATCTGATCGAGCACGAACAATCGCAAGGCGCGACGTTGCTGCAATCGGTGCAACGCGTGATTCCACGGTTGCGTGGCGCATACGCGATCGCCGTGATTTCCAAACGCGAACCCGGCCACGTGGTCGGCGCGCGGCGTGGCAGTCCGATGGTCGTCGGCCTCGCCGATGGCGAACAGTTCATCGCGTCCGACATCCACGCGCTGCTGCCGGTAACGCGCCGTTTCATCTATCTGGCCGAAGGCGATGTCGCCGAAATCACCATCGACGCCGTGCGGGTGATCGACGAAAACGGGCACGACGTGCAGCGTCCGATCAAAACGGCGCATTTCGGAGCCGACGCGGTCGAACGCGGTGAATACAAGCATTACATGCTCAAGGAAATCCACGAGCAGCCGCAGGCGATCGCCGATACGCTCGAAGGACGTATTGCCGGCGGACGCATCCTGACCGAGATTTTCGGCGTGAATGCGCGCGAACTGTTGTCGAAAACGCGCGGTGTTCACCTGATCGCGTGCGGATCGAGTTATCACGCCGCGCTTGTCGCGCGTTACTGGATAGAAAGCCTCGCGCGCATTCCGTGCAACGTGGAAATCGCATCGGAATATCGTTATCGCGACGCGGTCGTTCCGGTCGACTCGCTGTTCGTCACGATCAGCCAGTCCGGCGAAACCGCCGACACGCTGGCCGCGCTCAAGCTCGCAAAAACGCGCGGCTATCTGGCGACGCTCGCGGTGTGCAACGTGCCGGAATCGTCGATCGTGCGCGAATCGGAACTGACGCTGATGACACGCGCCGGTCCGGAAATCGGCGTCGCGTCGACCAAAGCCTTCACGACGCAACTCGCCGCGCTCGCGCTGTTCTCGCTGGAACTCGCGCGCCATCACGGACTGGCGCAAGAACGCTATGACGCGCTCGTCCATCAGCTCGAAACGTTACCCGGCGCGATCCGCGATGCGCTGGCACTCGATGCGCAAATCCGCAAGCTCGCCGAGCAATTCGTCGGGAAAGATCACACGTTGTTCCTCGGCCGCGGCACGCAATTCCCGATAGCGATGGAAGGCGCGCTAAAGCTCAAGGAAATTTCCTACATCCACGCCGAAGCGTATCCGGCGGGCGAGCTCAAACACGGCCCACTCGCCTTGGTCGACGAGAACATGCCGGTGATCGCGGTAGCGCCGAACGATCATCTGCTGGAGAAATTGAAATCGAATCTCGAAGAAGTTCGCGCACGCGGCGGTGAACTTTATGTACTGGCCGACGCGGACGTCGCCGCGCATATGCCGAACGCGAATGGACATCTGCTCGCGTTGCCGCCGTGCGGCGAAATGATCGCACCGATCGTGTTCACCGTGCCGCTGCAATTGCTCGCATATCACGTCGCCGTGCAGCGCGGCACGGATGTCGATCAGCCGCGCAATCTGGCGAAAAGCGTCACGGTGGAATGAGCGCCTAGCGTAATGCGCGATCAGTTCGACGCGTAGACGATTACCACAGCGTTGTAGCATGCGTGCAGCAACACGCACGGCAGAAGTTTGCGCGAACGGTTGAACAAAAGCGCATTGACAGCGCCCAGCGCGAACACCATCGGCCACGCCGGCCACGGGTGCAATACGGCGAAAAACGCGGAGCTCAGCAGCACAGCGTGCCGCGTTTTCCAGTGCGCCGACATGGCGCGGAACAACAGTCCGCGGAACAGAAATTCCTCGGCCCACGGCGCGATCGCCACCGCGGCGAACGCATACGCGATCCTCAAATCCGGATGCGCGGCGAGAAAGGTGCGCGATTGCTGCAGCAAGTCCTGTAATTGCGGCCACGGCACGATGTGAAGGGCGACGTTGTAGCCGATGGCGATTGCGCCAAGCACCGCGCCGAGTGCGATACCGAGTGCGGCGGTTCTCAGCGTCACCAGCGGCGTGTCGACGTCGTACAGCAGAATCGCACGCAGTCCGACGTCGCGGTTGCCCTGCCACACGATCACCGTCACGCACGTGACGAGCGCAGCGACGGTGTAGCCGAACGACAATCCGAAGCCAGCGGCATCCTTGCCGAAAAACGCCAGACACAATCCGCTGATCAGCGCGCCGAGTTCGAGCATGCCGACCACCGCGAGCACGCTGCTCAGCACCGTCGGCGGCTGCACGTGCGGTTCGCAGTCCGGATCGAACAAATAGATGAGCCGCACTTTGAAGCGTTGCCACAACGCGGCGGCGAATACCCAGTTCAGGATGGTCGCGGCGAAAACAAGCTGCCATTGCGCCGTGAACAACGCGATCGCCAGCGACAGATTGCCCAAACCCGCCGCCCATTGCTGACCGTGCGGCACCGGTTCGGGTTCGCCGCTCTGACTCGGCGCGCGGATCAACGTGATCGCTTTTTCGGCGACCGCTATACCGAATACGGACCACACCAGCGCCACGCCGACGAGGTTGAGCGTATCGGCCGGGAACATCCATGCAATCACGGCCAGCGCGATAAACACGATGGCGCTCACCAGCGCGAACAGCAGACGGACCTTCGCACGCAACGTGTCTTCGAGGCTGCGCGGCCACGTCAGCATCCATGTCAACGCGGGTCCCTCGCTCACGAGCGCGCGCGGCGCAGCGATGAACAGCATGTACGCACCCATGCCAACGACGACGGCAGCAAGTCGATTCCAACTCATGTTCGCCGACACGAGCATGTTGCGCAGATTGAAAAACTGGAACGAAACCAGCGCGAGCGGAACTACCAGCAGTTGGATCAGCGCACCGCGATCGCGTTTGATCCAAAGCCATTCCTTACGCAACAGTGGATCCAAGAACCAGTGCGTCCGCCGTTCGGACGACGACGAAAACGCGGATGCTTCCGAACGAATCACCGTAGACCCGAAGCCGCCTTCCAG
>CAZZYA010000230.1:0-5447 GCA_964658115.1 uncultured Rudaea sp. | reverse complement strand
CATCGCTGGCCAGCGATGCGCGAGAAAAAGTCGATGCGCTGGCGGATGCGACGCTAGTTCAACGAGCGCGCGCGCGACACGCGCAGGTGCGGGTCGCCATCGACCAGCGCGACTTTATCCACGCCGAACAATTCGCCACGCAGGAACTCGCCTTGCTCAGCGAAAAAGAAACCGATCCGGCGATACGCTACTCCGCGCTGATGGCGGCGGGCGCATCGAGCTGGGGTTTGACGCATCTTCACGATGCCGAGGACTACTTTCGCCAGGCGCTCGCCGTGGCCATTCAGAAGCGGCCGGTCAGCGATTTCGATATCGCGCGCGCGCGCGCCAACATCGGCCTTACGTTGCAGAACGAATCGCGTTACACCGAAGCGGTGCAGTTCGACGAACAATCGCTGCAGGATTATCTGCGCGTGCTGACACCCGATCATCCCATGGTGCTCGGTGCGCGCAGAGACCTCGCACTCGCCCAGTATCATCTCGGCCATTATGCCGACGCGCGCGCCGCACTTCAGCAAGTGGTGGCCGAGCAACGCAAGAAACTCGGCGACGACAGTCCCGCCGTCGCCGGATCGGATATCAATCTGGGTCTTGTTCTTCTCGACAGCGGCGATCTGGATGCCGCAGAACATGCATTCAACGAAGCCGTCGCGACGTTCGAAAAGAAATTCGGGCGCGATCATCAAGGCGTGCGAATTGCTTTGGGCGATCTGGCCGCATTGCACACGCAACAAAATCGTCTCGACCTTGCGGAGAAGGAGATTTCCGAAGTCGGGATCCGTGAAGCCAACGCAAAAGCGCCCGCACTCGATACGGTGATCACGCGCTACCGTGTGGCGGAATTGCGTCGGCTGCGCGGCGACGCCGCCGGCGCGGCGGATATCGCCCGAAGCGCGCTGGCCGATTCGCAGAAAGGCAACGGCGAAGGCAGCCGCTTCACGGCGGTCGGTCATCAAACGCTCGCACGCGCGCTGCGCGACGAGGGAAATCGACCGGGCGCGGAACTCGAATATCGCGCCGCGCTGGCGTCCGTAGCGGCTTACATTCCGAACGCCGAACATCCACTCGCGGCGACGATGAGATATGAGCTTGGCGAAACGTTGCTCGACGATGCCGATACACGCGACGAAGGCCGGCAACAGTTGGCGGAAGCAGCGACCATTCGTGAAAAACTTTTGGGTGCGAACGATCCGCACACGCGGGAAGCTCGGGCCGCTGCGACGCGATAGGGTCGTCCGAAAAACGCGCGACACATGCGGATGCGATCGTGATGCAGACGAAAGTAGATGCTGCGCCGCGCGGCGGGACGCAACATTCCCTGTGCTAAGCTTCTGCGCCTTCACCGCGCAACGCGGCATGAGTTTTTAAGACCATGTCCAAGGCCGACGATCTCAAAAAAGCCGCTCTCGATTATCACCGCGCGTCGCCGCCGGGAAAAATAAAGATCTCACCGACCAAACCGCTGTCGACACAGCGCGATCTGTCGCTCGCGTATTCGCCGGGCGTCGCTGCCGCATGCGACGCGATCGTGGCCGATCCGCAGGAAGCGTTCGCGCTGACGGCGCGCGGCAATCTGGTCGGCGTCATCACCAACGGCACGGCGGTGCTCGGTCTCGGATCGATCGGTCCGCTCGCCGCGAAACCCGTCATGGAAGGCAAGGGTGTGCTGTTCCAGAAATTCGCCGGCATCGACGTGTTCGACATCGAAGTCAATGAAAACGATCCGGACAAACTCGTCGATGTGATCGCTGCGCTCGAACCGACCTTCGGTGGCATCAACCTCGAAGACATCAAGGCCCCGGAATGTTTCGAGGTCGAGCGCAAGCTGCGCCAGCGCGTCAAGATTCCGGTGTTCCACGACGATCAGCACGGCACCGCGATCATCGTCGGCGCTGCGGTGCTGAATGCGCTGAACGTGGTCGGCAAAAAGATCGAAGACGTCAAAGTCGTTTCCACCGGCGCGGGTGCGGCGGGCATCGCGTGCCTGGATATGCTCGTCGCGCTCGGCATGACGCGCGACAACATCTGGGTGGCCGATCGTCTCGGCGTCATCTACAAAGGTCGCACGGAAGATGTCGATGCGGCGAAAGCGCGCTATGCGCGTGACACCAAAGCGCGCACGCTCGGCGACATCATCGGCGACGCGGACGTTTTCCTCGGCCTGTCGGCGGGCGGTGTGCTTACGCAAGACATGGTCAAATCCATGGCGCCGAATCCGCTCATTCTGGCGCTGGCGAATCCGAATCCGGAAATCCTGCCCGAACTCGCGAAGGAAGTTCGTCCGGACGCCGTGATCGCGACGGGGCGTTCGGATTATCCGAATCAGGTCAACAACGCGTTGTGTTTCCCGTACATCTTTCGCGGCGCGCTCGATGTCGGCGCGACGACGATCAACGAAGAAATGAAAGTCGCCTGCGTGCACGCCATCGCGGGACTCGCGCGACGCGAGATGTCCGACGTCGCGGCGCGTGCGTACGGCGATCAGTTGCTTTCGTTCGGACCGGAATATCTGATTCCGCAGCCGTTCGATCCGCGTCTGCTGGTCGCGCTCGCGCCTGCCGTCGCGCAGGCGGCAATGGACTCCGGCGTCGCAACGCGTCCGATCACCGACATGGCCGCGTATACCGAAAAACTCAGCCAGTTCGTGTTCCGCACCGGTCTGGTGATGAAGCCGGTGTTCGATCGCGCCAAGGGGGACGTGAAGCGCGTCGTCTATTCCGAAGGCGAGGAAGATACGATCCTGCGCGCCGTGCAAAATCTCGTCGATGACAAGATCGCGCGGCCGATCCTGATCGGTCGTCCCGCGATCATCGAACGACGCATCAACCGGCTCGGTTTGCGCATTCGGGCGGGCGAACATTTCGAACTGTGCAACGTCGACGACGATCCGCGTTTCAGCGAATACTGGAGCCAGTATCTGAGCGTCAACGAGCGGCGCGGCATCACGCCGGCGCTGGCGAAGTCGCTGGTCCGTTCGCGCCCGACCCTGATCGCCGCGCTCATGCTCGCGCGCGGCGAAGCCGACGCGATGATCTGCGGCATGGTCGGCCGTTATCAGCGGCAGTTGCGACACATCCTCGACGTGCTTCCGCTCGATCCCGGCGTGAAAACCGCCGCGGCGATGACGGCCGTGCAGAACGATCGCGGCACGTGGTTCTTCGTCGACACGCACGTGCAATACGATCCGACCGCCGAGGAAATCGCCGAGGCAACGTGTCAGGCGGTGCTGCGGCTGAAACTGTTCGGCATCATCCCGAAAGTGGCGCTGCTGTCGCATTCGAATTTCGGCAGCCACAACGATGCCAGCGCGAAAAAAATGCAGAAGGTGCTGGAGATCGTTCGGACGAAGGATCCGCGACTCGAAATCGACGGCGAGATGCAGGCCGACACCGCGCTCAACGAAGAAATCCGTGGACGGATTTTTCCGAATTCGCTGCTCAAGAGCGGTTCGGCGAACCTGTTCGTGTTTCCAAATCTGGATGCGGCGAACATTGCGTACAACATGGTGCGGCAGTTCACCGACGGTATCGCGATTGGGCCGATTTTGATGGGCGTCTCGAAGCCCGTGCATGTGTTGACGACAGCTTCGACCGTCAGGCGCGTGGTGAATATTTCGGCGCTGGCGTGTGTCGAGGCGCAGATTCGGCAGCAGGCGGAGCAGGGGCGCGGCTGACATCTTTCAGTCATTGCCGCGAAAGCGGGAATTCAGACGTCAAGAACAAGCTTTCGCTGCAAAGCGGCGGGTAACTTTTGCTGGACGGCAAAAAGTCACCAGAAAACGTCTGTTGTTTTTCGCGGCAGGTTTTCGTCCGCGTAGGATCACGTCCCTGTGCCCGACGCGGACCCGCGTTCCCGGCGCGGGCTGTGAACATTTTCAGATGACTACGGCGTGATCTGCAATCGATTCGATGCGGTGCTGACCGTACGATTGAGCGTAATCCATAGCTCGCTCTTGTCCGTGCGCAGCGACGGGAAGTAGTCGGTGTCCATGGTCAGCGTCGCGCCGTCGTATTGCACGGTGCTTGGATACGCGCCGGCGGTGTAGTTGCGGACGATGATCAACGGGTTCTTCAACGATTTGGTCGTACCGAGCGTGACGTCGAGTTTATTGGCGGACGCCGCAAAGGTGATTGCGCCGTAGACCGGATCGTATCCGGCCGGCGAATACGTGATCGTGTCGCTGCGATTGACGCCAGCCGGGCCGCTTGTGGCGATTGTGCCTGTCGTTTGGGTGAGGGCGAGCGTTTGCATCGCTTCGACTTGCGCCACCTGCGCTTCGACGGCGTCGCTCGAGTGCACGCCGAGTACGATGTACGTCGAATAGCTCTTGCGTGGATAGCCGGATGCGAGCGTGTCGGCGCGCGGGCCGCCCCAATACGTGCTGCCGTTGACGTGATAGCTGCTCTGGCCGAGGAAGCCGAACTCGGTTCCCCACGCGAGACGCGTATTGTTGGTCGGCTCGGAATTCGAGCCGCCGATCGCTTCGCCCATCGAATAGTTGATCGATTGGTAATCCCAGTTGCCGCTGCACGGCATCGAATGCGGATCGCCGTCGTCGGACGCGCAGGCAACGCCCGCGGCACTCGTCGTGTTCCAGCGGCTCGCGTCGAAATACCCGCCTGCGTCCTGTTGCGCGAGTGTCTGCGTCTGCACCGTGCCCATCGTGGCGTCGATCGCCGTCGTCCACAACTTCACATAGGGAATCGTGTTGAGGACATTCCACGTCCATGCGCTGTCGTAGGTGACCGGATTGGTCGTCGACTGGAACTTGTAGCCGTCGCCCCAGCCCACGCCGGCGATCGTGCTGTGCGCCCCTTCGCTGGCGCTGCCGTCGAACAGCAGTTCGCCGTAGGGCGCGCGCGAATCGTCGTCGAGCACATCCGCGCCGACGCTACTGAGATCATACGAAATCGACCACAGCGGATTGTCGCGGCCGGTTGAGAACGACCAGTCGATGGTCACTGGAATATCGTGTTCGGCAGCGGCGCCCGTCGTGCAGTAGCGGGGATAGTTCTGCTGAAAACGGAAGATGGCGTGATGACGGCCCTGAAACACGCGCGTGAAGGTGCCGGCCGTGAAATGGCCGAGGCTCGAGGAATCGCCGCCGCCCGTGCAGGCTTCGTCATCCGTCGGATGCGACACGACGTAACCGAATCCCGCAAACGCGCTGCTCGATGCGTTGACGGTACGCACGCCCGTGCCGACGTGGTAGCTGAACTGACGCATCTCTCCGCCGTGCGAGCCACCCGGTCCCGATGCGCCGTTGTTGTACGCAAGCGCGGTCGTGCGTTGTTGCGCGTTGCTGTCATACCAAGTGAACAATTCTGCGTTCATGCCGCCATTGGACTGATTCGGCGTTTCGACCAGTGAGTTCGACGGCGGCGGTGTGACGGTGCCACCTTCGAAGCTGTTCGCAAAAATTTCGTCGACGACGCTCGACTCTAGCG
>CAZZYA010000229.1:0-5455 GCA_964658115.1 uncultured Rudaea sp. | reverse complement strand
TCGACAAAATCGTCGCGGTCAAAGGCCGTGGTGCCGCGTCGAATCGCGAGGGGCGTTTCGAATCGCTGCGAAGCGAGGTGTTCGACGACGGATGGATGCCCGATGACGAACCCGCGCCGCCGATAAAGACCGACGTCACGCACGAACAGGCGCGGCACATCATCAGTCGCAACGATTCTCCAGATGTCAATTTCGACCAGAGCATCAATCCGTACCGCGGCTGCGAACACGGGTGCATTTATTGTTTCGCGCGACCGTCGCACTCGTATCTCAATCTGTCGCCTGGTCTGGATTTCGAAACCAAACTTTTCGCGAAAACCAACGCTGCCGAATTGCTGCGGGCCGAGTTGTCGAAGCCGGGCTACCGCGTGAGTCCGATCAATCTCGGCGCCAACACCGATCCGTATCAGCCGATCGAGCGACGCTACAAAATCACGCGGCAAGTGCTCGAGGTTTTGCACGCGTGCGGTCATCCGCTGACGATCGTGACGAAGAACGCGTTGGTCGAACGTGATCTGGATCTGCTCACGGACATGGCGCGACGAAATCTGGTGCGCGTGTTCCTGTCGGTCACGTCGCTGGACAATCGTCTCGCCTCGAAACTCGAACCGCGCGCGAGCGCGCCGCATCGGCGTGTGGAGGTGCTGCGCGCGTTGCATGCGGCGGGAGTGCCCTGCGGTGTGTTGGTCGCGCCGATCATTCCGATGCTGACCGACCGCTGGCTCGAAGCGATCATCCAACGTGCCGCGGACGCCGGCGCCAGCATGGCCGGTTACACCATGTTGCGCTTGCCGTACGAATTGAAAGACCTCATGCGCGAATGGCTGCAGCAACATTTTCCCGAACGCGCCGAACACGTGATGAGCATCATCCGCCAGATTCGCGGCGGCAAGGAAAACGACGCGCGTTTCGGTTCGCGCATGTGCGGCGAAGGCGAGTTCGCGACGCTGATCCGACAGCGGTTCGACATCGCCACGCGCAAATTCGGACTTGCACGCACGCGTGACATCACGCTCGATACTTCGCGATTCGTTCCGCCGCGCGCGCCGTCGCCGCAAGCCGAACTTTTCTAATCCCCTGCGGCGCCGTCGTCGCATTTAGTACGCGATGCGCTACCGGCGGCCGCGTCGGAATGCGATCATCGCAATTCGGGAAACGAGGAGAAACACATGAAGCGCATCGGTGCCTTGTTGTTGTTCGCGGTATTGCCGTGCGTGGCGTCGGCCGAAAAGGCCGCGACGGCGGATCAGAAATTTGCGGCGATCTACACCGGCGAATGGAAGTGGCGCATGGAGCAGTTTCCTGGCTTGGGTCGCGACGACGACGTAGACGCCGACGAGGGCGCTCCGCCGGACGACCATCTGGCGCGCGTCGATGCGGCGTCGCAATCCGAACGTTTGGCGTATTGGACGAATGTGCTCAAGCGCCTCGACGGAATTTCGCGTGACGAGCTTTCGTTGGAACAGCGTGTGGATTTCGACATTTACAAACCGCAAATAGAAAGCTTCGCGGCGGACATCCGATTCCGCGCTTACGAAATGCCGCTCAACAGCGATTCGCAGTTTTGGTCGGATCTGGGTTTCATGTCGTCGCGGCATCTGAAGAATGAAAAACAGGTGCGCGAATACATCGGCAAGCTCAACGATTTTCCGCGTTATTTCGATGAGAACATTGCCAACATGCGCGCCGGTGAACAGCGCGGCTTCACGGTGCCGCGCGCGGTGCTCGTTGGGCGCGATGTGTCGATTTCGACCTACCTCGACGTGAAGTCGCCGAAGGACAGCGACTTTTTCAAACCGTGCAGCAAACTGCCGTCGACGATAGCGGCGAACACGCAGACGGCATTACAGGCGCAGTGCGAAGCGGCGATCCGTGATGGCGTTTTGCCTTCGTACAAAAAGCTACTGGCGTTTTTTCGCGACGACTACGTGCCTCACGCGCGCGAAACGCTCGCCGCCGAATCGCTGCCTGACGGCGTGGCGTTCTATCGCCAGCAAATCCGCGAATACACGACGCTCGATCTCGATCCCGAAGCCATTCACCAAATAGGATTGAAGGAAGTCGCGCGCATCGATGCGGAAATGCGCGCGACCATCGCCTCGACCGGATTCAAAGGCGACTTCGCCGCATTCCAGAAATTCCTCCGTACCGATCCGCAGTTCTACGCGAAAACGCCGGACGAATTGCTGATGCGCGCGGCGTGGATCGCCAAACGCGTCGACGGCGAACTGTCGAATTTCTTCGGGTTGTTACCGCGCGGGCGATTCACCATCAAGCCGGTGCCGGATGCGATCGCGCCTTTCTGGACCGCCGGCCGCGGCGGTGCGCACACGTATTGGGTGAACACGTACGACCTGCCGTCGCGTTCGCTGTACAACCTGCCCGCGCTGACGTTGCACGAGTCGGCGCCGGGTCATTCGCTGCAAGGCGAAATCGCCGAAGAACAGAAAGCGCAGCCGCCGTTTCGTACCAAGAATTACATTTCGGCATACGGCGAAGGCTGGGCGTTGTATTGCGAAAAGCTCGGCAAGGAAATGGGAATCTATCAAACGCCGTATGAAGAATTCGGCCGCGAAAGTTATGAAATGTGGCGCGCGGCGCGACTGGTGATCGATACGGGTCTGCATCACAAGGGCTGGACGCGCGATCAGGCCGTCGCCTTCCTCGCCGGACACACGGCGTTGTCGCAACATGAAGTGGAAACGGAAGTCGATCGCTACATTTCGTGGCCGGGTCAGGCGCTCAGCTACAAACTCGGCGAACTTAAGATCGTGGAATTGCGCGCACTTGCCGAAAAGGAACTTGGACCGAAGTTCGACATTCGAAAATTCCACGACGCGGTGCTCGAGATCGGATCGGTGCCGCTGCCTGTCCTCGAAACGCATATTCGCGGTTTCATCGCGCGCGAAAAATAAGGCGCCCTGTTCGTCGCGCGGTTGAGGAGCCACTGCGCGATAGACGAACGAGGAATGGCGCGCCCGGAGGGATTCGAACCCCCGACCAACGGCTTCGGAAGCCGCTACTCTATCCGGCTGAGCTACGGGCGCGCGGAATGTGACGATAGCGCGTCCCGCTAGCGTGAACGCGCGGTGATTATAGCCCAGCGCATAAATTGGCTCAGCGTGGCCCGTTCGTCCGTACATCGTGTGTCATTTCGACGCCGCAGAAGCGATTGTCCGGACGGACGTTTATACGGCCAAACGACACCTATCTGGCGCATCCATGTTGTACGGACATTTATTGTGCGCGGCATCACATTTTCCGTAAATTCATGGGGTTATCACTCAGCTGCGCTTGACGAAAAGGTCTGGCGGCTGATAGGTTCAACCCGCTTCTGACTGACGGGGTTGGAGCATTCGATCCGCAGCCTAGGTTTGGACGATTCGCGAAGGGGCGAGTTGTCCGTACAACCGACGGTAAAGACGCAAGGAGAATCCAGGCAAGCAAGCGGCGGCATCGAAATGGGGATGGGGATCCGGGGTCGCGCTCGCGCGCGGCTTAACTTTTCGATCCAAAACAATAGGGAAGATCCACAAAATGACTTCAAAACTCGCATTCTGGCGTCGCAAGGCGTCAGTATTACCGTTGCTTTTGTCATCGTTGGGACTCGGCTGCGCAGGGGCGTACGCCAGCGACTTCAACGTCGCACACGGCCAGTTGATGACGGGCTCGCATGTGCCGACGGCCGTCGCTACGGGTCTCGCGCCGCGTCTGGGTGTGCTGCCGGCCGACCAACGCTTGAAACTCTCGCTCAGTCTGCCGGTGCGCAATCAGGATCAGCTCGACGATTTCCTCGCGCAGCTGCAGGATCCGAACAGTCCGAACTTTCACAAATACCTGAGCGTCGACGAGTACACCAACCGTTTCGGGCCAACCCAGGCCGACTATGACGAAGTGGTGAGCTGGGCGAATGCCAACGGCTTCACCGTGACCGAGCTGGCACCGAACCGCCGTCTCGTGAGCGTGGAAGGGCCGGTGTCGGCCATCAACAAAGCGTTCCATGTTTCGATGTCGTCGTATCAGCATCCGACCGAAAGCCGCACGTTCTTCGCGGCGGACCGCGAACCGCAAGTCATCACGAGCGTGCCGCTGCTGCACGTGTCGGGTCTCGACAATTTCCAACGGCCGTTCACGCATCTGAAATCGAATGGCGCTGCACACAACGGCACGCCGATTCAGCACGCGGGCGGCTCAGGTCCGTCCGGTGAATTTCTGCCGAGCGATATGCGCGCCGCGTACTACGGTTCGGGTTCGCTGACAGGCTCTGGCCAGACGGTCGGCATCTTCTCGTACGACGGCTACAAGACGACCGACATTACCGTCTACAAGAACAACACCGGCATGACGTTCAGCACACCGGTCACGAATGTTCTCGTCAACGGCTATAGCGGTGTGTGCGACGCGGGCGACGGCTCGGGCACCAGCACGTGCGACGACGGCGAGCAGATCCTCGATATCGTGCAGGTCATCGGCATGGCGCCGGGCATCTCGAGCATTCTGTTCTATGAAGGCACGAGCGCGACGCAGATCCTCAACAAGATGGTCAGCGACAACTCGGCCAAGGTGATTTCGTGTTCGTGGGGCGGCGGCGATTTCAACAACGCCACCGACGATCCGATCTTCCAGGAAATGGCCTCGCAAGGTCAGACCTACGTAAACGCCACCGGCGACGACGGCGCGTACAACAGTTCGACGTGGGCCTCTCCCTCGGCTGATCCGAACGTGCTCGAAGTCGGCGGAACCGACCTCACCACGGCGAGCGCCGGCGGTGCATGGTCATCGGAAACCGGCTGGCCGGATTCGGGTGGCGGCTATTACTCGGGTTCGGGTTCGCATACGCCGAGCTATCAACAACTCTCCGGCGTCATCACGACGACGAACAAGGGTTCCACGACGTATCGCAACGATCCTGATGTCGCCGCGGAAGCCAATTTCGACAACCCGACCGCAAGCAACGGCTCGTTCGAAACCGGCTACGGCGGCACCAGCTTCGCCGCGCCGCGCTGGGCAGGCTTCCTCGCGTTGGTCAATCAGCAGTCGGTCGCCAATGGCAACAGCACTGTCGGTTTCGTCAATCCGGCGATCTACAACATTGGTGTCAGTTCGAGCTACAGCAGCGACTTCCACGACATCACCAGCGGCAACAACAAGCCGAGCGCGGGCAGCGGTTCGGGCTTCAATGCGGTCGCCGGATACGATCTCGTCACCGGTTGGGGCAGCCCGAAAGGCGTCGCGCTGATCACGGCGCTGGCCGGCGGTTCGGCCGGCACGGCGGATTTCTCGCTGACGGCGTCACCGGCGAGCCTGACAGTCGCGCAGGGCAACAGTGGCACGAGCTCGATCACCATCAACAAGGTGAACGGTTTCAGCAGCAGCGTGAGCTTCACCGCGTCGGGTCTGCCAACGGGCGTGACCGCTTCCTTCAGCCCGGCCAGCTCGACCACAGGCAGTACGG
>CAZZYA010000228.1:0-5460 GCA_964658115.1 uncultured Rudaea sp. | reverse complement strand
TCGTCCGCCGCCGACCACGCCGCGCGCAGCTCATACAGCGAATCCGGACCGAACGTCGAGAACGCGAGATAAGCGCCCGGCCGCAACACGCGACGGAATTCGCTGAACAGTGCGGGCAAATCCTCGATCCATTGCAGACACAAACTCGAATACAGCACGTCGATGCTCTCGTCGGCAATCGGCAGGTCACGCGCATCGGCGCACACACGCGTGATCGGGCGCAGCCACGTCGGACGAATCTGCGCGAGCATCGGCAAAGCGATGTCGAGTGCGACCACGTGCGCCGATGAAAAGCGTTTACGCAGCGCCGCGGTTCCGCGTCCCGGTCCGCTGCCGACATCGAGCACGCGCACCGGAGCTTCGCGCACGTAGTCGAGGCGTTCGAGCAAAAGATCTTCCACGTCGCGTTGCAGGGCAGCGTGTCGTGCGTAGCTCGCCGCCGCGCGGCCGAATGCGGTGACGATGTGGCGCGTGTCGAGTCGGCTCACGGCGGCAACGTCGCGACGAATTCGACGATGGCTTGCGCGACCAGCGGCGCGTAGCCGACGAATGGCGCGTGGCCCGATGGCACCTCGATGAAGCGTCCATCGGATGAAAGATTCGCCGCACGCCGCATTGCTTCCGGTGGAACGAGCCGATCGCGCCGGCCGGCGATCCACAAACTTGGCAGTGCGAGATGCTGCAATTGCGCGCGCATATCGGCTGTCTCGAGCCAGCGCAGGCCGGTGGTCAACGCCTCCAGCGCCGGATCGCCGCGCTCGAAAACGCGCGTTCGCAATTCGCGCAGTTCGGTTTTCGGATCCGGCGAACCGAGCGTTTCAAGCGCAAGAAAACGTTCGACCACTGCGCGATAGTCGTTGCGCAATCCAGTCTCGAATTGCGTGAACATGGCCACGTCCACGCCGGGCCAGTCGGTTGCAACGAGAAAGCGCGGCGACGAGGCCATCTCGACAACGCCACGCACGCGATCCGGACTCTGCAAGGCGGCGTTGAACGCGATCAATCCGCCGAGCGACCAGCCGATCCACACCGCGCGCGGGACTTTTTCGATCAGCGCCATGGCCACGCGCGAAAGATCGGCATCGACCCTTTCGTCGCGACTGAACCCATGACCGGGCAGATCGACGACGTGCAACGTGAAGTGCTTCTGCAGTAGTTTGCTCAGCGGCGCAAAGATGCCGCCGTGCATCGCCCATCCATGAACGAGGACAAGGTCCGGGCCTTGTCCCGAACGCGCGATCACCATGTCAACGCGCCAGCCGCACGTCGCGCTCGGTTAGCGCGGCACGGGGATGCGCGGATTGTCGTTCGACTGCGCGCACGATTTCGTCAAGCAACGATTCGACATCGCTTTCGGCGTGCGCGGCGGTGAGCGTGACGCGCAATCGCGCTGTGCCTTCGGCGACGGTCGGCGGACGGATCGCTGGAACATAAAAACCCGATTCTTCGAGCGCCTGCGCAATGTCTGAAGCGCGTCGAGCGTCGCCGATCAGCACCGGTTGGATCGGCGTCGACGAAGGCAGCAGTGCGACGCCCCGTCGCGACGCGCCATCGCGGAAATGCGCGATCAATTCGTGCAATTTGTTGCGTCGCCAATTTTCGAAACGCGCGATGTCGACCGCCGCGCCGGTCGCGGCGGCGAGCGCAGGCGGCATGGCGGTCGTATAAATGTAGGTGCGCGCGAATTGTGCGAGCGCGTCGATCGCGTCCGCCGAACCGGCGACGAACGCGCCGCTGGTTCCGAGCGCCTTGCCGAACGTCGCCATCAGCAACGGGACATCCGTCGTGTTCAATCCGGCGGCATGCACGCTTCCTGCGCCGTCGTTGCCGGCGACGCCTATGCCGTGCGCATCGTCGACGAACAGTGTCGCGTGTTCCTGTCGGCACAACGACGCAAGTTCGGCGAGTGGCGCGATGTCGCCGTCCATGCTGAACACGCCGTCGGTCGCGACCATCGCGGCGCGTTCGGGTTGTGACTGCAATTGCCGTCGCGCGCTGGCGATATCGGCGTGCAGATAACGTTTCAAATCGCAGCCGGCCAATCGCGCGCCATCGATGAGGCACGCGTGATCGAGTTTGTCTTGCACGCAGATGTCGCCGTCGCGAAGCAACGTGGCGATCACCGCGAGATTGGCCATGTAGCCGGTCGAAAAGAGCAGCGCGCGTTCGCGGCCGGTCCACTCGGCGAGTTTGCGTTCGAGCCGATCGTGTTCGCGGCGATGACCGCCGAGCAAATGCGATGCGGTTGCGCCGACGCCCCATTCCGTTACACCGCGCACGAGCGCTGAACGCACGGCCGGGTGCTGCGCGAGTCCGAGATAATCGTTGCTGGCGAAATTGATCAGCGGGCGCCCGTCGACAACGATGCGCGGCCCATCGACTTCATCGACGGTGCGCACACGGCGCAGTAAATCGCCGCGCGCACGCTGCGCTCGCGCTTCGAACAGCCGCGCGAGCAGGTCAGGACGCGCCATCGGATTTAAGCCGCCACGGACACGATGTCCGCGTGCACGGTATTCGTTTCGACGTTGACTTCGAGCGCATGCAAACCCAGACGCGCGAACAACGCCTGATCGCGCTCGACATCGGGGTTGCCGGTGGTCAGAAGTTTCTCGCCGTAGAAAATCGAATTCGCGCCGGCGAAGAAACATAGCGCCTGCAACTCGTCACTCATCTCGGCACGGCCGGCGGACAAACGGACCATCGATTTGGGCATCAGGATTCGCGCAACGGCGATCGTGCGGACGAACTCGAACGGATCGAGCAGCGCCGTGCCGGCGAGCGGCGTACCTTCGACCTGTACGAGACGATTGATCGGCACCGAGTCCGGATGCTGCGGCAGATTCGCGAGCGTTTGCAGCAGGCCGGCGCGCTGTTCACGCGATTCGCCCATCCCAACGATGCCGCCGCAGCAGGTTTTCATTCCTGCGTTGCGTACCGATTCGAGCGTGTCGAGCCGGTCCTGGTATTCGCGCGTGTGAATGATTTCGCCGTAGAACTCCGGCGCGGAATCGAGATTGTGGTTGTAGTAATCCAAACCTGCTGTCTTGAAACGATCGGCTTGCGACGGTGTGAGCATTCCGAGCGTTGCGCATGTTTCCAGACCCAGCGCTTTCACGCCGGCGATCATCGCGGAAACTTTTTCGACATCGCGATCCTTCGGCGAACGCCACGCCGCACCCATGCAGAAACGCGTCGCGCCGGCCGCTTTCGCGTCGCGTGCTTTTTCGAGCACCGCGTCGAGACTCATCAGTTTTTCGGACTTGACGCCCGTGTGATATCGCTGCGCCTGCGGGCAATAGGCACAATCTTCCGGGCAGCCGCCGGTTTTGATCGAAAGCAGCGTCGAGACCTGCACGGCGTTGGCTTCGTGATGCGCGCGGTGAACGTCGTGCGCGCGAGCGAGTAAATCGTTGAACGGCAGCGCGAGAAGCGCGACGACGTCCTCGCGCGAATAGTCGTGGCGAACCGATGCGGGTGCGGACATGTCAAACTCGGAATCGTGGATTGCGGAAGTTTGGAATTGGCGACAGGGACTGTCAACTTGAACGGCCGCGTTTTGGTTGACGCTCTACGAAGCTTGCAATTCGCGGTCTTTCCGCCGCGTTGTCTCTTGTGTGGTGCGCGCGGCGACGAGGATCGCGATGTGTGCAGCGCCTGCGTTGCCGATCTGCCGCGAAACCGCGTGTGTTGCGCGCGCTGCGCGCTGCCATTAAAAACGGCTGCCGCGTTGTGCGGCGAATGCATTGCGCGCGAACCGCCGTTCGCGGCGACGTTTGCGCCGTTCGAATACGCGCATCCGTTGGATCTGTTGCTGGTGCGATTGAAATTCGCGCGTAATCTGGCGGCAGGTCGCGTGCTGGCTCAGCTGGCGCTGGATGTGTTCGCCGAAAGCGAGGTTTCCATTCCGCAAGCCATCGTGCCGATGCCGCTTCATCGCGACAGGCTTCGCGAGCGTGGATACAACCAAGTCATGGAAATCGCGCGACCGTTCGCCGATGCGGTGGGGATTCCCATTCGCGAAATTCTCACGCGACGTCGCGCGACGGTCGCGCAGTCCGATCTCGACGCAATGGCGCGGCGGCGAAACGTACGCGGCGCGTTCGAGATTCTCGTCGATGAAGTGCCATCGCATGTGGCGCTCGTCGATGACGTCATGACGACGGGGACGACCGTGCGCGAATGTGCGCGCGTACTCCGACGTGCAGGTGTCGAGCGCGTCGATGTGTGGGTAATTGCGCGCGCGAAAAAGTGATTACTTCAGTGCATACGACATAAAAATGCCGACCCAGATCGCCAGGCCCACCCAATTGTTGTTGCGGAACGCGGCGAAGCACGCGTCGCGGTCACGCGTGCGGATCGTCCAAATTTGGTATGCGAACAACGCGGCGGCGACGCCGCAGCCTGCGAAGTATGGCCAGTGCAAATGTCCGCGCTGTGCGACGAGCAGCATCGTGCCGAGGAGCGTCACGATCAGGAAACCAATGATCGGCACGTCCGCATCTCCGAAAAGGATGGCGGTCGATTTCGCGCCGGCGCGAAGATCGTCGTCGCGATCGACCATCGCGTATTCGGTGTCGTAGATGGTCGAGAAGATCACGTTGGCGAGGAACAGCAGCGCGCACAATGGCAACGCAGCGACGAACTGCTTCGTGTCGCTGCCTTTCACGGCGGCGAACGCCATCGGGATCGACCATCCAAACGCGCAGCCGAGATACACCTGCGGCAAATAGGTGTAGCGCTTCATGAAGGGATACGTGATCGCGAGAAACGCGCCGACGAGCGACAATTCGATGGTCAGGCGATTGGTCAGAAGGACAAGCAAAAATGCGAGCACGATCAGCGTGGCGAATACGGCGATCGCTTCGCGCGTCGACACAGTGCCTGCGGCGAGCGGGCGATCACGCGTGCGTTTCACTTCGGGATCGAGTTTGCGATCGGCGAAATCGTTGATCACGCAGCCGGCCGAGCGCATCAGCCACACGCCGGCGGTGAAAATGATCAGCGTGCCGATCGGCGGAAAATCCTGCGCGGCCAGCCACAGCGCCCACCACGTCGGCCACAGCAGAAGTAGCGCTCCGACGGGGCGATCCATTCGCGCCAGTCGCGCGTATTCGGTCAGACGTTCGCGCAGGCGGTGCCAATCAATACCTCTAATCGGCGCGGTTGCTGGCAACTTCTTTTTTTTCGCGGAAATTTTCGGCGTCGCAACTTTCGACGCGGCGATTTTCGGTACGGCGATTTTCGGCGCTGTCACGCGCACCGGCGCGGATTTGCGCGGGGAAGGCTTGTCGACCATAAGCGTAGTTTAGCCTGCTCGCCGCTGTCATCGCGGAGGCGTATGCTCTTCGCGCTGTCCGTCGGGAGTTCTGTCGATGCGCACACCAGTGCCGTCTCGTTTTTTGTTGTTCTGGATTTGTGTGGTCGGCCTCGCGCTTTCACTCGCGATGGTGTGGGACG
>CAZZYA010000227.1:0-5512 GCA_964658115.1 uncultured Rudaea sp. | reverse complement strand
AACGCGCGGAATGGATCGTAGCCGGCGAGCAACTCGTCGGCGCCGTCACCACCAAGTGCCACGGTCACCTTGCGGCGAGCGTGCGCGCACAGCAGATAGGTAGGCAGTATCGATGAATCGGCAATCGGCTCGTCGAGGCGCGCAGCGAGGTCAGGCAGAATTTCGAGCGCCCGATTGATGCTGAGTGTGTGAACTTCATGCCGCGCGCCCACATGATCTGCGACCCTACGCGCGAAACGCGTTTCGTCGAACGTCGCTTCTTCGAATCCGATCGAAAAGGCCTCGACGCGATCCTTGCCGGCGAGGCGTGAGGCAAGTGCCGTGATAAACGAAGAATCGATGCCGCCGGAAAGAAAACAGCCAACAGGCACGTCGGCGACCAGCCGTCGTTTGACGGCTTCTTCGATAAGTCCGAGAAATTCATCAATGGCCTGCGTTTCGCTGATGGCATGATCGGGTTCTGGTTGGTATTGCCAGTAACGTTCGATGCGATGATTCAGATCGGACAAGCGCAGCGTTAGCGAACAGCCGCCGGGCAGTTTCGCAATGCCTTGCAACAACGTCCTCGGCGCGGGCACGTAGCCATATGCAAAGAATTTCTGCAGCGACAACGTGTCGAACGTGGTTGAAGCCCCCGGATGTTCGCGCAACGCGGTCAGCTCAGAGGCGAATGCAAACGTGCCGGCATTCGCGAAATAAAAAAGCGGCTTTTTGCCGAAGCGGTCACGAGAAAGGAAGACTTCGCGTTTGTGCCGGTCGTATATCGCGAATGCCCACATACCGTTGAGGCGGGCTGGAAGTTTATTGCCCCACTGTCGCCAACCGTGCAGCAGCACTTCGGTATCGGTGTGATCGGTTACGAAGCGCGCGCCGAGTGCTTCGAGTTCTTTGCGCAATTCGGTGAAGTTATAGATTTCGCCGTTGAAGACGATCGACAGTTGCCCATCGGCCGTCGTCATCGGCTGATGCCCGTCTGCGATGTCGAGAATCGCGAGCCGGCGAAATCCTAGATAGACACCGTTGTCGCGTTCGATCAAATGACCGTCGTCGTCTGGACCTCGGTGCGCGATCCGATCGGTCATACGGTGTAGCGTCGCTTCGTCGCCGGCGCCGAAAAATCCGGCGATGCCGCACATTCATTCGCTCCCAGCGTCGCGGTCGACCACGCGCGCGATGCGATAGACGGCTTTGCCCTGCGACTCGTGATACGTGCGGTTGAGCATTTCGGCCAGCAAACCCATCAATACGCTAAGCACGCCAATGGCGATGAGGAAAATCGTAAGCGTCGGCAGCGGCGTCTGGATCAGCGAGACGCCAAAAAACAGTTTGAGCACGAGTGCCCAGATGCCGGTGAATGCTCCGAGAATGATCGACAACATGCCAAATCCGCCAAAAAGATAGATTGGCTTGCTGGCATAACGGAACAGGAATTTTACGACGAGCAGATCGAGCACGACCTTGAACACACGTTCGAGGCCGTACTTCGATTCGCCATGCAAGCGCGGATGGTGCGTCACTTCCATTTCGGCGACGCGCGCGCCGTTCCATGAAGCGTAGATCGGTACGAACCTGTGCATTTCACCGTACAGTTTCACGCCTTCTAGCACGTCCCGACGATAGGCTTTCAGGGAACAGCCGTAGTCGTGCAGCGGCACGCCGGAGACGCGAGAGATTATGCTGTTCGCGATTCGGCTGGGCAGGTTGCGTTTCATCGGATTGTCTTTGCGGTCCTTGCGCCAACCCGAAACGACATCGTAACCCTCGTCGAGCTTGCTCAGCAGCTTGCCGATGTCGGCCGGATCGTTTTGCAGATCGCCGTCCATCGGCACGATGATGCGGCCGCGGGCGTAGTCGAGACCGGCCATGAACGCGGCGGTCTGTCCATAGTTGCGCCGGAAGTGGACGACGGTTACGCGCTGATCGCGTGCGGCGACCTCATCCAGGATTCCGGCGGACGAGTCGCGGCTGCCGTCGTTGACGAGTACCAGTTCCCACGATCGGCCAAGCGCGTCCATCGCCGCACTCACCCGCTGATACAGCAGAGGGATGTTCTCTGCTTCGTTGTAGAGAGGAATGGTTACGGTGATTTCGATGTCCGTCTCCGGCGCGCGATCAAGCATCGGTCAGTTCCGTCCTGTTGCGAAAGTGCCCCAACGCCGCCGGATTCGCCAGCGCATCCGTATTCCTAACCGGCCGTCCATGAATCGCTTCGCGCACAGCCAACTCCACGATCTTGCCGGAAATCGTTCGCGGAATGTCGGACACCTGCAGGATCTTTGCAGGAACGTGCCGCGGCGTGGTGTTGTCGCGGATCTGTTTCTTGATGCGGGCGCGCAGCGGTTCGTCGAGCGTGATGCCTTCGCGCAAACGCACGAACAGGATCACACGCACGTCGCTGTCCCAATCCTGGCCGACGGCGATCGATTCGAGAACTTCAGGCAATTGTTCGACCTGGCGATAGATTTCCGCCGTGCCGATGCGCACGCCGCCGGGATTGAGCACGGCGTCGGAACGTCCGTAAATGACGATGCCGTCGTGCTCGGTCAGCAGGGCGTGATCGCCGTGCGCCCAGATGCCGGGGAATTTGGAGAAATAGGCGTTGTGATATTTCTGGCCGTCCGGATCGTTCCAGAAACCGACGGGCATGCTCGGGAACGGCGCGGTGCAAACCAACTCGCCTTTTTCGCCGCGCAGGGATTTGCCGTTCTCGTCGAAGATTTCCACTTTCAGACCCAGACCTCGGCATTGCAGTTCGCCGCGATATACCGGCAGCAGCGGACAGCCGAGTGCGAAACAGGAAACGATATCGGTGCCGCCGGAGATGGACGACAGCATGACGCGGTCTTTGACGTCGCGATAAACGAAGTCGAAACTTTCGTCCGCGAGCGGCGAGCCGGTCGAGAGAATCGTTTTCAGCGTCGTCAGTTTGTGCGAATGGCGCGGCTTGATGCCGGCCTTTTCGATCGCGGCGATCCATTTCGCGCTCGTGCCGAGGATGGTGACGCCGACTTCGTCGACGAGATCCCACAAAACGTTTCCATCGGGATGAAATGGCGAACCGTCGTACAGCACGACCGTCGCGCCGACGGCGAGGCTCGACACGAGCCAGTTCCACATCATCCAGCCGCACGTGGTGTAGTAGACGATTTTGTCTTCGCGCTTGAGATCGGTGTGCAGCACGAGTTCCTTCAGATGCTGGATCAAGGTCCCGCCAGCGCCATGAACGATGCACTTCGGCACGCCGGTCGTGCCCGAGGAATACATGATGTACAGCGGATGATCGAACGCGGTCGGCACGAATTCGATCGGATGATTTTGCTCGCCGAGAAAATCCGGCCACGACACGGCGTTCTTGATACCTTTCGTGCTGAACTTATCGCCGCTGTGCGGGATGACGACGACATTGTCGACCGCCGGGATCTGTTTCAGCACATCGCGAATTTTGGCCAGGCAATCGAATTTCTTGCCGCCGTAGCCGTAGGCATCGGCGGTGAACAAAACTTTCGGCGCGATTTGCCCGAAACGGTCGACGACGCCTTGCGTACCGAAGTCCGGCGAGCACGACGACCACACCGCGCCGAGCGATGCGGTGGCGAGCATGGCGATGACGGTTTCGGGAATATTCGGCAAAAATCCGGCGACGCGATCACCGAGGCCGACGCCGGCTTCGCGCAAGGCATGCGCGAGTTTGCCGACTTCGTCGTGCAATTCGGCGTACGTGATTTCGCGTTTGCGATTCCATTCGTTGCGCGCGACGAGTGCGACGCGATCGTCTTTGAAGCGCAGCAGGTTTTGCGCGAAGTTCAGACGGACGTTCGGAAACCACCGCGCACCGGGCATTTGGTCGCCGTCGATGAGCACGTCATCGAAATCGCCGGTCGCGCGGATGCCGCAAAATTCCCACACGAACGTCCAGAATTTTTCCGGATGACGAATCGAAAAATCGTACAGCGGTCCGTAGCGGCGAATGTCGTCGTTGCCGGTCTGTTCGCGAACGAAACGGATGAAACGGTTGATATTCGCGCGTTCGATGCGCTCCTGACCCGGTTCCCAAACGGGCTTGGCCATGGTGTTCTCCTGATTGCCTTTGGTGCGCCATCGGTTACGCGAAACCGGGCGCTAGTATAAGCCAGCGCAACGGCCGTCCGTTCGCGGCCGACGCCCGATCGCACGCTTGACGACGCGCCCGCAAGCCCGACTACAATCCCGCCGCGCCGATGCAGCGGCCGAGGGGAATTCGCGTGAACGCACTTCCGCAATCGCCGAGCGGCGAACCGGCCGAACTTCGGCTGCCGACGATCGAATCCGCGCCGGTCACCGAGTTCCCTTTCGAGTTCACCGGCGACGCGCTGGAATACTTTCGCATCTGGATCGTGAATCTCGCGCTGAGCATCATCACGTTCGGAATTTATTCGGCGTGGTCGAAGGTGCGCACGCAGCGATATTTCTACGCGAACACGCGCGTGGCGGACGCGCCGTTCGAGTACCTCGCTAAGCCGGTGCCGATTTTGAAAGGACGCATCATCGCGTTCGTGCTGTTCGCCGCGTACGCGTTGAGCGCGCAGATTTCCGTGAAGATCCAGTTGACGCTGCTCGCGCTGATTTTCCTGGTCGCGCCATGGCTCATCGTGCGCGGATTGCGTTTCCGCGCGCGCTATTCGGCGTGGCGCTCGCTCAGTTTTTCATTTGTCGGCGGCTACGGAGCGGCTTACATCAATTATTTGTTGCTGCTCGTGTTCGTGCCGTTGTCGATCGGCTTGTATCAGCCATTTCTGAAAGCGAGACAGAAACGCTTCGTGGTCGACAACCATCGTTACGGCGACGGCGTGTTCGAATTCAAAGCGCTCAACGGCGATTTTTTTCCGCCGTATTTGAAAGCATTCGGGTTGATCATCCTCTGGTACATACTTGCTGCCATCGCGATGTTCTTCTTCTTTTCGGCGTTCAGCACGCCTTCGCGACATCCATCGCAAGTGCCGATGTACGTGATGATCGGCGTGATGTACTTCGGTTTTTTTTGCATCGCGATCTATCTCACGACGCGCGTCAACAATCTCGTGTACAACAACATCGAAGTCGCGGGCAACCGGTTGCGTTCGACGCTGCGTGCTCGCGACATGATCGGCATTTACGCGACGAACACGCTGGCCATCCTGTGCACGGCCGGCATGCTGGTGCCGTGGGCGATGGTGCGGCTCGCGCGTTATCGCGCGTCGTGCCTGATACTGGTCGGCATGGGAAATCTGGTCGTATCAGAGCGCAAGGTTGGCCGGGCGGGTCGGACGATCGGATCACGCGCGCGCGACCGCGACAACCAGCGGAAGCTCATCCCACTGCCCCACAGGCGGGCGCAAGACCGGGGGATGGACACGGACGGCAGAGGCGCCCCGCGCCGGCGAGGTCCGCGCTGGCGAGCCAACGTCGCCCGCGCCCGACATCCCGGCCGAGGTTCCCGCCGCCTCCTCAATACTTCTTATTTCTCGTCAGCTGCATATGCAGCTTCAAGTCGTCA
>CAZZYA010000226.1:0-5540 GCA_964658115.1 uncultured Rudaea sp. | reverse complement strand
CCTCGCCGAACTGCGCGACCGCACCGCGACGCAGGACGCGGATTTCCAAAGTGCTGAAGACGCGTTCAGATCGGCACTCGTTGCTCAGCCGGAAAATTTGTACGCGCGCGCCGCCTATTCCGACCTTCTGCTCGAGCGCGATCGTTCTCACGAAGTTCGCGCAGTGCTCGGAGACGCTACGCAAGCGGATGCATTGTTGCTGCGCGCCGCGATCGCCGCGCGTATCGACCGCGACGACGACGCCAAATCGCTCGCCGACAATCTTGGACAACGTTTCGCCGAAGCCCAAAGCCGCGGCGACGAAACGCACCTGCGCGAACAAGCGCGATTCGAACTCGACGTGCGCGGCGATGCGCAACGTGCGGTCGAACTGGCCGCGAAGAATTTTCAGACGCAACGCGAACCGGCCGATGCGCAACTGCTCGTCGATGCGGCCATCGCCGCGCACCAACCGTCCGCCGCGCAGCCCGTCGCAGAGTGGCTCGAAAAAACCGGCATCGATGCGCCGCGACTGCGAGAGTCGATGCGTGCCTTACAACAGCGCGGACTACCATGAGCACGGACGCGCGCGTTCGCATCGTCGGACTGCTGTTGTGCCTGTTCGCGTCCTTCGCGTTCGCGCACAAACCGAGCGACAGTTACCTGACCATCACCGCCAACCCGTCCGCGCAGCTCGCCGTGCGCTGGGATATCGCGCTGCGCGATCTCGAACTGCCGCTGCATCTCGATGCGAACGGCGACGGCGCGATTACGTGGGGCGAATTGCGCGCGCGCCGGGACGACGTATCGGCCTATGCGCAACGCCATCTGTCGATCAGCGCCGCTGGCGTCGTCTGTAAACCGAGTTCCGAGGCTGATCTTCTCGTCGACGATCACACCGATGGAAACTACGCGGTTCTGCGGTTCACCGTGACCTGCGCCGCGCAGCCGACAGCGATCGAAATCGCCTACAGCTTGTTCTCCGACATCGATCCGAGCCATCGCGGCTTGCTGCGCATCGACTTCGCCGGCGCGCAACAAACGGCCGTGCTCGCGCCAGAAAGTTCACCGCAGACGTTCGTTCTCGGCGGCGTTTCGCGATGGCGCACATTTACACAATTTCTCGTCAACGGTGTGGAGCACATCTGGATCGGTTACGACCACATCCTGTTCCTGATTTCCCTGTTGCTGCCGTCGGTGCTGATCCGTTCGAACGGACGCTGGCTGCCTGTCACCCGGTTGCGCGATGCGCTGCTGGGTGTGCTTGCCGTCGTCACGGCATTCACGGTTTCGCATTCCATCACGCTCACCGTTGCGGCGCTCGGGCTTGTCGGCGTGCCGTCGCGGCTGGTCGAATCCGGTATCGCGCTCTCCGTCATGCTGGCAGCGTTGAACAATGTCTTTCCGCTGGTCTCGCGACGCGTCTGGCTGCTCGCGTTCGGATTCGGTTTCGTGCACGGACTCGGATTCGCGAGCGTTCTCGCCGATCTTGGTCTGCCCTCCAACGCGTTGGCGCTGGCGTTGGCGAGTTTCAACATCGGCGTGGAAATCGGACAGCTCAGTATCGTGATGGTCGTCGTCCCGATTATTTATTTATTGAGGACGCGACGTTTCTATCGGCCGGTCGTGCTCGTCGGCGGGTCTTGTGTGATCGCCGCCATCGCCACCGTTTGGCTGATCGGCCGGATATTCGATCTCGGCCTCGGGTGAGTCCGTGAAGAATCGCGACGAATTCGTCGCTGCTCGAAAGCAGATCATCGCGCTCGTCTTGGTCGCGTTGACTCATGCCGCGACAGCCGAAGAATCGGATGTTGCTCCGCCAGCGCTGCAGACCGTGGATGTCGTCGGTCATTACGACAACGGCATCGGCACATCCGACGCGGCATCGCAGGGCGTGATACTCGGTTCGCTGTTACAGGACACACCGTTGTTGCGGCCCGGCGAAGTGCTCGAAGCAGTGCCGGGCCTCGTCGTCACGCAGCATTCCGGCGAAGGTAAAGCGAACCAGTATTTTCTGCGCGGCTACAACTTGGATCACGGCACCGACTTCGCAACCAGCGTCGATGGCGTGCCCGTCAATATGCCCACGAACGGACATGGTCAGGGATATACGGATCTCAATTTTCTTATTCCCGAGTTGGTTGATCGGATCGATTACCGCAAAGGTCCTTACTTTGCGCAAAACGGGGACTTTGCTTCCGCAGGTTCCGCGGATATTTCTTATCGCAACACACTTCCGTCGACGTTGCTCGACTCAACGGTCGGCACCGATGGTTATAGGCGCGTGCTTGCTGCGACGTCGAGCGAGCCGATAGCGAATGCGCCCGTGCATGTGTTGAGCGCGCTGGAACTGATGCAGGAGGATGGTCCGTGGACGCATCCAGACGGCATGAGCAAGATCAACGGACTCGTGCGCGGAAGCGGCGGCGATGCCGACCACGGTTGGTCAGCCGATTTCATCGACTACCAAGCGCACTGGAATTCGACGGATCAGGTTCCGTTGGATTTGATCGACAGCGGCGAACTCTGCCGCTTCTGCGCGCTCGATCCCACCGACGGGGGGCGATCGGCGCGACAGATCGCATCGGTCGAATGGCATTCGCATGCGTCGTCGTCCTACGAAAAAGTATCGTCGTACTTCGAACATTACCGTTTGCAGCTTTGGTCGAATTTCACGTATTTCGAAAACGATCCCGAGCACGGCGATCAGTTCAATCAACGCGACGCGCGCGACATCGAAGGCATCGATCTCGTCAAAGGGTGGAACCACGAATTATTCGGCGAACCCTCGAGTACCGAAATCGGCGCGCACGTTCGGCATGATTTCATTCACGTGTCACTGTTCGACAGCGAAGCGCGCGTTCCGATTTCCACAGTCAGCGACAATCTCGTCGGCGAAACCGAGGGCGCGTTGTACGTGCAGAACTCGACCACGTGGTCGGCGTGGTTCAGAACGCTCACGGGTTTGCGCGAAGACGCCATCGATCTTCGGTTGCGCTCGCAGACGTATGCGCCGAATAGTGGGCGAGCCAGCGATCAGCGTATCTCGCCGAAGTTGTCGCTGATTTTCGGGCCGTGGGGAAAAACGGAATTTTTCGCCAATGCCGGGAACGGACTTCACAGCAACGACGCTCGCGGCGTGATTTATCGCTACGATCCGATCAACGGCGAACCGGTCGATCGCGCGCCGGCGTTGGTCGGTAGCTTCGGAAAGGAATTGGGTGTGCGAAGCGAAATCGTTCCAGGCTTACAAAGTTCGTTTGCGGTGTGGAGTCTCGACAGTGCATCCGAACTCGTGTATTCGGCGGATTCGGGAGGAACCGAAATCAACGGAGCCAGCCGGCGTTTCGGCGTGGAATGGAACAATCACTACGTTCTGAACGCGTGGCTGTTGCTCGACATGGATTTCGCGAGCACACATGCGCGTTACGCCACGGATGACGACAATGGCGAGTTGGGAAATCACATTCCCAACGCGGTCGGCCGCGTCGCGACGATGGGCGCATCGATACACGACATCGGCGCGTGGTCGGGCGACATCAAGTTCCGTTACATCGGCCCTTATCCGCTATCGCAGGATGGCCAATTGCGCGCGCCGTCGGCGTTCACCGCCAATCTGCAAGTGAAGCGCACGCTGACGTCGTGGGCGTCGCTGTCTCTGGATGTTCTGAATCTGCTCGATCGGCGTTTTTACGACATCGCGTACGAGCAGGATTATCGCGTTACTTCGAGCAGCCCGATCGTACCGAATGGAATCACAGTCCATCCGGGCGAGCCACGTGAGGCGCGGCTTACGCTGCGTGTTTCTCTATAGCGTCGGCAGCAAGCTTAGTCGGTCCTTCTTTCGATGCGCATGAAAAATCGCGTGCCATCTTCATGTGTGGATGTTGCTTGCAGCACCGAGCCGTGCGCTTTGGCGATTTCCGAAGCGATGAAAAGACCGAGCCCCAAGCCTTCTTTATTGCCACCCGATTCCAGCCGGTAGAACGGTTGAAAGAGCTGCGCCATTCGATCGGCTGGAATGACGCCGCCGTTCGAAACCGAAAGCTCGAAGCCGGTGTCGTCGGTTGCCAGATTTATGGTGATCGGCGTCTCCGGTAATCCATGGGTAACCGCATTGCTGAGAAGGTTGCCCAGTAGTTGACCCAGGCGTTCACGATCCGAGCGAACCGAATTCGTTATATCGATTTGACTTATGAGCGCGCGTGTCGGATGCAGCGTTTGTATCTCCGAGATCACATACGAAAGACTGTCGGCCAGATTGGTTTCGTCGGTGAGCGTGACAGGAATGCCGGCGCCGAGTTTGCCGCGCGCGAAATCGAGTACGTCATTAACCAAAAGTCCCATGCGTTCGCAGCTGCGCTTGATGTTATCCACAAGTTTGCGCGCGCTTTCGTCGCTGAGTTTGCTTTCGAGTACATCCGCGGTCAGGCCGATGGCGCTGATCGGGTTGCGCAAATCATGGCCCAACACGGCGATAAATTGATCACGAAGTTTGGCTGTCTCGTGGGCGCTGAGCAGTTCTTCGCCGGATCGCATCAGCCGGCCCTCGGTTTCGTATTGCGAGGCAATCAGCTGAGCGAATAATTCCATCGTCTTCAAAACATTCGGATCATCCAGTTTCGCCGGCAACGGATCGATGGCACACAACGTTCCCCAAAACTCACCGTTCGAGAGAAAAATAGGAATCGATGCGTAGCTTTCGAAACCATAGAGTTTCGGCGTGGGATGCGACGAAAAGATCGGATGCTGACCCGCATGGCCAAACAGCACGGCGTTATGGTGCTGACGTATTTCGTTGCAAATCGTCGATTCGAGAACGAGCTCGCCACCGGGCGTAAGACCAAATGCAATCTGGTCATATACGGCACACGCAACCCATTTTTCGTCGGTGACCCGAGCGACTGCTGTGAATCGCATTCCCGTGATTTGCGCTACGACTTGGAGGATCGTCGGAACCGCCGATATTCCTTGGATAATTTGAATATCGAGCGCAATGGCGGAAGTCGCGTTGGACAAGTCGGAATGGCCCTAAATGAGATGTCCAGATTATGCAGCACGCCGCGCAAAGGAAACGGTAAGGTATTCAAATCTTCACGAAGCGACTCGTCATCTGACGACACCTTGAATGTCTTTCAAACTTGGCGGCTTCTGCGGAATTCTTCGTGCGTCAACGCGTAACGCTGCGCGATGCAACTTGAAACGGTGCGATGAACAGATGCGACAGATTTAAAATATCAAGCGTTGGAGCGCGGTGAACGCCACGCGAGTTTTCGAACGCAAATCAAACACCGGAACGGCGCGTGGGAAGGCGCCGGAAACTACAGCAAGGGATTCACTTGGTGCCCAGGAGAGGACTCGAACCTCCACGGTGTTACCCGCTAGTACCTGAAACTAGTGCGTCTACCAATTCCGCCACCTGGGCAGGTGTGCGTGCGCGTGAAAAGCGCAGGGCCGCGAACGATACGGTTCAGGCGGCACGCTGTCAATTATAACTTGCATCCACCGTGTTTGTGGGCGAGGCTGCGCACCTTCAGGAAAGGAATGCCGTGAATTCAAAG
>CAZZYA010000225.1:0-5574 GCA_964658115.1 uncultured Rudaea sp. | reverse complement strand
AGTATCTCGATCGCGCAGCGCAATGGCGCGGCGACGAACCGTTTGCCACCGACAAGCTGCCCATGAACTGGCTCTGGCTCGGCGCGCTGTTCGCGATGTTGCCGGGCGCGCGCGTGGTCGAATGCCGCCGCGATCCGCTGGAAACGGCGTGGTCGTGCTACGCGCACGTTTTTTCCGCGGGCGCGCAGCGATTCAGTTACGACTTCGATTCGATCGCCGCGCACTCGCGCGATTTCGATCGCGCCATGGCGACGTGGAAAACGCGCCACCCATCACGCATCCGCACGCAGCAATACGAAACGCTGGTCGCGGATACCGAATCGCAATTGCGCGAACTGCTTGCGTTTTGCGGTCTCGATTTCGATCCGGCGTGCCTGCGTTTCCATGAAACCCAACGCGCGGTACGCACAGCGAGCGCCGCGCAGGTACGCGAACCGCTGCGAGCCGACACCGCGCGCAGCGGAAAGTACGGCGCACTGCTCGATCCACTGCGCAGGGCGCTCGGATTGCCACCGTTCGGCGCGTGACATCGAACGCCGACAGCGGGACCAATCGCGCTATAGTCTTGGCAGTGAGGTCAGAAACCCGCATGGCCGACTCGCACGACACGCTCGCCCGCTTCGCCCAGCTCGACAAGCGGCTCGTCGCCGCCGTTAAAGGCATCAAGCTGCTGGCGTCGGTGAGCTGGCCGATGAGCGTGCAGAGTGTTTTCATTGACAACTGGCGAGCGGGGCGCGCGGAACTGCCCAAAGTCGATTACGTGCGCTGCGATTTCACGCAGACGCGCGAAGAACTGGAAGCGATTTTTCTCGAAGCGGACGAGCGGCATCCGGTTGGCGACTACATTCGCCGCACGGCGCAATCCTGGCGCGTGGCGACCGAATTGCTCGACGCCGTCGGAACGCCTGCAATCACCGAGCATTCGGTTCGGCTGTTCGGTCGCCCGGGCGATCGATTGCCGGGCGGGAATCTCAGCAACATCGATGCGGCGAAACATTTCATCGAACTGGCCGACGAACTCGACAAGGAAATCGTCGGCAGCGATGCCGATTACTGCATTCCCGCCGAAACGCTGCGCGACGAATTGCAGGAACGCATCAGCAAATTCTTCAGCGCGCACAAAGTGATCGTGACGATCGATCCCGCGCTGATCGCGAAAGCGGCCGCCGGCCCGACACGCATCCGGCTGCGCTCGGCCACGTGCTTTTCCGAATACGACAAACACCAGTTGCTCGAACACGAAGCGTTCGTGCATTCGCTGACGGCGTTGAACGGTCGCGCGCAGCCGAACCTGGGTTCGCTCGCGCTGAATTCGCCGCGCATCACCGCGACACAGGAAGGGTTGGCCACGTTTGCGGAACTCATGTCCGGTTCGATCGACATCGGTCGCATGAAACGCATCAGCCTGCGCATCATCGCGATCGAAAAGGCGTTGTCGGGCGCCGATTTCATCGACGTGTTCAAGTTCTTCCTGAATTCCGGACAGACCGAAGCGGACAGTTTCACCTCGGCCATGCGCGTGTTTCGCGGCGCGCCGCTGACTGGCGGGTTCGCGTTCACCAAAGACACGGTGTACTTGCATGGGCTTTTGTCCGTGCACACGTTTTTCCGCTGGGCGTTAAAGAACCAAAAGCTGAAACTGTGCCGGCTGTTGTTCGCCGGAAAGATGACGCTGCATGATGCGATCGCGCTGGAACCGTTTTTCGACAACGGATTTCTGGTGCCGCCGCTGTATCTGCCGCCGTGGGTGCAGCAGGCCAGCGGCATGGCCGGCGTGCTTGCGTTTTCGCTGTTCGCCAACCGCATCCGGCTCGATCGGGTCGAGGCGGAAGATCTCGTCCTTGGAGTATAAAAAGTGATAAAGAACGCGTTGTATACCGGTCTTGCGCTGCTTTCGTTCGCGCCGTTCGCGCATGCCGACGATGCGCGGGTCGATGCGGAATTGAAACAGATCACCGCGTGGCGGCGCGACCTCCATCAACATCCGGAATTGAGCAATCGCGAGACGCGAACGTCGAAACTGGTCGCCGACGAGTTGAAGAAGCTCGGTTACGAGGTGCACACGGGAATCGCGCACACGGGCGTGGTCGGCATACTTACGGGCGGTAAACCCGGTCCGAAACTGGCGATTCGCGCCGACATGGATGCGTTGCCGGTAACCGAGCAGGTCGATCTGCCGTTCGCCTCGACGGTGAAAGGCGAATACCTCGGCAAGACCGTCGGCGTCATGCAAGCGTGCGGACACGACGCGCACACGGCGATGCAGCTCGGCCTCGCGGAAATCCTCGCGAAGATGCGCGCCGAATTGCACGGTCAGGTCATGCTGATTTTCCAGCCGGCCGAAGAAGGCGCACCGCCGGGCGAGGAAGGCGGCGCGCCGCTGATGGTGAAGGACGGCGTGTTCAAGGATTTCAAACCGGACGCGGTACTCGGCATGCACGTGGTCAGCGCGCTCAACGTCGGTACGGTCGGCGTGCGCGCCGGCGGCGCGATGGCGAGTTCGGATACGTTCCGCATCGTCGTGCACGGAAAGCAGAGTCACGGCGCGACGCCGTGGAAAGGTATCGATCCGATCGTCACCGCGGCGGAAATCGTCACGACCGCGCAAACGATCGTCAGCCGTCAGCTCGACATCAATCGCAATCCGGCGGTCGTCACGTTCGGCATTTTCAACGGCGGCCAGCGTTTCAACATCGTCCCGGAAACGGCCGAGCTGCAAGGCACCGTGCGCGCGTTCGACGACGACATGCGGCAGCAAGCGCTCAAAAGTCTGAAGAATATCGCCGAGCACGTTGCCGCCGCCAACAACGCGACGGTCGAAACGGAAATCCCGACGCCCGGCAGCAATCCGGTGAATTACAACGATCCGAAACTGACCGAGCGCGTGCGCGCGAGTCTCGAGAAAGCGATCGGCAAGGAGCACGTCATCGAAGCGCAGCGCTGGACGGCATCGGAAGATTTTCCGCAGCTCGCGATATCCATCAAAGTGCCGAGCGTATACTTTTTCGTCGGCGCAACGCCGATCGGACAAGACGCCGCAGCAGCGCCGACGAATCATTCGCCGAAGTTTTTCCTCGACGAAGGTGCGTTGAAGATCGGCACCGAATCGATGTTGCAGGCAGCGCTGGATTTCCTCGACGCGCCGCCGGCGTAACGAATCCGCGAAAGTCGTTTCGTCTTCGTGGCGCCGATACTGCTCGGCTCTGTCCGGTTTCGATCGCGATCGGCGTATGGGAGTTGCTGGCTTGCGCCTGGCGCGTCATCGCTTGCAGTTCAGATTCCGCGGGCAGCGAAGGCCGGTCCATCACGTCGAACCTTTCACGGGTGCTTTTTGATTCCGCAAGCAATCAGAGTAATCTGGCCCGGCCTGAAGAAACGTGGGGACGTGATGGCCGGTCCGGCTGCGATCACCGAACTGTTGAACGCGGCGGCAGCGGGTGACGACGTCGCAAAAGACGCGGCTTATACCCTCGTTTACGACGAACTCAAACGGTGCGCTCGGGCGCAGAGCAAACGCGCGCAAGCCTCGTCGTTGACCGCGACCGCGCTGGTCAGCGAGCTGTATCTGAAACTGCAAAGCGGACGCCTCAACCGCGTCCACAGCCGTCGTCATTTTTTCGCTTTAGCGGCGCAAGCGATGCGACAGATCATGCTCGACCACGCGCGTAACCGGTCACGCGTCAAGCGCGGCGACGGAGCCAAACACGTCACGTTCGACACGCGTGAGGTCGGCGCCACGACAGCCGACCAAGCGCTCGAACTCGACGCGGCGCTCGATGATCTGCACAAATGCGATCCGAACCTTGCGCAACTGGTCGAATGGCATTTTTTCGCGGGACTCACGTTCGATCAGATTGCCGCAGAACTCGGCTGCAGCGAGCGAACGGTCAGGCGCGAGTGGACGTTGGCGCGTTCATTCCTGCGCAAGGCGATGCATCAAGGGCACGGCGAATGAGTGATCGTTGGCCGCGCGTGCGGCAACTTTTTCTGGATTGTCTCGAACGGCCGGCTGCGCAACGCGAGGCGTGGCTGAGCGAACAGTGTGCCGGTGACGACGCGCTGCGCGGCGAAGTCCACGCATTACTTGCCGCGCAAAGTGGACCGACCGACATTCTCGATCGCGGCGCAATGGACGCGCTGCAAGACCTGCGCGAATCCACCACATCGGTCGACCGCAGCGGCCAGCGTATCGGCGCCTATCGCCTGTCGAAGTTGATCGGCGAAGGCGGCATGGGCAGTGTATTTCTTGCCGAGCGCAACGACGGTGCGTTCACCCAACGCGTCGCGCTGAAACTCGTGCGTTCGGATTTGATCGGCGCCGGTTCGCACGAACGTTTCTTGCGCGAGCGAGAAGTCCTGGCGCGTCTGAGTCATCCGCACATCGCGCAACTGCGCGACGGCGGTGTCGCCGACGATGGCGCGCCGTATTTCACGATGGAGTTCGTCGAAGGCGAACCGATCACGCATTTCTGCGACGAACGCCGGCTGGGCATCCGGGATCGCGTGCGTCTCGTGATGCAGGTCTGCGCCGCCGTCGCGTATGCGCACGTCAATCTCGTCGTGCATCGCGATCTGAAGCCGTCGAACATTTTCGTCACCGTCGACGCGCAGGTGAAACTGCTCGATTTCGGCATCGCGAAACTGCTCGACGTCGAAATCGGAAAAGGGCAGACGAATACCCAATCGCGCATGATGACGCCCGAATACGCCGCGCCGGAACAGGTGCTCGGCGAGCCGGTCACCACCGCCACGGACGTGTATGCGATCGGCGTTTTGTTGTACGAACTGCTTAGCGGACGCCTGCCGTACGCGCGGGCCGACGCCGGCACGACGAGCTGGTCGAAAGCGGTCGTCGAAGAACTGCCGGAGCCGGCACATCGCGCGATCAGTCGCCCGGTAACGCACGACGCGGCGCGCAGCGCGGAAGCCGTCGCCTACGCGCGAGGATTGGAACTGCACGCATTGCGGCGCGGACTGCGCGGCGACCTTGATCGTATCCTGCAGCGAGCGCTCGCGAAGGCGCCCGAAGCGCGCTATGCGAACGCGACGGATTTTTCCGCCGACCTCGCCGCTTATCTTGACGGACGCGCCATCAGCGGCGGCACGCAAACCTACCGCATGCGCAAATTCGTTCGTCGCTTCTGGCTGCCGTTGACGGCTGCCGCGGCGGTTCTCATCACATTGGTGGGCAGCAACATCGCGGTCGTCCGGCAGTCGCAGAAAACCGAACACGAAGCGCGCACGACATCGGCCGTCAAGGATTTCCTGTTCGGCTTATTCGCCGCTGTCGATCCGCGCGAAGCCAACGGCCGCGATATTTCCGCACGCGAACTACTCGATCGCGGCGCCGAAAGCATCGGCGTCAATCAGACGCTCGACGACGTGCAGAAAGCGGAGGTTCGCGCCACGCTCGGACGTATTTATTATCAACTGGGTTTTTTCAAGCAGGCGAACGCGTTGCAGGAAAGCGCGTTGCAATCATTGGAACAAGTGCGGGAGAAACCGGCGCTTCTGCTGCAAGTGGAAGAAGATCGCGTCGACACGCTGATCGAACTCGGCGAACAGAAACCCGCG
>CAZZYA010000224.1:2822-5615 GCA_964658115.1 uncultured Rudaea sp. | reverse complement strand
CGTCGTGAGGTAACGAGCGAATCATACACTGCGACGCTATAATTACGGACTGGGTGGACCTGTCCTTCAACCTTATTCCACGGAGTTTCCAATGGCCGATTTTCGCATCGAGCGCGACAGCATGGGCGAGCTCAACGTGCCGTCCGACGCGTTGTACGGCGCGACGACGCAGCGCGCGATCGACAATTTCCCGATTTCGGGTCTGACCATGCCGCGCGAGTTCATTCGTGCGCTGGGTCTGATCAAATCCGCTGCCGCGCAGGCCAATGCGGATCTTGGTCATCTGGCAAAAAACAAGGCCAAGGCGATTCGCAAAGCCGCCGAGCGCGTCGCCGCCGGCGAGTTCGACGCGCATTTTCCGATCGACGTTTTCCAGACGGGTTCCGGCACATCGTCGAACATGAACGCGAACGAGGTCATCGCGCACGTCGCGACGAAAGCCGGCACGAAGGTGCATCAGAACGACGACGTCAACAATGGACAGTCGTCGAACGACGTGATTCCGACCGCGATTCACGTGAGCGCCGCACTGACCGTTTCGGAAAAGTTGTTGCCGTCGCTCGAACATCTGAGGAAAACGCTCGACAAACGCGCGAAGGAATTGAAGAACGTCGCCAAGACCGGCCGCACGCATTTGATGGACGCAATGCCCGTCACGTTCGGTCAGGAACTCGGTGGGTGGTCGGCGCAGATCGCGTCAAACATCTCGCGGCTTCACGATTCTCTCAAGCGCGTTCGGCAGTTGCCCCAGGGCGGAACAGCGGTTGGCACCGGCATCAATGCGGACGCGAAGCTCGGTTCACGCGTTTGTGACGAGTTGCGCAAGGCGACTGGCGTGAAGTTCGAGTCGTCGCCGAATTTCTTCGAGGGTATGTCATCGCAGGATGCGGCCGTCGAACTGTCGGGCCAGTTGAAAACGCTCGCATGTTCGTTGATGAAAATCGCGAACGATCTGCGCTGGATGAATTCCGGACCGCTCGCGGGTTTGGGTGAGATCGAACTGCCGGCATTGCAGCCGGGATCGTCGATCATGCCGGGCAAAGTGAATCCGGTGATTCCCGAAGCAATGACGATGGTGTGCGCGCAAGTGATCGGCAACGACACCACGATCACGATTGCCGGACAAAGCGGAAATTTCCAGTTGAACGTCATGTTGCCGGTGATCGCGCTGAATCTTCTGCAGAGTATCGAGATACTTGCGACCGCCACGCGCGCATTGGCCGATCGCGCCATCGCCGGTTTTAAAGTGCGCGAAGACCACATCAAGGAAGCGCTAAACAAGAATCCGATTCTGGTTACGGCGCTCAATCCCGTGATCGGTTATGAAAAAGGTGCGGCGACCGCGAAGCAGGCGTACAAGCAAGGCCGGCCGATTCTCGACGTCGCGCTGGAAACGACGGGTCTGTCGAAGGCCAGACTAAAGGAACTGCTGGATCCGACCGCACTCACCAAAGGCGGCATACATGGCGGTTCGGCCGGCGGTTGAAAGATCGTGTAAAGAGGTGCGCCGACATGCCGAAAGGCACATGCGGCCACTGGGGTTGCGGGCACACTCGCCCGCTTTGTAACGCGCATGCAAGCGACAGGGGTTTGCGGAGATGAACGTGGTGAAACGTAACGTATTGGCGGCGGCGTTGATGTCGACCGCCTTGATGGCTACGGCCGTGTGGGCGCAAGAAGTGAACGTCGACGGAAAGGATTTCCTTTCGGGTGCCGGTGACGCGAAGCTCGCGGACATCGCGCGGCAAGCGGCGGCCGCCGGCAAGCATGTGGTGGTGACAGCGCCGAATTACTGGCAATCGAAAGTCGCCGCGAAACTGCACGCCGGTGCATCGAATGTCGATGTTCAGATGAAGGAAGGATTCTTCGAGAACGTTCTCGTACGCATCGAAGACGGCAAGGCGAAGGCCGACGCGGTTGCGGCCGATGGCAAAGCGGCCGCGGCGAAAGTCGAGACGCAAAAGGCCGAAGCGGCCAGGTCGGAGGCAGCGCGTCTGGAAGCTGCACGTGCACAGGCCGAACGCGAAGAAACCGCGCGTCAGGAAGCAGCGCGCGCCGAATCGGCGCGTGCGGAAGCCGCGCGTCAGGAACAGGTGCGACAAGAAAACGCGCGGGCGGAAGCGGCGAGGGCAGAGACGGCGCGTCAGCAAGCGGCGAAAGCGGCCGCCGATGCCGCCGCGAAAGCGAAGGCGGAGAAAGACGCCGCCGACAAACTCGCCGCGCAAAAGAAAGCGATGTTGCAGAATCTCAATGGCGGTCGCGAGGCCGACGGAACGATGTCGGTCGGACAGTTGCAAAAGGACGATCAGGTTTTCATCGACGGTCAGTTCCGCGGCGTGGTTCGTCGTGGCGGCGCGCATTCACAGTTCTATTGGCTCGACGGCGATCTGAATCTGGATCGTGTCGAACTATTGCCGCTCGGCGACAACCATTACAAAGTGAACGATCCGATCCGCGAAAATGCGCCGGTCGTATTGCGCACGAAAACGGTGACAGGTCATTTTGCGGCAACGGTTCCGGCGGCGGACGCGCCGGATCGCAAATCGCTTCAGCAGCAATATGCCGAAGGCAAAGATGTCGCGCAGACGTTGCATCCGGCCGATCTTCGGTCCGGCGATCTGGTCTATGTCGCGAAGTCCGCGGCGATTGTCGTGCGCCTGCAGGGCACGACGTACCTGCGCTTCTGGCTCGACGGCGATCTCAATCTCGGTCAGGCCGGCTTGCAGAAGCAGGGAACGAACGCCTATCGCGTGCTTTCCGACACCATTCGCTGATTTGGAAAAAACGAAAACG
>CAZZYA010000224.1:0-2812 GCA_964658115.1 uncultured Rudaea sp. | reverse complement strand
TTTTTTGTTCGTAAGGCGCGGCTTTAGGCGATCGCTTCAATGCGCCGACGGCGGAAGTAGATCGACAGAACGATCATCGCTACGCCCGCGACTGCGCCGATCCACAATTGCGGCGACATCAACTGGTGACCGAGCACGTCGAGTGAAAGGAACGCATCGGTCACCTGTGACGGATTCTTGATCCTCGCGAAATTCTCGGGCGTGAAGTCGAACCACACCCAGCTTCCCGGAATCAGGCTGAGCAGCGAGCGGCCGACCAGATTTTTCCAATACCAAAGGCTGGTCAGCGAGAACGCTTGCATCAGGCTGAACCACGTCACCAGCACTCCCGACAGAATCGGTATCAGTGTCGCCCAAAGGAACGGTTTGGAGCGAACGAAGCTCGAGCAAAGGAACAACCAGCCGACGCTGGGTAACGCCCACAGCGCGTTGACCGGAATACGCACAAGCAGGCGGAACCACAACGTCAACAAATGCGTCGGCGACCAAAGAAACGGAATCGCGTTGACACCGTGGAACATACCGTAGACGGTGAGCAGTATCAGGAATCCGATCTGCAGCAAAACCATCCCCACTATTGCGAGCACCGGTGCAAGCAAGGTGACCGCGAAAAGTTTGGCGAGCACCGTTTCCGTATCCGACAGCGGCAACGACTTCCAGAATAGAACGCTTCTGTCGGCGCGGTCGTTGTACAGTGAACCGAGCGCGTAGAAAAACAGCACGAAGTACAAGACGATTCCGATCGGAAAACAGAGTCCGATCAGGCTTACGTCCAGCGCGGAATGGAATTCGTCGATCTGACCGTCCGACACGTTCGATGTGATGCGCGACAGATCGAATCCGTTGAGGTTAACGCCGTGCTGATGCGCGGTGACTTCCGCGCCGATCAGCATCATCAGCATGATCGCGAGCATGATCAGCGCGGTGATCAGCGGCGCCCAGAAAAACCCGCCGCGATATTCCCAGAACTCGCGCCGCGCAAGCCAGCTGAACTTATTGATCGGGAGAACGGCGCTCATTGGTAGGTTCCTTTCATTATCGCGACGAACAGATCGGCCACGCTCGGTTTATGCAGCTCGCCCAATTCGGCGAGACGCGCTTTTTCGACGCCGTCGAAAAGGAAGATCGATTTGCCGAACACCTGCCGCTCATGCATCGGTTTCAGCGCGCGCGCGGCATCCACCTTGTCGGGATTGACCATCACTTCGGCGAAGCGGTCGCCGACCTGATCCATCGTTGCGTCGAGCACAATTTTTCCGTCGCGGATGAACAGCAGGTCCGTGAGGATGTGTTCGATCTCCTCGATCTGATGCGTCGTGACGATGATCGTTTTTTCTTCGTCGAAATAATCATTGAGCAGGCTCTGGTAAAACTCTTTGCGATAAAGGATGTCGAGTCCGAGCGTCGGTTCGTCGAGCACGAGAAGTTTCGCGTCGATCGCCATCACGAGCGCCAGATGAAGCTGCACGATCATGCCTTTGGACAGTTCGCGCACACGCTGCGTCGATTTCATTTTCGTTTTCGCGAGAAACGCCTGGCATTTCTCGCGCGAGAAGCGCGGATGCACACCGCCGACGAAGTCGACGACTTCTTCGACCGTGATCCAGCGCGGCAATACGGCAACATCGGCGATGAAGCAGACCTCTCGCATCAACGCATTTCGATCCTTGCGCGGATCGAGTCCAAGCACGCTGAGTTCGCCTTCGAATTCGGCCAATCCCAGAATGGCTTTCAGCGCGGTGGTTTTTCCTGCGCCGTTGGGTCCGACCAGACCGACGATGCGTCCGGCCTGGATATCGAGATTCACGTTGTCGAGCGCGAGGGTCGTGCCGAAGCGCTTGGTCAGGTTGTGCGCCGTAACGATCGAGGCAGTCACGAGGCATCTCCGGTTTTTTCGGCATTGGCCATGAGCGTGGAAACATCCAGATTCATGCGTTTTAGTCGCGCGTAGAGTAGCGGCCATTCTTCCGTCAGGAAACGATCGCGCTCGGATCGCATGAGCGCGTCGCGCGCCCCTTCGGTTACGTACATTCCCAGTCCCCTGCGTTTCTCCACCAAGTGTTCGTCAACGAGTTCCTGATAGGCCTTCGATACGGTAATCGGATTAAGCTGAAAGTCGGCCGCCACCTGCCGCACCGATGGCAATGCATCGCCCTGTTTCAGAATGCCATCGAGAATCATCGCCACGACCCGATCGCGTAACTGGCGATAGATCGGCGCGTTGTCATTCCACGTCACGTTCATTCGTTATTCCTTGCTCACGCGCGGCAACGCTTTGCCGAACGAGTAATAAGGCATATCCAGACCCAGCGAAGGCAGCGCCGACGATTCGGCATGCGGGTTGCGCGAATGCGATGTCGAAACGGCGTGCGCGACTTCGAACGTGCTGTCTTCGCGCATGGCTGCGGCAATCTCGGCGGTGGTCGGACGGACCGAGACAGTCGGCAGTTCGACGAGAGTGTCTGTCGCGCGCGCCGCGACAGTTGGGGAAACTGTCGGGGTCGCGCGATTGATCGCCGCGACGCCAGCGACACCTACCGAAAAAACCGTCAGCAACAGCGCGCGAACGAACAACGATGTGATATTCATGATCGACTCCAGTGAACTGTCGTTCTAGTGATGTATGTAAGTATAACACCTAGGCAATTGATGTCAAGTGGTGCGAGCGAATTTTTACTTAGCCTCACGTCAGCCCGTGAAAAACAATGAGTTAGCGCAGCTTTCTCATCAGCTCTGTCGCATGCGGCGAGCATTCCGCGGTCTGTCCACAATTTGTCGACGGTTGCGGGAACCTTCTCGTACCGCGCGTAGT
>CAZZYA010000223.1:0-5621 GCA_964658115.1 uncultured Rudaea sp. | reverse complement strand
AGCACGAATCCCATTTCGCGCGTGAGATAATTCTCTTCGGTGTGCGGCGCTTCGAACGTCCGGACCGTGCCGAAGCGACCCAGTCCCGTCGCCGATTCGGGTGTCGATTCGCCGACGTAGGAATCGACGAATCGCCAATAGCCGACCTTGACGATGGCGCCCAACGCGCACAGCGCGACGACGAGCCACGCCGCGAACGATGTTCGATCGAACGCCGTCGTGAGCAGCCACAACCAGCACGCCGCACTCGCGCCGGCGAGCGACAGATATGCCGGCAGCACCCACGCATTGCTCCAGGCTCGAATCGGTTTCAGCGAAGTGTAGATACCCGATGTGCAAACGACGGTGATTGCCGACAACACGGCGACGAATGCGGCGACGACGCGGAATGCGCCGCTCCCATTCCAGACGACGACGAAAAGAATCGCCACCGGAACGAACGTCGCCAACGACGCCACACCTTCGCGCGACAACCACGATGATCGCCATTGACTCAGCGCGCGCCACGCACGTTGTGGCTGACCGAGATGCAATAACGACGATGACAATCCCGCCGCGGCGAACGCAACACCGAGCGCGAGCGCGGCGAGTGTCGCGTGGCGCGACAGCGCGCTCGGCGCGACACACAAAATCGCGCCGGCGAGAAACAGCAGACCGAATCCACAACCCGATACGACAGTAAAGAAAATGATCGAAAACGTCGGACGCATCAGCGCGACAGCAGTTTGTCGATCCAGCGCAACGCGGGCGAAGCGGTCGAGAAATCCACGGCTGTTTCGCTTTCGATCGCGACGGTCGATACGCTCGCGTCCTTGCGCGGCCGTGGCGGCAAATATTTGTTGATCGGTTTGTAGCCGGTTTCCGGCATCAGGTCGTAACCGCCGCGCTCGGCGACGAGTTTCGATACGCCGGAATTCGCATCGCCGAGATCGCCGAAGTGCCGCGCGCGCGTCGGACACGCCATCACACACGCGGGCTGGCGATCGTATTCCTCGAACGTCTCGTTGTAGATGCGGTCCACACACAACGTGCACTTCTGCATCACGCCGCGTTCTTCGCTGAACTCGCGCGCGCCGTATGCGCACGCCCACGCGCAAAGCTGGCAGCCGATGCATTTGTTTTCGTCGACGAGCACGATGCCATCGTCGGCGCGTTTGTAGCTCGCGCCGGTCGGACATACCGTCACGCAATCCGGCGTTTCGCAATGCAGGCACGAACGCGGAAAATGGATCGTCATCGCGTTCGATGCGCGTTCGCCTTCTTTCGCGACTTCGTAGCTGTGCACGCGGTTGAACCACACGCCGAGCGGTTGCTTGCCATATGCGTGTTCGTCGGGCAGCGGACCGAACTGGCCGCCGTCGTTCCACTCTTTGCACGCGACGGCGCAGGCGTGACAACCGACGCAGATGTCCAGATCGATGACCAGGCCGAGTTTCTTCGGCGATGGCGGCGGCAGCATCGTCATGGCGTGAACGGCCAGAACTGCGGGATCAGCAGCATCGACAGCGCGCAGAAAATCGCGATCAGCGGAATGCCGACCTTCATGAAGTCCGTGAACTTGTAGCCACCCGCGCCGTAAACGATCGTGTTCGTCGGATAGCCGACCGGCGTGGCGAACGACGTCGCCGCCGCGAACGCGACAGTGATCACGAACGGCGTCGGACTCACGTGCATGGCGTGCGCGAGCGAAATCGCGATCGGCACCATCAGCACGACGGATGGATTGTGGCCCATCAACTCGGTCAAAAACGCGGTCACGAGATAAACCATAAGCAACACGGCGAGCGGTCCGCGATCGCCGACCAGCGCCATGCCGCCGTCGACGATATGCTGCGCGAGCCCGGTCTTGTCGAGCGCGATGCCAAGCGGAAGAATCGCGCCGAGCAGGATGATGACTCGCCAGTCCATCGACTCGTAGACGTCCTCGAAATTGAAACAGCCGGTGAGCGCCATCGCTGCGCAGCCGAGCAGCGCGCTGACCACAATCGGAAATATGCCGAAACCCGCCAACGCGATCACGCCGATCAGGATGACGATGGCCAACGGCGCGCGGCGGCGCGATTCGCGGCGATCACCGCGTTCGCTCAGCATAACCAGACCCGATTGCCGGCGCAGCTCACGCGTGGCCGGCTGATCGGCGAGCAGCAAGAGAATGTCGCCGACCTGCAAACGCGTATTTTTGAGCTGGTCGCGCAGGATCTGTCCGCGCCGTTGCAATGCCAGCAGGGCGGCGTCGTATTTCCAGCGGAAACCGACTTCCTCCACGGTCTGGCCGACGAGCCGCGTACCGGGCGCGATCACCGCTTCGGAAAGGATCAGGCCGTCGGTTTTCTTCGGCACGTTGCCGTTGGATTCGAGCGTCGATGCGATCTCGAGTTTATAGCGCTGGCGAAATTCGTCTACGCGCTCCCAATCACCGCGCGCGAGCAGGACGTCGCCTTCATGCAGTTCCTGTTCGCGCGGATCCCACAGGCGTTCTTCGCCGCGCAAGAGTTCGAGCACGTAAATGCCGTGCTTTTCGCCGAGTTTCTGCGCGGCGACGTTCGAGCCGATCAGCGGCGATTCGGCCATGACGCGCAGTTCGGTGACGAACTTGCCGAGTTCAAGCGTCTCGGCTTCGTTGGTTTCGATATGACGCGGCAACAGCCAGCGGCCGATCAGCATCAGATAAACGATGCCGACCACGGCGAGCACAGCGCCGAGCCGCGTGAAATCGAACACGCCGAACTCCGGCAAGCCATGCTGAACGGCGAGACTGTTCGTGAGCAGGTTCGACGACGTACCGAGCAGCGTGCACACGCCGCCCATTTGCGCGGCGTACGACATCGGCAGCAGCACGCGCGCGGGCGAGGTGCGTGTGCGCGCACAAACGCTCAGCGTCACCGGCAAGAACGTGGCGACGAGCGCGGTGTTCTTGATGAATGCGCCGAGAAAGCACGTCGTGAGCATGATCGACAGCGTGAGCAACCACGACCGCTTTATCTTCGACAGCGCGCGGATCAGCGGATCGAACGCGCCGGTTCCGATGAGTCCACCGTTGAGTGCGAACATCGCGGCCACGACGACCGTCGCTTCGTTGCTAAAGCCGGACAATCCTTCCGCCGGCGTCAGGATTCCCAACACCATCAAAATCACGAGCACGAGCACGCCGACCACGTCGAAACGCAGCCGCTCGCTGACGAACAGCGCCATCGCGCCGATGACGACGACGGCCACCGTCCAGGCTTGCCAGGTCAAGCGTGTTCTCCTTGTTCATGCCGCTGCGCGGCGTAGATGCGAACGCGCAGATCGAACCATGCGGCCTGTCCGGTGACCGGGTCGGCATTGGTGTAGCGGTACCCGTCCGCGCGCGGCGGCATCAGATCGTCGATGACGTGGTTGAGCAAAAATCCTTTTGTATACTCCGGCGCGTCCTTCGACAGTTTCCATGCGTCGGCGCGTTTGCCGATGGCGTTCCACGTCCACACCGTACCGGGCGCCGTACCGGCGTGCAGACGCGCCGGCACGCGAATCTTGCCGTGCGCCGATTCGACGAACACCAAGTCGCCGTCGACGATGCCGTGCGCGGCCGCAGTGTCGGGATGGATGTACAGAAAATTGCGCGTGGCGATCTGGCGCAGCCACGCGTTCTGCGATCCCCACGAGTGATACATGAACATCGGACGCTGCGTGATCGCGCTGACCGGAAATGCGTGGTCGTCAGCGTCGATGGTCGGCGCGACATCCGATGGACCGTAATAGATCGGCAACGGATCGAAAAATTTCGCGACGCGTTCGCGTTCGCTGTCCGGCGGCTGGTTCACGCCATGCCCCAGCGCGGCGAGCCGGAATTTCTGCAGTTTTTCCGAATACATTTCCAGCACGATCGCTTTCGGCTCGGCGATGAATCCGAGCTTTTTCGCCCATTGCAGATAATCGCCATTCGCCATTTTGTAGTAACGCGCCGACGCGGGCATGTGTTCCTGCCAGAAACAGCCGTTCGCCTTGTAACGTTCGAGCTGATCCGGATTCGGCTCGCCAACGGCGGCCTTGTCGCCGTTCGTGCCGCGCCATCCGGCGAGCAATCCGACGCCCGGCGCGCGTTCGTGTTCGACCATGAACTGCGCGAAACCGCGCGGATATTTTGGCGAACCGTCATCGTTCACCGTGCCGGGCAATTTCAGACGCGCGCCGATGTCGAGCAGCACGTCCTGGAACGGACGCACATCACGATCGAGCGTGACGATCGGCTGACGGATCGAATCGCATGCGCTATCGGCGTCGGAAATCGGCCGATCCAGCAAGCTGATGCAATCATGACGTTCGAGGTAGGTCGTGTCCGGCAACACGAGATCGGCGAACGCGACCGTTTCGGAATAAAACGCGTCGGAATAGATGATGTGCGGAATCGCGTATGCGCCGTTGTCGTCTTTCTGTGCGAGCAGACGACGCATCTCGCCGGTGTTCATCGACGAGTTCCAGCCCATGTTGGCCATGAACATCAGCAGGGTGTCGATGCGGTACGGATCGCCGTTGCAGGCGTTGCGAATCACCGCGTGCATCATGCCGTGCGCGGCGAGCGGAAATTGCCACGAGAAGGCTTTATCGATGCGGCGCGGTGCTCCGTTTTCATCGACGACGAGATCATCGGGCGCGTGCACATAACCGAGCGGGTTGCCGTCGAGCGCCCCATTCTCCTTGCGCTTCTTGCCCGGTTTGTTCGACGGCGGCACCGGCCGCGGATACGGCGGCTGATAGCGAAAACTTCCGGGCGTGTCGATCGCGCCGAGCAGCATCTGCAGCACGTGCAGCATGCGGCAGGTGTGAAAGCCATTGCTGTGCGCGCTGATCCCGCGCATTGCATGCATCGACACCGGTCGACCGATCATTTCTTCGTGCGTGCGTCCGTGCACGTCGGTCCACGGTTGCACGATGCGGATCGATTGATTGAACGCGACGTCCGCCATTTCCGCCGCGATGCGCCGAATCGTCTGCGCATCGACACCGCACGTATTCGCCACATTGTCGGCGGCGTAATCGTCGGAAACAAAACGCTCCGCAAGCAACTGGAACGCGGGCACGGCGCGGCGGCCATCGCTCAGCGTGAATTCGCCGGCGACCGTCGGCGAAATGTCGATGGAGGACGCATCGACCGCCGCGTTCGTCTGCCGATCCCAGCACATCGCGCGACCTTCGCCGTCGCGAACGATCAGGCCGTCGTCCGCGCCACCGGGATTGCGCACGACGAGCCAATGCGCATTTGTATACTTCACCAGATACTCGAAATCGATGCGATCGTGCAGCAGCAATTGCCGGATCAAGGCGCCGACGAACAGTCCGTCTGTGCCGGGACGAATGCCGATCCACTCGTCCGCGATCGCGCCGTAGCCGCTGCGGACCGGATTCACCGCGACGATTTTCGCGCCGCGCGTTTTCAGTTTGCCCAAACCCAGCTTGATCGGATTGGAGTCGTGATCCTCGGCCACGCCGAACATCAAAAGGTATTTCGTGTGATCCCAATCGGGTTCGCCGAATTCCCAGAACGATCCGCCGATCGTGTACATGCCGCCCGCGGCCATGTTGACCGAGCAGAACCCGCCGTGCGCCGCGTAGTTGACCGTACCAAACTGCTGCGCCCACCA